>JBGATT010000182.1:0-6370 GCA_044229035.1 Gemmatimonadaceae bacterium | reverse complement strand
CACGCTCGCATTGGGCGCGGCGTCCGTCGTCGGCTACGTGCTGATCGATGTGCGTCGCGGCTACCAGCTCCCCCCGTTCGTGAACGAGCCGGCGCTGCTCGGCCTCACCGTCGTGGCGGCGTGGCTCTATTTCTCGGTCGCCGCGCCACGTGCCTTCGCGGTCCTCGATGAGGGCAAGAAGCCATGGCAGGCGCGGGCACCCCTGGTGGCGATCAAGGCTGCCGGTCCTGTCGCGCTGTTCTTCTGGGGACGCGCCGAACTCGCCGACGCCTGGTCGTACGACATCGCCACCTTCCTGCTCATCGCCTACTATGCCGTCGTCGGCGTGGGGCTGATCCTCCTCGGGCGCCGGCGCGCGGTCAACGGACTGCGGCAGACCGGGCTCGCGCTGTCGCTCGTCGCCGCGGCGAAGGGGTTCATCAGCGCGAGCGACCTCGACAGTGTCGGCCTGCGCATCGGCAGCTACCTGCTCGTCGGCGCCTTCTTCCTCGGCGTCGCCTTCCTCTATCGTGCCAAGCCGGCCGAGGAGCCCGTTCCGGAATGACCAACCGTTCGAAGGTCCTGTGCACCGCCGTTGCGCTCGTGGCGGTGCTGTGCGCGCCTCTGCCGACGCTCGGCGCACAGGCGGCACCGCCGAAGGGCACGCTGTACATCGTCGGCGGCGGGCCGCAGCCCGACGCCCTCGTGCAGGAGTTCGTGGACCTCGCCGGTGGGCGAGGAAAGGCACGGATCATCGTGTTCGCGATGGCGAGCGAGGAGGGCCTCGCCGGCGGGGAGGAGAAGGCGCAGGACCTCCGCGCGCTCGGCGCGGTCGCGCAGAACGTCTGGGTGGATCGCGCGCAGGCGATGACCGATTCGGTGGCGCGGCTCCTCGATGGTGCCACGGGCATCTGGTTCGGGGGCGGCGACCAGGTGCGGCTGGCGGACATCCTGCGCGGCACACCCACCGAGCGCGCCATCCACGCGCGCTACGCGGCGGGAGCGGTGGTCGGCGGGACCTCGGCGGGCGCGGCGGTGATGTCCCGCGTGATGCTCACGGGCGACGAGCGGCGTCCTGGCGGTGCGCGCCCTGACTCCACGCTCGCCTGGGGCACGCTGGAGGGCGACAACGTCATCACCGCCGAGGGCTTCGCGTTGCTCACCACCGCGATCGTCGACCAGCACTTCCTGCGCAGGAAGCGCTACGGCCGGTTGCTCTCGCTCGTTATCGAGCGGACGCCGCATCTCGGCGCGGGGATCGACGAATCGACGGCGCTGGTGGTGGGGCCGGACGGAAGGTGGCGCGTGCGCGGCGCGAGCGCGGTGGTGATCTTCGACGCCCGGCGGGCGACGCGCGTGGACGCCCGCGTGCCGTTGCAGGCGAGTGATGTGCGGACGCACGTCCTCACGGACGGGGGAACGTTCGACCCCGGCACGGGCATCGCCGTACCGGGGTCGAAGCGCGCGCCCTGACCATCGACGACGGTCAGGGCGCGGGCAGGCGGCGGAGCCTACTCCTCGAGGTCGAGGATCCGCTTGATCTCCGTGCGCAGGTCGCGCAGGTGGATCCGGGTCATGCCATCGGCGGCCTTGGGGAGCGCCTGCGCCGCGAGGGCATCGATGTCCTGCAGCGCCGCGCGCAGGGCCGCGCGCACGTCGCTGTTGGCCGCGAGCGGGGCCGGGCCACCGAAGGCCGCCGCCGCGGCCGCTGCCGGGGCCGGCGGGTTGAGCCGCGCATCGGCCGTCGCGAGGAACGACCGCTGCAGGTTGCGGCGGAAGACGTTCACCCGCACCGAGCCCTGTGACAGCTCGCCGAAGATGCCGGCGCGCATGTCGCCCATGAGGTCGGCGACGGTGTAGGCCTCGCGCGGGCTGCCGGCGAGCGCCTCGAACTCGATCAGGCGATTGAGCCGCGCCATCCCGAGCAGCGAGTTCACCACGCCGGCCTGCCGCGTGCGGAACCGCTCGACGACGCCGGCGTTCTCGATGCGGCGGAGGATCGCCGTGTCGAGGAACATCGGCGGGACCTGGAAGGCCGTCGCGTTGAGGTAGCGCAGCGCCTCCTGCTGGCGCGCGCGCTCGAGCGGGCGGAAGCGCGCGCCGGTGCCGTAGCGCTCCTGCGTGTACGCGCCACCCACGATCGCGCCGACGTGGCTCATGTAGCGGCCCCACTGGTCCACGGCCGCGTTGTAGAGCTCCTCGAGCTCGTCGTAGTTCTCCCCCGGCTTCTCGGCCACCGGGATGAGCGAGTTCACGACGCGGGTCAGGTTCCGCATGCCGAGCGTCGTCGCCTTCACCGCGTCGGCGTCACCCACCGCTTCGGTGAGGTTCTCCGGGTCGGCCTCGGCGTCGGGCGTGGTGAAGCGCAGCCAGGGGAACCGGTCCTGCTCGCGGGCCCACTGGTCGAGCGTCGCCTTCTCGTCGTCCGGCGTGCGCGCGCCGGGGATGGGGGCGTAGCCCCACCGCACGGCGAAGTCGTCGTACGGCCCGACCTGCGGGATGAGCAGGTGCGGCGGGATGCTGTCCTCGGGCTGCGCGACGTAGTTGAAGCGCGAGTAGTCCATGAGCGTCGCGACGTGGCCGTTCATCCGCTCGAGGAAGCTGCGGCTGCGGATGGAATCGACCGGGTACTGCGCCGATGACTTCATGTTGTGCGGGAAGCCGATCGAGTGGCCGATCTCGTGCGTGACGACGTACTCCACGAGGCGCCCCATGAGCGAGTCGGGGAGCGGCAGCGTCCGGGCGCGCGCGTCGAGCGGCGAGACCTGGATGAAGTACCACTCCTTCTGCAACTGCATGATGTTGTGGTACATGTTCACCTCGCCCTTCAGGATCTGGCCCGAGCGCGGGTCGACGACCTGGCCGCCGGTCGCGTTGGCGACGGTGCTCGGGTTCCAGTAGATCGCCGAGTTGCGGGCGTCGTACATGGAGAAGTTCGGATCCTGCTGCGGGGTGGGCGCCACGCGGCCGAAGATGGCGTTGGAGAAGCCCGCCTTCCGGAACGCGTCCTGCCACTTGTTCACGCCGCTCACGATCCACGGCTTGAGCCAGTCGGGCGTCGCCGGGTCGATCCAGTAGATGATCGGCTCGACCGGGTCGGAGACGGCGGCGGTCGGGTCCTTCTTCACGAGCTTGAAACGGTGGATGAAGCTCCGCGAGTGGGCCTCATGCTCGCGGCTCGACATGTCGTAGAACGAGCTGGAGATGTAGCCCACGCGCTCGTCCTCCCAGCGCGGCATCATCGGCTGGTCGGGGAGCTTGAGCATCGAGTAGTGCACGCGGACCGTCTGCGAGCGCGCGGTCCCACCGCCGCCCGGCGCGCCGGGGAAGCCGCCCGCGCCGGCCGGCGGGGCCGCGCCGCTCTGCGTCACCTCGACGTCGACGTTGTCGGGGAACGCCCACGTCTGCTCCACCCAGCTCTTGTTGCGCTGGATGCCGGCGATGGGTCCGAGCTCGGGGATGTTGCTGAGGAAGAGGTCGCTCACGTCGACGACGGCCGCGCTGTCCGGCCCGTAGGCGGCGACGTTGTACGAGGCGAGCACCGCGCCCTTCCGGAAGCCCTTCACCACGCTCCAGATCGCCGAGGAGGTGTCGGCCTGCAGGTCGAAGTCCTTGGCGCGGAGCACCACGCGGTTCCCGGCGCGCTCCCACTGCACGATGTTGCGCGAGCCACCGCCGAAGAAGCCGGCCGGGCTCTGGAGCGTGCTCTCGACGTTGCGCGAGATGAGCAGCATTTCCTTGTTGAGCGCGCTCGCGGGGATCTCGAAGAAGAGCTGCTCGCCCACGCGATGGACCTTGAGCAGGCCGCTCTGCGTCACCGCGCGCGGCGTGATGACCGACGCGTAGGGACGCGGGGCGGGGGGCTGGCCCGCGGCACCGCCGGGACCACCGGCACCGCCCGGACCGCCGCCCTGACCGCCAGGCTGACCGCCGGTCGGCGTACCGGGCGGCGTCCCCGGCGTGGTCGGGGATGGCGCGGGTGCCGCACCGGGGCGCGGCGCGGGAGCGCCGGCGGCCGGCGGCGCCGGCGGCGTGCAGGCCGCGAGCGCGGCCAACGTGGCGAGAAGGAGCGAACTGGACTTCATCTACACTCCGGTCGGAGGATTCGCGCGACCGCCGGCCAGGACGGCCGCGGTCAACTGAGACGTGACGTTCGCCAGCGTCTTGAACATATCGGGCAGCACATCCACTGCGATGAGGATCCCCACGCCCGCCGCGGGGAGCCCCAGGTCCACCAGCACCGGGGAGAGCAGGAAGAGACTCGCCGACGGGATCCCCGGCACGCTGAAGCTCAGCAGCGTCGAGGTCAGCACCAGCCCCAGCAGGGCGCCTTCACTCACCGGGATGCCATAGAGCTTCCCGAGGAACACCACGCCCACCACCCAGGCCATGGGCACGTTCACGCGGAAGATCGAGACCGCCAACGGCAGGACGAACCCGCTCGCCGCCTCGCCCAGGCCCAGCCGTTCGCGCGCGGCCGAGATCATGAGCGGAAGGGCGGCGAGGGACGAGCGTGATCCCGCCGCCAGCGCCTGCGCCGGCGCCGCCGCCGCGATGAAGCGACGCAGCGGGACCCGCCCCGCCAGCACGACCACCGGATAGAGCAGCACCGTGAAGATGAGGAGCGTGCCCGAGAGCGTGACGATATAGCGCGCGAGCGCGCCGATCGAACTCGTGCCCAGGCGCGCGCCGAGCGCGAGCGTCAAGGCGAAGACGCCGATGGGGGCCACGAGCACCACCCAGCCCACGACGACGAGCAGCGCGTCGGCGATGCCGCGGCAGGCCTCCACCACGGGGGCGCGTCGTTCCGGCGTCACCTGCTTGAGCGCGAAGCCCAACGCCAGCGAGAACACCACCAACGGGAGCAACGCGCCGTCCACGGCGGACTTCACCGGATTGGAGGGCACCATGTCGATGAGCCGCTGGGACAGCGAGGGCATCGCGGGAGCGGACGTCACCGCCGCCACCGAGCCACGCACGCGCTCCGCCACCTCGGCGGGCATGATGAAGCTCGCGAAGGCGAACTGCGACGTCACGAGGGCGATCGCGCCTCCCGCCAGCAGCAGCACGACGAACACGGTGAGCGCGCGGCCGCCGGCGCGCCGCAGCTCGGCGCTCCCGCCGGTGCCGGCCACCGACGCGATGGTCAACGCCGCGACGAGCGGAAGGACCGTCATCCGGATGGCGTTGGTCCAGAGCGTGCCCACCACGTCGGCGGCGGGCAGCGCACGCGCCGCCACGGCCGCGAGGCTCCCCACCGCCGGATCCGCCAGCCCCATCCCGAGCGTGAGCCCCGTCGCGAGTGCCAGCAGGACCTGCAGCGACTGGCTTTTCAGCATCCGGGAGCGCCGCGACTCAGCGGAGCGAGTCGAGCTTCGCCTTGAGCCGCGTGTTCTGCGGGAAGGCCGCCACCACCGGCTCGAGGACCACGCGCGCGCTGTCCTTCTGGCCCAGCGCGATGAACGCGTCGGCGACGAGCGTCGCCTTGCGCGTCACGAAGCGGATGCTCTTCTCGTCCACGCCGATCCCGCGCGCCGTCGCGAGCGCCGCGGCGGGGTCCTTCACGTCGTTGAGAAGCGACTCGACCTGCAGGAACTTGATGGTCGTGTCGTTCGGGAAACGCGTGGCCATCTCGCTCACGAGGCGCGCCGCGCCGGCGGCGTTGCCGGCCTTGCGGTCGTTCACCGACTGATTGTAGAGCCCGGCGAGCAGGAGACGCTCCACGTCGCCCGGCTCGCCGGTCCGCAGGCCCGGACCGCCGGCGTACTCGTAGACCAGCTCACCACCGTGCTCGGCCGCCTCGTAGAGCACGGACGCGCCGTAGACGCCGACGACCGCCGAGGCGACATAGGCGAACTTGGCGTAGCCGCCCGTCTTCGCGCCGGCCGCGAGGCCGAGCGCGAGCAGCTCCGCCGCCGCGACCACGAAGAACACGTTCCGCGCGTCGATGCCGTACTCCTCGTGCTCCTGCACCGCCGAACGCGCGCCGGGGATCCGCTCCACGGGACCATGCGCGTCGATCCCCGACTTCACCGAGACCGCCGCCGAGATGGTGCCCAGCAGCAGGAGGACCGCCGCCGCGTGCTTGGTGAAGGTCAGGCGGCCGGTGAGCGAGACCAGACGGAAGGCGACACCCATCAACAGCAGGGCGATGGCGAAGTGGACGACCTGCGGGTGGTTGGCAGCGAGGTTCGGCATGTCAGGGGGAGTACGGGAGACGGCCTGGAGCGGGTGGTGAACCCGTTACGGAAAGATGCCGCCGACCGCTGGCCGCCGCGAGCGGAGCCCCCCCCCTAGAATCCAACTGCAGGCTTTGAACCGCCGCGACCGGATGGGAGATTGGAGGTCAGGACCCCCACTCCTCGCCATGCGCCCCTCCGGTTCGATCCCG
>JBGATT010000181.1:0-6390 GCA_044229035.1 Gemmatimonadaceae bacterium | reverse complement strand
CGAACGCGGGATGTCCCGTCGAGCCGCAGGGACGAACGGTGTGCGCAGCACAGCGACCGGCGGCGTGACGAACGGCGTGACCGGCGGTCAGGTCCGCGGGTAGGATGAGGCGATGCGCCTCCCGACCCTCGCGACTCGCGCGTGCGCCGCGTCGCTCACGCACCCCCTGATGGCGCGTGGCACGAGACTCCTCGCGCATGGCGTCGCGTGCGCGACCATCGGCATGCCGTTCGCGGCACGGTTCGAGGCGCAGACCTCCGCCGCCGTGCCGCTGCAGGAGGAGGTGCCCTGCACCGCGATGCGGAGCGCGCTGCATGGCGTGGTCCTGCTCGGCGCCCGCCTGCCCGCAACGGGCGGGCCGTCCTGCGACCTCATGGTCGAGTACCGCGACTGGATGGAGCGCAGCGACGACCTGCTGGGGGCGCGTCGGACGCGCGATGCGCGCTTCACCGGCCGCGAGTGGGACTTCGCCGCGGGTGCGATGCGCCTCGGCGCGCCCGACTGGTTCGTGCTCATCCGCGGGGACAGCCTCACGTTCGCCGCACCGGGGCGCCCGCGTCGTCTCCACCTGACCGCGTTCGCCGCGGAACCGGCCGCGGCGCCATCGCGGCTCGGCTCCTGGTACGTGCTCGTGGACGAGGACTCGGTCGCGACGCGCGCGTTCCGGTCACCAGTGACCGGCCGCCGGCTGCACCAGGTGCTGGAGGATCGTGGCAGCCTGGTCTACGCGGTCGGCGGCGTGTCGGTGGACGCGCCGCGCATCCGTGCGCAGTTCGCCGAGATGCGGGCACTCCGTGCCGCGCTCGGCTTCACCGACCCGCTCCCGCTGGCGCGCTACGTCATCGCCCCGGCGCGCGACACGACGCTCTCGGTGTTGGGCGTGCTGCAGATGGACCGGCCGCTCTTCGCGATGATGGTGTTCCCGCCCCTGGCCGTGTTCGCGCCGCTCTCGGCGCAGGGCGGGCTCGATGCCCACGAGGTGGTGCACGTCGCGACCTTCGGCCGGCGCGACGTGATCCCGGGAACGGTCGGGGAGGCGTTCGCGATGCACCACGGCGGGTCGCACGGGCGATCCTTCGCCGAGTCGTTCTGCGCGAACCGAACCATCCGCGGGCTCGGCGCGCTCACGACGGCACAACTCGACTCCGCGCTCGCCGGCCAGTGGTGGGACGACCCGCGCGCTGACGTGGCCGGATTCGCGCTGGGGCATGCCGTCGGCTGGTTCATCGCGCAACGCGGCGACTCGGCGTGGATCTTCGCGGACGGCGAACCGGCGCGGAGCACCGATGCGATCGCCTTCCTCTCCGCGCGGAGCGGGATCCCGCGCGACACGGCCATGGCGCGGCTCGCGGAAGGGCTCGAGGCGCGACGACTCGCCTGCCCCGAGCCAACGCCCCCGGGCGCGGGCGCGGTGCCGCGTGCCCCCGCTAACCCGCCATCGGCAACGGCGCGCGCTCCTGCACCGGCGATCCCGTGAAGGTCGCGCCCGTCGTCCCCGTGAGCTCGACGGTCAGGTAGTGGCCGATCAGCGCAGGGTCGCCCGGCACGAGGACGGTCTTGAAGTCGCGCGAGCGCGCCTGCAGGAGTTCGCCCTTCCGCGCCTCCTTCTCCACGAGCACCTCCATGCGTTCGCCGAGCCGACCCATGTTCTTCTCGCGCGAGATGCCGCGGATGGTCGCCACGAGGGCCTCGTAGCGGGCATCGACGACGGCCTCGGGGATGGTCCACTCGACCGGCATGCGCGTGGCGGGCGTCCCCTCGCGCGCGGAGAACTTGAACGTGAAGGCGTCGTCGAAGCGCACCTCGCGGCAGAGCGAGAGCGTGTCCTCGAACTCCGCATCGGTCTCGCCGGGGAAACCGACGATGATGTCGGTCGTGAGCGCGAGGCCGGGGATCGCCGCGCGGAGCCGGGCCACCGCGTCGAGATACTCCTCGCGCGAGTAGCGGCGCAGCATGCGCTTGAGCATCGACGTGGAGCCGCTCTGCATGGGCAGGTGCACGTGCTCGCAGACCGCGGGCGTCTCGGCCATCGCGGCGATCACGCGGTCGGAGAAGTCGTTCGGATGCGGACTCGTGTAGCGCACGCGACGGATGCCGGGGACGGCGCCCACCGCGCGCAGCAGGTCGGCGAAGTCATGCGTGCCGTCGTGGTACGAGTTGACGGTCTGCCCGAGCAGCACGACCTCGGTGATGCCCTGCGCCACGACCTCCCCGGTCTCGCGGACGACATCGGCGAGCTTGCGGCTGCGCTCGGGGCCGCGGGTCGTGGGGACGATGCAGTAGGTGCAGCGGTAGTCGCAGCCGCGCTGCACGGGGATCCACGCCTTCACGCCCTCGAAGCGGCGCGCGGTGAAATCCTCGTAGTGCTCCTCGAGGTCGAAGTCGGTGGCGGTGAACCGCTCCCCCTTCTTCGCGTTCTCGATGAGCGTGGGGAGCATGCGATACGCGTCGGGACCGACGACCAGCTGCACGCGGGTATCGGTCTCGAGGAGCCGAGGGCCAAGGCGCTGGGCCATGCAACCGGTGACGCCGAGCACGGCCCCCGGCTTGAGGTCGCGGCGGAGCTCGCCCAAGCGGCCGATCACGCGCTGCTCGGCGTTCTCGCGGATGGCGCAGGTATTCACCAGCACGACGTCGGCGCCGTGCGGGGAGTCCTGCGTGGTGTAGCCCTCGGCGGCGAGCTTGCCGTACATGAGCTCGGAGTCGCTCACGTTCATCTGGCAGCCGTATGTCTCGATGTATACCGAAGGCATGTCAGACGATACGGGAGGCGAGGAGGGGAACGGCGATGCGGGGCGCACGGGCGGTACGGGGTACGGGGCTGGGACCGGATGCGGGGACCTTCGACTCATGACCGCGCTCGTTCACTCGGTGCGGAGGGCGGGGAGTGGCAGGAACAGCATCGGTTCGCTCAGCCGGGTGGTGAAGCGGGTGCCCCGGGGGGCGACGGTCTCGGCGTGGACCTCAAGATAGTCCTCGGTCAGGCACTTCCGAAGTGCGGGATGCGGGAGGGATGCGGGATGCGGAACGGGTGCGGGGGGCGAGACGACGACGAGGTCGGCCGCACCGCCGATGCGGGAGGTGGCGTACGCGCGCGACTTCTCGACGGCCAGCGCGCGGACCTCCGCGGCGCGGGCACGGGCGACCGACGCGGGGACCTCCGCCCCGAGGCGCGCGGCCGGGGTGCCCGGGCGCGGCGAGTACGGGAAGACATGGAGATGCGTGAAGGGCAGCGTGCGCACCATCTCCATCGTCGCCGCGTGATCGGCATCGGTCTCGCCGGGGAAGCCGGTCATCACGTCGCCCCCGAGACCGAAGACGGCGCGATCGCGCGTGAGGCGCTCGATCGCGCGGGCATAGGTGGTCGCCGTGTACCAGTGCCGGCCCATCCGCCGCAGGACCGCATCGCTGCCCGACTGCAGCGGCGCGTGCACATAGGGACAGACGCGGTCGCCGCCATCGCGGAGCAGTTCGGCGAGCTCCGCGTCGACCTCGGTCGCCTCCACGCTCGCCAGACGGAATCGGACCTTGCGCGTGCCGTCGACGAGCGCGCGCACCAGGCTGCCGAGGGTGCGCCCATCCTCCGTTCCCCACGAGCCCACGTGGACACCGGTGAGCACGATCTCCGCGTGATGCTCGCTGAGCGCCCGCGCCTCTTCGACGAGCGACGCCACCGCGCGCGAGCGGTGCGCCCCTCGCGCCAGGGTGGTCGCGCAGAAGGTGCAACGCTCGTCGCAGCCGTCCTGGACGCGCAACGTGGCACGAGCCGTCGACTGGCGCTCGGCGCGCGTGCGCGTCGCATCGCCGACCGCCGCGTCCGGGAGTCCGACCGCGGCCGCGGTCGCCGCGAGGTCGGCGCCGGGGATCACCGCGGCCACGTTCGGCAGCGCTGCGATGCGTTCGCCGGAGCGGGCGGCGGCACAACCGGTCACGATCACGCGCATGGACGGGTGTTCGCGCGCGAGCCGTCGCACGGCCTGCCGGAGGTCCGCCTCGGCGTCCGCGGTGACGGCGCAGGACGTGAGCACCGCGACCTCCGGTGACCTGTCGACCGCACCCGGCGCCTCGGAGCCCGCTGGCGCGGTATCGACGACCTGCGCGCCCGCTCGCGTGAGCAGCGCGCGCACCTGCTCCGCATCGTAGTGGTTGGCGCGGCACCCGAAGGTGCGCAGCAGGACCTTCACACGCTCCCCACCGCCGGATACTCGCCCGTGCGCAGCACGCGCGCGGGGCGTTCCTGCGGCTCGAGCGGGAGCAGGAGATGGAACGTGCTCCCCTGCCCCTCGGCACTGCGCACCCAGATGCGGCCGCCATGGGCTTCCACCGCGACGCGGCAGAACGCGAGGCCGAGTCCCGAGCTGCGCACACGCGGTGCGTTCGGCGTCCGCACCTGCTCGAACTTCTGGAAGACGAGCCCCTGATACTCCTCGGGGATGCCCGGGCCGTCGTCCGTCACGGAGAGCACGATGCCCGCCGGGTCGCGGCGCGCGCCGAGCGTGAGGGTCACCGGCACGGGACTGTGCGTGATCGCGTTCTGCACGAGGTTCGCGAGCACGCGCTTCACGAGCGTCTTGTCGGCGAGGAAGATCGGGGCATCGTCGGCGACCTCGGTGCGGGCCGTCGTCTGCTCCTGGCGGAAGCGCAGTTCCCAGTCGAAGAGCATCTCGGCGAGGAGTGCCGCCGGCGCGATGGGTTCGGGCGCGAGCGCGAGCGACTGCTCCTCGACCTTGCTGACGTCGAGCAGGTCCTGGATGAGGCCCAGCAGGTCCTCGGCCTTCCCCTCCACGTCGGAGAGGGCGCGCGCGGGACGGTCCTCGATGGGGCCGAAGTCGCCGTCGCGGAGCATCTCGAGCGTCGCGAGCATGCTGGTGAGCGGCGTCTTGAGGTCGTGCACGATCATCCGCATGAGGTCGTCGCGCGCCTTCTGCAGCTCGCGCAGGCGCTTGAGGCTCTCCTCGAGCGCATCGGTCGCGCCCTTGAGCTTGAGGAGCGAACGGACGCGCGCGCCCAGGACGTGGCGGTTGTGGGGCTTGAGCAGGAAGTCGTCGCCACCGGCCTCGATCGCCTTCAGCCGGTCGCTCGCATCGTTGAGCGCGGAGACGAAGATCACCGGGATGCGCGAGGTGCGCGGGTCGCGCTTGAGGCGGCGACAGACCTCGAATCCGGTCTCGCGCGCATCGACGCCGAGGTCGCCGGGCGGCATGGAGACGTCGAGGATGCAGAGGTCCGGATGCGCCTCGGCGCAGGCGAGGAGCGTCGAGGGACCGTCGGCGGCGTGGATCACGCGAACGCCCAGCGAGGCGAGCTGGTCGCGGAGGAGCTCGACGTTGGCCTCGACGTCGTCGGCGACCAGCACCAGGGCGGCGGCGTCCGCGGCGAGGGCTGGCGTGGTCGCGGTCACGCGGCCGGCCTCAGGGGCGGATGCCGAGCCCGATCGAGACGAACCAGGCCTTCTCGTCGGCGCCGGCGGCGCTCCGGGTCGCGCGCTGCAGGCCGAGGTCGACCTGCGCGCGGCCCCGCGCGAGCGGGACCGAGAGGCCGCCGCTCAGCGCGCGCTCGGAGACCTGGTCGCCGTTCACGCCGAACGGCAGCGTGCGCGAGCGGAAGCCGAACCGCGTGAAGGATGGCGCGCCCGCGACGCGGGGCCCCATCACCTCGACGCCGACTCCGAGTTCATTCGCGTCGAACGCCGTCATCTGCGCGCTGCCGAGCGACTGCATGTCGCTCCAGCTGGTCTTCTCGAAGCGCGCGGCGAGCGTGGTATTGGGGATGCCCGTCCACGCGACCGTGAGTCCCATGCGGTCCGGGGCCTCGCCGGAGGCGATGATGGTGGCGTCCTGATAGGCGTCGAGCGAGCCGCCGCGGCGGATCGAGCCGCCCAGGACGAGCCCCTTCAGCGGATAGTAGACCGCGCCGATGGTGAGCGCGCCGCCGGAGTAGGTGAGCGTGGAGAGCTGCGTGAAGCCGCCGATCCCGGTGCTGTCAGGGAAGCTGCGGCCGAACGTGGTGCGATTCTCGCCGACGAGCGCGTGCACGCTCGCGCCCACCTGGAAGGTCTCCTTCACCCACCACGCCGCGGCGACGCGCGCATCGGTCATCGCGCCGTTGCTCGAGGCGATGAGCGTCGAGGGCACCATCTCGCCCCCGATGCTCTGGCTGTCGGCGTAGACGTTGCGGTAGGTGCGATCCAGGAAGGTCGAGGCCGAGGCCGCGACGGTGAGGCGGCGGAACTGGCCGGAGACGAGGAAGCCCGGGAACCGCATCACGCGCGCGGACGCCGAGGCGCCCCCGACGGTCGTGCGTCGGAACTCGGGCTCGAACTGCATGTAGACCGAGTACCGGGTCCCGGCGCTGAGCGCGGCGGGATTGATCGGGCTCGCCGGGTCGAGC
>JBGATT010000180.1:0-6397 GCA_044229035.1 Gemmatimonadaceae bacterium | reverse complement strand
GGCAGGGGTCGTCGCGCCTCTCTCCCAGGTACCCCGATGATCGCCCTCCGACCGACCTTCCTCGCGCTTGCGGCCGTGCTCGCGGCCTGCGCCCCCGCCACCCCCGCCGTCACGTCGCGACCGGCTCCCAGCGCCCCCGCGAACGGCAATGCCAACAGCAGCGGGGACGCCGCACCCAAGGCGTCCGCACCGAGCGCGCCGGACGCGCCCGACGGTCCGGCGGAGGCTCCGCCCGCCTGGCAGCGCCTCGACATCGAACGGGGCGGCGTCTACGGAACCGGCGTCGACCGGGCCCTCACCGAACTCCTCGCGACGCGACGCCCGCAGCGCCGCGTGATCGTCGCCGTCATCGACGGCGGGGTCGACACCGCGCACGCGCAGCTGAAGCCGGTCCTCTGGACCAACACGCGCGAGGTCGCCGGCAACGGCGTCGACGACGACCGCAACGGCTTTGTCGATGACGTCCACGGCTGGAGCATGATCCCCAAGCTCCCCGGGGACACCGGCCGATATGACACGATGGAACTCACGCGCGTCTACGCCGCGTGCCGCGGTCTCCCCGCGGGTCGCGGCCTCACGAAGCCCGACGAGTCGATCTGCGGCGAGGTCGCGAAGACCTTTCGAGAGAAGGCCGCCGAAGGGGCGCAGATGGGGAACCAGATCGCGATGATCCGCGGGATGCTCACCACGACGAATGCCTCGCTGCGCCGCGCGATGGGCACCGACACGCTGTCCGTCACGCGCGTCCGCGCCTTCACGCCGGCCACCCGCGCGGACTCCAACGCGAAGACGATGTATCTCCGGCTCGCCACGGCCGGAATCGACTCGGCGGCCATCGCCGAAGCCGGCGAACAGCTCAAGGCCTCCACTTGGCAGCTCGACACGCTCTTCGATCCGCGCGGCGTTCCGCACGACCGCGCCGGCTCCGCCGACGTCACCGGGCCGGACGCGGGCCACGGCACGCATGTCGCCGGGATCATCGGCGCCGTCGCCACTGCGCAGCAGGACGTGCGCGGCATCGCCCCGAACGTGAGCATCATGGCGATCCGCGCCGTCCCCGATGGTGACGAGCGAGACGACGAGGTCGCGCGCGCGATCCGCTACGCGGCGGACAACGGCGCGCAGGTCATCAACATGAGCTTCGGCAAGGGCTACTCGCCCGGGAAGCCGGCGGTCGACTCGGCCGTGCGCTACGCGGCCGCCAAGGGGGTGCTCATGGTCCACGCCGCGGGCAACGATGGCGCGAACACCGACGAGGTGCCGAGCTTCCCCTCGCGCCGCCTCGCGGGCGGCGAGGAGGCCCCGATGTGGCTCGAGATCGGCGCTTCCTCCTGGCAGCCGGGACCGGCGCTCCCCGCCGAGTTCTCCAACTACGGCGCACGCACGGTGGACCTGTTCGCTCCTGGCGTCGACATCAACTCGACCGTGCCGGGTGGGGGCGTGGGCGAGAACAGCGGCACCTCGATGGCCGCGCCGGTGGTGAGCGGAGTCGCGGCACTCCTGCTCTCGTACTTCCCGACGCTCACGCCCGAACAGGTGAAGGGCATCATCCTCGGGACCGTGCGCCCCCTGCGCGACCTCGAGGTGACGGTCCCCGGCGGCGACACCAAGGCGAAGTTCGGCACGCTGTCGCGGACCGGCGGCGTGATCGATGCGTATGCGGCGGTCCAGCGGGCGATCGAGCTGACACGACCGGTGCCCTGACGTCTAGAGGACGCGTCGTCGCGACTCCGCGCGCTCGATCGCGCGGAGCACCACGGGCAGGGCTTCTTCATGCACGAAGTGTCCGACGCCGGGCAGCCGTTCGATCCGCACGGAGTCGAGCGCGGCGAGCCCGGCGAGTTCCGATTCCGCGGGCGTGAAGTCGTGCGGGGCGGCACCGACGAGGATCAGCGTCGGCGCCTGCAGGCGCCGGAGGAGCGCCGTGGTCGACTCCGGCTCGCGCGCCTCCGCGAGACGTGCGACCATCCGCCCCACCGCCGGGAGGTCGGCGAGCAACTGATCGGCGTACTCACGCGCGGTCTCGTCGTCGAGCCACAGCCGGTCCCCGCTGTTCGCGCGGATCCCCATCGCGAGGGCGGTCCGGAGGACGGCATGCCCACCCGGGAAGCGCGCGACCACCTGCGCCGTGCGCAATCCGCGCGTCACCCCCGCGCTGCGTGTCGTCGGCAACAGTCCGCCCTCGAGGAGCACCAGTTCGTGCACGCGATCGGGCGCGTTCGCCGCCAGCCGCAGCGCGATGCCCGACGCATGTGCGTGTGCGACGACCACCGCCGACCCGAGCTTGATGCGCTCCATCGCGCGGGAGACCTCCTGCGCCATCCCATGGAACGAGACGTCGGCGGACTCGGCCGAGAGGCGATAGGGATCGATCGTCATGACGCGGAATCCGCGCGCGACGAGCGAGTCCGCCAAGGGCTTCATCCGTGCCACACCGCCGAGCAGGCCGCTCAGGATCACGATCCCGGGCCCGTCGCCTCGCGTGACGATCGCCGGGTGCTCGCCCCGATCCGGAGACTCGAGCGCGCCACGGGTCGGCGCGTTGGCGGAAGCGTCGCGAGCGAATGCGAAGATCGCCACGGTGACCCACAGCGCGTTCGCCAGCATCGGACGGAGGCTCGGTCGGGGCATGGGAGTCGGTGAGGTTCCGGGACGCTAGGACGCGCGTGCCACATGCCACCGCCGATGGCGTCACGCCTCGGTCACGGCTCCGCTGGCGATCGGTGACGCGCACTAGATTTCAGCGTCGACGTTCCGACGGTCCGTCTCGTTCTCGCCTGGTCCCGCGCCCGTGTCCACCGCGCCCTCCACCTCGCACCCGGCTCGACAGTTCGCGCGCTTCGTTGCGGTGGGCCCGCTCGGCGTCGCGCTGGGCGCCGTGCAGTACGAGTTGCTCTGGTTGCTGAATCCCGTGGCGAGCCATCGCGCGGCCAGCACCTGGATCGTCTCGTCGGTGGTCGGCGTCTTGTGGGTCCATGGCCTCCACTGTCGCGTGACCTTCGGTGACACGGCCCGCGGTCGCTGGCGCGCGACCCTCGGCCGCGCCTACGTGCTCTACGCGAGTTCGATCGCGCTCGGGGCGCTTGGCATGTCGCTGCTCGTGGACCAGGCCGGATTCCGCCGGACGCCGGCCTGGTTCCTCACCTCCGCGCTCGCGAGCATCTTCAACTTCGTCTTCCTGCGACGCATGCTCGGCCTGCACGACGACCGCCCCGAGCAACAGGGCGGTCCCGCGTCACCCGTCGCGAGCTGATCCCCGCCGTCCCACTCGGAACACCCGTGCCATGACCCTCCAGATCGATCGCCGCGACCTCGCCTTCCTCCTCTACGAGCTGCTCGACGCTGACCGCCTCGCCTCCCGCCCGCGGTTCGCCGGCCAGGGCCGCGAGCTTTACGACGCCGTGCTCGACACCGCGCGCGCGGTGGCCGACGAGCACTACGCCCCCTTCCGCAAGGCGAACGACCAGCAGGAGCCCGAACTCGTCGATGGCCGCGTCGTCACCAACCCGGGACTCAAGCAGGGCTGGGATGCGGTGGCGGAATCGGGGATCATCGCGAGCACGCATGACGAGGCGCGCGGGGGGATGCAGTTGCCGCACGTCATCGCCTCAGCGGCGATCGGCCACCTCGAGGCCGCCAACATCGGCTCGGCGAGCTATCCGATGCTCACCGCCGGGGCGGCGAACCTCCTCGCCGCCTTCGGCAGCGAGGCGCAGAAGGACTTCTGGCTCCCCAACATGCTCGCCGGCAAGTGGTCGGGCACGATGGCCCTCACCGAGCCCGACGCGGGCTCGTCGCTCTCCGACCTGCGCACGAGCGCTGCGCCGCTGCCCGACGGCACCTACGCCATCGAGGGAACGAAGATCTGGATCTCCGGTGGCGACCATGAGCTCACCGAGAACATCGTCCACCTCGTGCTCGCGCGCATCAAGGGCGCGCCCGAGGGCACCAAGGGCATCTCGCTCTTCATCGTGCCCAAGGTCCAGGTGAAGGCCGACGGCACCCTCGCGGGCTCGAACCACGTCACCCTCGCGGGCCTGATCCACAAGATGGGATGGCGCGGCACGACCAGTACGCTGCTCAACTTCGGCGAGCGCGGGACCTGCGTGGGGCACCTCGTCGGCGAGCCCCATCACGGCCTCGCCTACATGTTCCACATGATGAACGAGGCGCGGATCGGCGTAGGGCGAGCCGCGACCGCGATGGGCTACGCCGCCTTCCGCTACGCCGTCGACTACGCGCGCACCCGCAAGCAGGGACGCGTGCCCGGCGAGAAGGATCCGAAGCGCCCGCCCGTCGCGATCATCGAGCACGCCGACGTGCGACGCATGCTGCTCACGGCGAAGTGCGCCGCCGAGGGCTCGCTCGCGCTCATCCTCACCTGCTCGCGCCTCGTCGACGAACAGGAGACAGGCGCGGACGAGGCGGCGCGCACGCGTGCGACGGCACTCCTCGAGGTCCTCACGCCCATCGCCAAGACCTGGCCGAGCATCTACTGCCAGGAGGGCATCTCCGCCGCAGTGCAGGTCCTCGGCGGCTACGGCTACGCGCGCGAGTACGACGTGGAACAGCTGTACCGCGACAACCGCCTCAACCAGATCCACGAAGGGACGAACGGCATCCAGGCCCTCGACCTCCTCGGGCGCAAGGTCACGCAGCAGAAGGGGGCGTGCTTCATCGCGCTCCTCGGCGAGATCGAGCGCTCCTGCGCCGAAGCGACCGAGGCCGACGGGGCACTCGCGCCGATGGCCGAGGACCTGCGGGCAGCAGCCGCCGACCTCGCCAAGGTGACGCAGCACCTGGTCGGAGCGATGGCCGCCGACCCGGAGCGCGGGCTCGCCAACGCGACGGCGTACCTCGAGGTCACCTCGCGCATCGTCTTCGCGATGCTCTGGCTGCGGCAGGCGACGATCGCGACTCGCGCGCTCGCGGCCGGCGCGACCGGCAGCGACGTCGACTTCTATGAAGGGAAGCGGCAGGCGGCGCGATTCTACTTCGGCTTCGAGCTGCCACGCACAGGCCCCGACGTGGCGCTCCTGCTGCGCAACGACGCGGCGGCGCTCGACATGCAGGATGGCTGGTTCTGAGCGCGTGGTGCGCATCGTCGGCTGGGACGCACGATACGCGCGCGACGTCGAGCGCCTGAGTCGCGAGTGGATCGAACGCTGGTTCATCTCCAAGCCCGAGGACGAGGCCTACTACGCCGACCCGGCCGCCCGCGTCATCGCGCGCGGCGGCGAGATCCTGCTGGCCCTCGACAGCGGTGACGACGACCGGGTCATCGGCACCTGTGCAGCCGTGCCGCGTGCGGACGGCGCGGTGGAACTCGCCAAACTCGCGGTGACCGAACGGGCGCGGGGACGTGGCATCGGTCGGGCGCTCGCGGAGCGCGTGCTCGAGTGGGCCGCGGAGCGCGACGCGCCGATGGTCTACCTGTACAGCAGTTCCCTGCTCCGACCCGCGGTCCGACTGTACGAGTCTCTCGGATTCGTCCATGCACCGATGCCTGCGGCGGCACCGCACGAGGATGCGGACGTCTACATGGAGCGACGCGCATGACCTGTCCGCCTTGCGCGATCGCGTTCCGGGTGCGACCCTAGTGTATCGCTTGACTGACACGCCGGGCACCAGGCGTCGTGTCGCACCGCACACCTCGTCCTCACGACTCGATGCGCCTGCACGTCTCGCCCCGCGCACGAGTGCCCCGTCTTCCCGGTGGCCAGCTCGTGGCCGCCGTCGGATTCGTCGCGGCGCTCGCGCTCCCTGCCGTTGCCCAGCGCGCGACCGTTCCACCGCCCTCGCCCGCGATCATCACGAGCGGACAGTACGACGTCGCGCTACTCACCCATGCGAGCGCCACCGGATTGAGCGACCCGCGTCGGGCGGCGGAGTGGTTCCGCGCCTGTCGCACGCAGCTCGCCGTCCCGGCGAGCGACAGCCTCGCCGTCGTTCGCTCCCAGCCGTGGGACTGGAGCGCCGAGCCGGTCACCGACCCGGGGACACTCACGTTGCTCGTGAGCCGCACCCCGCGCCAGCTGATCGACTGCGGGGCGTCGGCGGCCGCCACCGCGACCGCCTATGCGCGAGGATTCCGCGTCACCGCCGACACGGCCTATCCCTACGACGCGACGATCACCGAGGTGAACGTCTATCGCGGGGAGGCGCGCGTCACGTCGGCCGTGATCGAACGCGTCGCAGCGACCCGCGTGACACTCCGCGGCCTGATCACCGTCCCGGCAGCTCTCCTTCGCCTGTCGTTGCCCATCGATGACGTCGCGCCCGATTCGCTCGGGCGCGTCAGCGATCTCGAGCTCGAGATCGTTTCGCCCGACTCCAGCCTGCCGCACCGGGTCGCGATCCCCTGGGCCAAGCTCCGTCCCGTGTGGGAGCAGCTCCT
>JBGATT010000019.1:0-35156 GCA_044229035.1 Gemmatimonadaceae bacterium | reverse complement strand
CAGGCCCACGCCGCCTTCGCGCGCGCCGCCGCCCTGGCCGGCGGCTGGGTGGAGGATCTCGACACCCAGACCGTCTACGGCGTGGACGCCTGGGCCGGGCGGGACCCGCGCGGGCCGCTCACCGACTGGTTCGTGGTGGACGCGGTTCCCGTCTCCGAGGCCGAGGGCGCGCCGGTGCGGGTGGTGACCCGCGGCCTGCGGCGCTTCGGAGATCCGGAGCTGGTCGTGCCCGAGGTACCGCTGGAGAACGCCGCGAACGTGAGCTTCGTGCTCAATGAGGTCGCGACGCTCCTGCACGAGCGCCCGGCGCTGGACACACCCCTCCCCCTCGCCTCCGCGATCGTGCGCGGCAACGCCACCTTCGCGGGCGTGGAGCCCGTCGAGGGGGACCCCGAGGAGCCCCTCGTGCGGGTCTCCTTCTCCGGGAAGGTCACCCCCCCGGGGGACCCCGCGCCCGAGACGCCGGTCGCCGCGCCCATCGAGGCCGCGCCCCCCGAGCAGCTCGCCGCGATCGAGCCCCCGTCGGGCGGCGCGGCGGCCCTCCCCCCCCCACCCCAGGCGCCCCCCCCCGCCCCCCCCCACCCCCCCCCCCCCCCCCCCCGTGAACGTTCGACCACCGTTCAGTTAACGGTGATCGTCCCGGTCATCCCCGCGTGAAGCGAGCACTGGTACGGGAAGTTGCCGGCCGCCGCGAAGGTGCGCGTATAGGTCCCGCTCGACTGGTCGGGCGAGGTCGGGCCGTCGGCGAAGGTGACGTTGTGGGTGTTCGCCGAAGGACTCCAGCGGAACGTCACCGTGGTGCCGACGGCGACGGTGCGGGTGGCCGGCGAGAACGAGTTGTTGCGGACGCTCACCTCGTCGGCGGGCACGGGGCCGGTGGCCTCGTCGCTGCTGCAGGACGCGGTGAGGGCGAGCGCGGCGAGGCCGATCCCGCGCACGAGGCGGCGGCGCAGGGCAGCGAGGGAACCAGCGAGCATCGGATCTCCGGCAGTGGGGGTGACAGCGAGGGCCGGACGCCGCGCGGCGTCCGGCCCTCATCTTACCCCGGCAGACGCCCCGGCGTGACGGGGCGCCCCCGCCGGTCAGTACCGCCCACCATCCTCGTACTTCGGGTTCTTGCGCAACTGGCCGTCGACGATCGTCTCGCGGTCCCAGGGGAGCACGATCATGCTCTCGGTCTCGAGCGCATGGAAATCCGGCTTGTAGCTGCCGGTCCTGAACGAGACCGCCGTGCGCACCTCGGCGGCACCGGCATTGATGATCGCGGCGCGCGCGAGCCGCATGGTGTCGCCGGCGTTGCAGGTCTCGTCGACGATGAGGACGCGGCGACCGAGGACGTCGGCAGGCGCTGCCGAGAGCACCGCGGGGGTGTCACGCACGGTCTCGGCGCGGAAGCGGCGGCTGACGATGATCGAGTGGAACGGCCGGTCGAGCATCGCGGCCACCACCGCACCCGGGACGACGCCGGCGGTCGCGACGCCGACGACGAGCTCGGGATCGAAATCCTTGGACACCTTCAGGGCCAGCGCCCGGGAGAGCTCGCCGAAGAGGGGCCAGTCCACGTGCATGGTCTCGCGGACGGGGATCGGCGGACTCTTGCGGGGCGGCATCGGGAGGCCTCGGGCGGGATGGGGTATGCACGCAACCTAGGGGGGTGCTCCGGCGGACGGAATGCGGTTGCTGGGGGTCCCGCCCATCTATAGCTTGTGCGGGATACCCGCCTCTCCCGATACGCCAGCCATGTCATTCTGGGACCGCCTCTTCGGCGGCCGCTCCGAGTCCCAACAGAACCGGCAGCGTCTCGACTACTTGAACGAGGCGCTGGTCTTGGAGCGTCAGGGCGACTTCGACGCCGCCGTGACGAGCTATCGCCTCGCGTTGCGCGAGCGCCCGAACGACCTGAAGATCCTCCAGAACATGGCGATCGCGCTCACGAAGATCGGGCGCGTGGAGGAGGCCATCCGCGCCTATCGCAAGGCGCTCGAGATCGACCCATCGCTTGGCGGGTCCCACTACGGGCTCGCGTTCCTGCTCATCAAGCGCGGCGACGCGACCGGTGCGATCAAGCACCTGTCGGCCTTCCTCGCGCATCCGCCCGAAGGACCCGACGCGGCGCGCTGGGTGGCGCACGCGCAGGGCACGCTCGATCAACTGCGCGCTCCCGACGGGATCGCGCCTCAAGCCGGGGAGTGACGTGGGGACCGTCCTCGCGATCGTGAGCCAGAAGGGCGGCGTCGGCAAGACGACGACCGCCGTGAACCTCGCCGCCGCCTTCGCGCGCCGCGGCCTCAAGACACTGCTCGTCGACGTGGACCCGCAGGGTTCGGTGCGATTCGGCGCCGGCCTCCGCCGCGGCCACCCGACCTACGGCTTCGCCGACTACCTCTCGGGCGAGCGCGAACTGCGCGACGTCCTCCTCCCGACGATGCTCCCCTGGCTCCGCGTGATGCTCGCGGGGAGCGTCACCGACGAGGCGGACCACACGCGCTACGGCGAGCAGATCGCGTCGTCCGACCTCCTGTCCAGGATGCTCGGCGCGGCCGCCGAGCGCTGCGACATCGTCGTGGTGGACACACCGCCGGGCCTCGGTCCCGTCACGCGCGCGACGCTCGCCGCCTCGGACCGCGTGCTGATCCCGCTCCAGGCCGAGCCACTCGCGCTGCAGACGACCCCGCAGATCCTCCGCGGGGTACAGGACATCGTGAGCACCCACGAACGGCTCGTCTTCGACGGTATCCTCCTCACGATGTACGAGGAGGGGAACCCGGCGTGCGAGACGACCGCGAACTACATCCGCGAGAAGGTCCCGGCGCACCTGATGATGGACATCGTCGTGCCGCGCAGCCATGCGGTCGCCGAGGCGTTCGCGGCCGGGCAGCCGGCGGTGGTGCGCGCGGCGTCCGATCCCGCGTCGCAGGCGTACGTGAACCTCGCGACGCGACTCGCCGAACGGCTCGGCCTGTGATCCGTCCGCACCGTCGTCGGGCCGGTCGCCGCGCGGTGCTCACCGCGTGCGCGGCGCTCGGCATCGCCGTCGCCTGCGCAGACCTCGGGACCGGACTGGACGAGGTGTCGTACATCGCCTTCGACCGCATCCCGTACCCGGCGCTCATCGCCGGAGACACCATGCGCGACTCGCTCGGCGCGGCCGCGCCGCTGCGCGCGAGCGCGTTCGACGCAGGGGGCCGCGAGATCACCGGGGCCGCCTTCACCTATCTCACGCTCGACACCGGCGTCACCATCGACGCCGACGGCTTCCTGCGCGCGACTACCCGACGCGACGGCACCGTGCGCCTGGTCGCAAGCTTCAACGGACTGCAGACCGACGACCGCACGGTGCGCATCACGCGCCGGCCCGACTCGCTCCTCACGTCGGGCGCCACCGCACTCGCGCTCTCGTACGTCATCCCCGACGTCGCGGCGACGAACATCAGTCCCGAGCTGCGCGTCTCGCTCGTGAGCCGCGACACCGTCGGCGTCGGCCCCGCCGTCGGCGGCTGGTTGGTGCGATGGACCACCATCCACGGCACCGACACGCTCGGCGTGACCGACACGACGCTCGTCGCGTTGCAGACCGCGAACGGCGCGCGGCGCAGCACGGACACCACCGCCGCCGACGGGAGCGCGAGCCGACGCCTGCGCGTCTTCGCGAACCGCCTCACGGTCGCCGTCGACAGCTTCGTGGTCCTCGCCGACGTACGACTCCACGGCGTGCGCGTGCCGGGCAGCCCGGTCCGCTTCGTCGTCCGCATCGCCCCCCCCGCCGCGCCCTGATCCCCCCAGCCCGAGCCGGACTCCCATGCACGCTTCCGGTGGACCCCGCCCCGCGCCGACCACGCTGACCGCGATCTTCTTCGACGCCGTCGAGCTCCACGCGCTGCCCAACGCGTACCAGTACAAGAAGGACGGCAAGTACGTGCCGCTCTCGCACGCCGACGTGCTGCGGCGCGCGCGGTGCCTCTCGCTCGGCCTCGGGGCCCTCGGCGTGCAGCGCGGCGACCGCATCGGGATCATGTCCGAGAATCGTCCCGAATGGGCGATCGCCGACTGGGCCTGCCTCGGCGGCGGGATGACCGACGTGCCGATCTATCCCACGCTCCCCGCGGACCAGATCGTGCATCCGCTCAACGATTCGGGCGCGGTGGTGCTCTTCGTGTCGAGTGCCCAGCAGGCGGAGAAGGCGGCCTCGGTGCGCGCGCAGTTCAAGACGGTGCGCACCATCGTCTGTTTCGCCGAGCCCAAGGTCGCCGGGGCGGACCTGACGATGGCCGAACTCGAGGCGAAGGGGGCGGCGCTCGACTCGCCCTCGAAGGCGGCGGAATGGAAGGCGGGAGCGCTCGCCGTCCGGCCCGACGACCTCGCGACGCTCATCTACACCTCCGGCACGACCGGCCTGCCGAAGGGCGTGATGCTCACCCACGACAACATCGCGTCGAACGTCCGCGCCTCGCAGCAGAAGGTGCCGCTCGTCGCCGGCGAGGTCGCGCTCAGCTTCCTCCCGCTCTCGCACATCTTCGAGCGGATGGGCGACTACCTGTTCTTCTCGTGCGGCGTGAGCATCGCCTACGCGGAGAGCATCGACACCGTGCCGTTCAACCTCTCGGAGGTGCGGCCGCACTTCGCGATGTCGGTGCCGCGCCTCTTCGAGAAGATGTACGCCCGCGTGATCGAGAACGCGGTCTCCGGCGGCGCGCTCAAGGCGCGCATCTTCCACTGGGCACGCGGCGTCGCCGACCGCTGGGCGGACGAGAAGCTCGCGGGGCGCGAGCCGGGTGGCTTCCTCGCCTGGCAGTACGGCGTCGCCCAGAAGCTGGTGTTCAGCAAGCTCAAGGAGCGCACCGGCGGACGCCTCCGCTACTTCGTCTCCGGCGGCGCGCCGCTCGCGCCGTCGATCAACAAGTTCTTCTACGCCGCCGGGCTCACGATCCTCGAAGGCTACGGCCTGACGGAGACGTCACCCGTCATCGCGGTGAACAGCCCGGATGCCTTCCGCATCGGCTCGGTGGGCAAGGCGGTCGCGGGCGTCGAGATCCGCATCGCCGAGGACGGCGAGATCCTGACGAAGGGTCCGCACGTCATGCGGGGCTACTACAACCGCCCCGACGCCACAGCCGAGGCGATCGACGCCGATGGCTGGTTCCACACCGGGGACATCGGCGTGCTCGAGGATGGCTTCCTGCGCATCACCGACCGCAAGAAGGACATCATCGTGACCGCGGGCGGCAAGAACATCGCGCCGCAGCCGATCGAGAACCGCATCAAGATGAGCAAGTACGTCTCGCAGGCGGTGATGATCGGCGACAAGCGGAAGTACCCGATCGTGCTCGTGGTGCCCAACTGGGACAACCTCGAGAAGTGGGCCGCGCTCAAGAACATCATCTGGACGGAGCGTCGGCAGCTGCTGGAGATGCCGACCATCCGCGCGAAGATGGACAAGGAGGTGCGGAGCACGATCGAGGGACTCGCGAGCTTCGAGTCGCCGAAGAAGATCGGCCTGCTGGAGCACGATTTCTCGATCGAGCGCGGGGAGCTGACGCCGAAGCTCAGCGTGAAGCGGAAGGTGATCGACGCGAGCTACAAGGCGCTCATCGACGGGCTCTACGACGGGGAGGAAGGCTGACGCGCGAGGGGTGACCGAGCGCCGTCGCGCATTCACCCCTCCACGTCGAGCCGTCGGCCTCTCCCCAGCTCCACGATCGCGCCGGTCACCTCGCGCGCGGCGACCCACTCGCGGTCGTCGCGCGCGAGTTCGTTGAGCCCGGGAGGCGCCAGCACGGACGCCGCCGCGACGACGCGACCGCCGTTCGCGATGACGCGCGGCACGTCGGCGATCAGCGCGGCGGGGAGTGACGCGTCGACGGCGGCACCCCGGAAGGTGCCGTCCGTGAACGGGATCGACGCCGGGGCACCGAGGACCGTGCACACCAACTCGTCGGCCGGCGGCGTCGATGCGCCGTGCAGCACGACGGCGCTCACGCCGGTCGCCGCCGCGAGGGAGGCGGCGAGCACCGCGTACCGCCCTGCGAGCAGCACCGTGCCGCTGGGATCCCCCAATCCGAGGAGCGGGATCACGCGCTCAAGATCTGGAGGCGGTGCGCCATCGACCGCGCCCCCGGGCGTCACGGCCGAGGCATGGTTGGAGAGCGACGACGACGGGAACCGCAGCTGCCCCTCCTCGAACGATACGTCGAGATGGCAGACTGGGCACCCGGCCAATCCCGCCCGCAACTCCCGGTCCCGGGTCTCGCGGGCGAGCACGATGAGCGGCGTCGGCGCATGCGCGCCCGGGCAACGGAGCCGTTCGGCGAGATCGAGTCGCATGGAGCGAAGGATCGCCGTCCGCCTCCTCCTCCGTCGCCTCGGCAATGCGCTGCACCCGCGACGCGGCGCGGCCGGACCACCCGATCGACGTCCCGAACCAGAGCTTCGCGCCGCGCGAGGCGTTCGGCGACGCCACGAACGTGTTGGGATCACTACCGAAGAGAACGTGCACCGCTGGCGCCATCGAGACCGTGCCGACCGACCACTCCGCCGACGCGCTCATGTCGACGTGCGTGAGTCCGTGCCTAGCGAAGTAGCCGAGCGCGCCGCCGTCCCCGAGGGACTGTCCGAGGTTCCAGCCGCCGATTGCCGCGAGTGCGATGGGTCCGATTTCCTGCGTCACCCCGAACTCGGCGTAGGCACCGCGCACCTTCTGCACGTCCTGCCACAGCGCGACCGAAGGCGCGAGCGGTGCGTCGAGCGCGACCCTCGCGTACGCTTCCGCCGTATTGGATGCCCCGGTCGTGCCAAGCCGGTTGGGATAGGAGTAGGTGGAGGCCCCGATCGTGATGCCCACGCGACCGAAGTGGCGCGCCCCTTCGATGCGGAGGTCGTACTCAGCGAGCCCCGGGCGCTGGCCGCCGCTCTCGCTGATGTGGCGCCGCACATCGTCGTACCGGCCGCCTTCGAGATTCGCCCATGCACCGAAGGTCAGGCTCCCCTGCCCCGACGGGAACGAGACCGCCAGATCCGGCTGGACGACGCCTCGATTGGTCGTCGTCAGGCCGCGCCACTGGTACTGCGAGTTGAACCCCACGGAGACGGCGATCTCTGCCTGGGCCTCGGCCGCCGCAGCAGTAAGCGAGAGGGCAAGGGCGACGATGGCGCATCTGCGGTTCGGCATCGCGGTTCGGGCAGAGGGAGGGACGAATCCTGTCGGTCCCCTCAGTCTCGGCCGCTCCATCATCCGCTCGACTCCACCGTCAGGTCGTGACGGTGTCTCGATCACGCCCGCTCGGGGTCGAGCGAATACTCGCCCTAGCTCCGCGCGAGCCGCAACTCCTCGACGTCGACGTGCACCGGCCGAGTGACCGCCCAGAGCACCGCGTCGGCGATGTCCTCCACGCGCAACATCTCGTGCCGCGACGGCAGGTGTGCCGTGGTGTCCGGCTCGTACGGGTCCCAGATCGCCGTGTCGGTCGCGGCCGGTGAGATGAGCGACGCGCGGATGCCGGTCCCGCGCGTCTCGGCGCGGAGCGTCTCGTGCACGGCACGCACGGCGTGCTTCGAGGCCGCATAGGCGGCGTTGGACGGGAAGATGTTGCGGTCGGCCACCGACCCGATCGTGACCACATGCCCGGCGGCGCGCGCTCGCATCGCGGGGAGGAGCGCGCGCGTCAGCCGGAGCGGCGCCGCGACGTTCAGGGCGAGGGCGCGGTCGAGCTCGGCGTCGCTCACCGCTTCCATGGCCGACATGGGAAAGCTGCCGGCCGCATGCACGAGGATGTCGGGAGCGGCGCCCAGCACCTGCTGCGCCGCCTCCGCGACCCGTTGCGCCGCCGTGGGCTCGGCGAGGTCGCCGGGCAGGCCGACCGCGCCGTGCCCGATCTCGCGCGCGATGACCTGCAGCGGCCCGTCGCGCCGCGAGACCAGCACGCAGCGCGCCCCCGCCGCGCCGAGCGCGCGCGCGCACGCCTCGCCGATCCCGCGCGACGCGCCCGTGACGAGCGCGGTCCGGCCGGCGAGCGGGCGCGGTGCGGTCACGTCAGCGCCGTCCGACGGACGAGCCGTAGGCGAGGCTCAGGAACTCGTCGCGCGTCTTCGCGTCGTCCTTGAACGAGCCGCGCAGCGCCGAGGTGATGGTGCGCGAGGACTGCTTCTCCACCCCGCGCATCATCATGCAGAGATGCTCGCACTCGATCACGACACCCACGCCGGCCGGCTGGAGCACGTCCTGGATCGCCTGGGCCACCTGCTCGGTGAGCCGTTCCTGCACCTGCAGGCGGCGCGCGAAGACCTCGACGATGCGCGGGAGCTTGGAGAGCCCGACGATCTTGCCGTTCGGGATGTAGGCCACGTGCGCCCGTCCGAAGAAGGGCAGCATGTGGTGCTCGCACATCGAGTAGAGTTCGATGTCGCGCACCATCACCATCGAGGCGTGCTCCTCCTCGAAGACGGCGTCGCCGACGACATCGGCGACGTCCATCGCGTAGCCGCGCGTCAGCCAGCTCATCGACTTCGCCACGCGCTCCGGGGTCTTGAGCAGCCCCTCGCGGTGCGGATCCTCGCCGATGATCTCCAACTCGCGCCGGATGATGTTCTCGAACTCGAGCATGCGGTCGCCGCGGATCGGCGGATCCGCCTCGAACTGGTCACTTCCCGAGATGGGCTTCGCCATAGGGTGCGCCGCCTCAGCGGCCGTCGTACTCGACATACTGGTTCTCCGTCTCCCAGAGCTTGAGCTTCGCGAGTCGCGCGGGCGCGACGGCGGGCGCGAGGACGCGCCAGCATGCGAGTACAAGGTTCTCGGTGGACGGAATGGTTCCCTGCATGAACGGGACGTCGAGATTGAGGTTCTTGTGGTCGATCACGTCCACGATCTCCCGCTCGGCGACCGCCTTCACGTCCCGGAGGTTGACGACGAACCCCGTCTCGGGGTCCACCTCGCCCTCGACGGTCAGTTCCAGGACATAGTTATGACCGTGCCAGTTGGGATTGTTGCACTTGCCGAACGTGCGCCGGTTGCGCTCGTCATCCCAGGCGGGGTTGTAGACGCGGTGCGCCGCATTGAAGCGGACGATCCGGGTGATGGAGACGGTGGGCATGCTGACTGAATCCTGCGGACGGGTCGACTGTTCCGCAAACGGGCCCGGGGGGAAAGACCGAAGCCCCGTCCCAAGGGACGGGGCTTCGGCAAGGGGTGGGAGCAGAGAGGGGTTCTTGAAGCCCTGTCGAATGCTGAGGCCCTCACCCTGCTTCCGTCTTCCCGGCGTCCGGGCATGGCGTCGACAGAGATATCGGATCCGCTTCGGAGGACTTATCGGCTCAAGAAGTGCTTCTCTCCGTCCCGATCGGCTACTGCGTCCGAATGTAGGGCGCGTTACTTTCAAGGTCAACGACCCTGACCCCTTGACCGTGGACCTGCTCACCATCGCCGGAATCGCCATGCTCGCCCTCTGGGCGGCAGGCACGTTCGCGTTCGACGCGCCGGGCCTCATCCACGGCCTGCTCACCCTGGGCGTCTTCTGCATCGTGCTTGCCGCGGTGAAGCGGGCGGAACGGGCGCGCCGCGCGAAGTGACGCCCGTGCCCTGACGGCGCGGCACCGCCGCGCCGTCAGATCTCCCAGTTGGACAGCGCCAGGCCGTGCACCGGCGGCCGCTCCTCGAAGCCGCCCAGGCTCATCCGCAGGTCGGTCCATCGCACGCGCGCCCCGCGCGCGATGAGCGTGCGGAACGCCGTCGTGTACTCGCCCTGCGCCCTGATCGCGCACCGGAGCGCCCCGCTGCGTCGCGCCTGCGCCGCGAGCGCCTCCGCCATCCGCGCCATCATCGACTCCTCGGCGAGCACGCACTTGAGCACGCGGATCTCCTCCTTCATGCGCCCCTCGACGAGCGGCACGTCGTGGAAGAGCGCGAATCCCTCAAGGCGCCCCGTCGGGTCGCGCAGCAGCACGCAGTCGCCGATGCCGTACCGCAGGGTCAGCTCGATCTCGCGCGAGAAGTCGACCCCGGGTCGTACGGCGCGCGTGAGCGCGAGGCACTCCGCCATCACTGCCGCGCGCTCGCCGAGGGCGAGCGCGCCGAGGAGCGGCGGCCGCACGTCGGTGAGCGGTGTGGCCTCGACCGTGAGCGTGAGGGTCAGCCGGCCGGGGGTGAATCCCATCCCGGCGTAGAACCCGATGTTGTCCATCGTGCGCGGCATCGTCTCGAGTCCGATCACCGTGCACCCGGCGGCGCGCAGGCGCTCGATGCCGGCCCGCACGATCGTGCGACCGAGCCCGCGTCCCTGGAGGTCCTCGCGCACCGCGAGCGGCCCCATCCATCCCTCGGTGCCCGACGCATGCGCGATGTTGAACGCGGCGATGCGGCCGAGGCCGTCGCGCCAGAGCATCGCGCCGTCACCGGCCCCCTCGATGGCGAAGCGCCAGATCGCCGGATTGAGCGGCGGCACGCGCACGCCCGCCATCCCGTCCCGGCGATACCGCTCGCTGAAGGCGTCGCTGAAGAGGACATTGAGTCCACCGAGGTCATCGCCGCGGATGGGGAACGGACCCGTGATGCGCTGTGCGACGTCGCTCATGCGGCGCTCCCGGTGGTGAGGAGGGCGTCGTCGCCCCTGGCGGGATCGGGCGTCGTGACGACCGCCGCCCCGGTCCGTTCGTCGAACCCGACCGAGATGACGCGGTCGAGTCCGTCGCGCACGCCTTCGATGTGCGTGATGACGATGACCTGTTCGAAGCGGTCGTGCAAGCCGCGGAGGAGCGTCAGCACATTCTGGCGCCGGACCTCGTCGAGCGACCCGAACACCTCGTCGAGCACGAGGAGCGAGAACGCCTGCCCCGCGCGGTCGGCGATCATCTGCGAGATCGCGAGCCGGAGCACGAGGTTCGCGATGTCCTCCTCGCCCCCGGAGATCACCGGCTTCGGCACGCCCTCCTCCAGCACGAGGAGGCGGTACTTGTCGTCGAGCTCGAGTTCCGTGTAGCGCGCGTCCGTGAGTTCGGTGAGGAAGTTCGACGCGATCTCCGAGACCTCCGGGCGCAGCTGGAAGTTGAGGTCGGTCCGCAGGTCGGAGTAGGCGCGATGCAGCTCGTCGTGCAGGCGGCGGTCGCGCTCGAGGGCCTGCACGCGCTCGGCGAGGCGGTCGTGCTCGGCGCGCGCCTCGGCGGCGCGCCGCGCGGACTCGATGGCGATGTCGCGGCCGGCGCGCGCGCCGGCCGCGGTCCGCGACGCCTCCGCGTACGCCGCGGCGACCTCGTCGTGCAGCCGGCGCAACTCGGCGTACTCCTCCTCCGGATAGCGCAGCGTCGCGAGCCGGGCGTCGGCCGCCTCGCGTCGCGCGGTGAGCGCCGAGCGCTGCCGTGCGAGGGTCTCCTGCTCACGGCGCAGCGCGGGCTCGCGCTCGATCCGCGTGGAGAGGCGGTTGGCGAGCGTGGTGGTCTCGGCGAGCCGCGCCTGCTCCGCCTCGAGGGCGCGATGGCGCGGCTCGTCGTATCCGCCGGGGATCCCCGCGAGCTCGGTCGTCGCGGCCTCGAGCCGCGCGCCCTTCGCCTTGTGCTCGCGCTCCACCTGTGCGAGTTGGGCGACCGCGGCCTGCACCTTCGCGAGCTTCCGCTCGAGCTGCCCGACCTCCCCCTGCAGCTTCTTGCGCGTCTCGTCGAGGTGCGCGATGTCGGCCGGCATGGCATCGAGCTGCTCCAGGCGCGACCGGAAGTACGCGCCGTCGGCCTCCACGGTCTCCATCTGCCGTTCGATCACGTCGAGCACGTTGCGGAAGTGCTCACCGAGCGGTCGCGTGCAGGTGGGGCACGCCCCTTCCTCGCCGAGCTGGAGCAGCTTGTCGCGCTGGTCGCGCAGCTCGGCGTACTGCCCGCGCAGCGCCCGGAGCCGCGTGTCGACCTCCTGCCGGTCGCGCACCCAGTCGGTGCGTCGCGCCTCCAGCTTCCCCTGCGCCTCGTCGAGCGCGCGGCGGCGCTCCTCGAGCTCGAGCGTCGCCTCCTCCTCGAGCTGCGGCGCGACGGCGAGCCGGTCCCGCTGCTCGCCGAGCGCCTGTACTTCCGCGGTGAGCGCGACCTGGGACTCGAGCAGCGCGCGTCGCCGTCCGTCCTGCATCGCCAGGGCGCGCATCGCCTCCAGGTCCGCCTGCGCGCGATCGAACGCCGCGAGGTCGGGGAGCAGCGGTGCGAGGGCGAGCCGGGCCTCCTCGACCTGCGCGAGCTCCTGCGCGAGCCGCTCCTCGGCGCGCGTGAGCGCCAGGGCCTCGCCATCGACGGCGGCGACCTCGTTCTCCAGCCGTTGCCGCTCGTCACGACCCGTCTGCGCGGCGAGCCACCGCGGCGCCACCGACTCCAGCGCGAGCTTCGTGTCGGTCTCCGCCCGCTCCGCGTCGGCCGACGCACGCTGCGCCGCGCCGAGCGTCACCTTGGCCTCGCGTTCCTGCGCGTCGATCACATCGCGGTCGGGCATCCCCGAGCGGAGACCGGCGATCTCGCTCGCGAGCTCCTTGCGCCGCGCGTTGCAGAGCTCCTGCGCCACGCGCAGGCGCTCGTAGCCGAGCACGCGCGAGAGGAACTGCGCGCGCTCGCTCGCGGTGAGCGCGTTCATCACGGCGAGGTCCTTCTGTCCCGTGAAGTACGTGTTGAAGAACTCGTTGCGCGTCATGCCGATGCGCCGCTGCAGCATCTCGGCGACCGCGGTGACCGAGTTGGCGATGGGGTCGGCACCGCCGTCGAGATACAGCTCGGCCATCGAGAGGCCGCGCACCACGCGGTACCGATGTCCGGAGAGCTCGAACTCGAGCTCGACCCGCACGGGAGCCCGCGGACCGGCGCGATGGAAGCGAAGCGTCTCGTTCCCCCCGCGCAGCGTGTTGCCGCCGTAGAGGGCCCACGCGATCGCCTCGAGGATGGTCGACTTGCCGGCGCCGTTCGGGCCGATGATGCCCGTGAGCCCGGTGTCGAACGCGATGTCCGAGTCCGCGTGCTGGCGGAAGTTCACGAGCCGGAGGCGCGTGAGCCTCATCCGTCGCTCCCCGGGATCTCGCGCGCGGGCTCGGCCATCTCCGCGGCCTCGAGATAGCGGAGGCCGAGCGCGACGAGCTCGTCGCGCTCCACGCCGGCGGCGACGGCGCGCGTGCGCAGCGCCTCGCGGAGCGTCTCGGCCAGCGAGGGACGGCGCCCCGGCGACCCCGACGACTCGCGACGCACCATCTCCGGACGCCGCATGTCGAGGTGGAAGTGCAGCGCCTTGCGCTGCAACTCGCGCAGCGCCTTGTGGTCGAGTTCGCGCGCGATGTGCCGCGGCACGTTCTTCGCGACGAGGCGCACCACCTTGCCCTCGATGCCGCCGGCGACGCGCGCGACCGCGGACTGGATCGCCGCATCGAGGTCGGCCGCGCTCATCCCGCGCCCTTCCACCGGCGGCAGGTCGAGCACCGGCCGGCTCGGCGCGAGCGGATGGAACGTCTGCTTCCCCGTCGCGAGGTCGCGCTCGATCATCCCCTTCCCGGGGAGCTTCGCCGCGCGCTCCTCCGCGAGCTCGCCCCAGGGATTGGAACTCGTGTACTCCAGCGAGCCGGAGTAGTAGACGTGATCGGCGATGCGCTTGTAGACGTGGTAGTGCCCGAGCGCGACGTAATCCCAACCCGTGCGCGTGACCTCCTCGAGGGGGATCTGCATCGCCGCGCGGTCCGAATCGTCCGCGGCGGGAAGCGCCCCCTTCACCTCGCCGTGCATGAGAAGGACGTTGAAGCGCGCGGCGGGGTCGGGCGTGAGCTCGACGGTGCCCGGCGGGAGGTCGGGCACGGCGAGCACCGAGAGCCCGAGGTGCGGGAAGCTGAGCCGCCGCGCGTCACGGTCCGCCACGTAGATGGGGAGCGCCGGGAGCGTGACCGCACCGGCATCCGTGGCGCCGTCGCCGCCGGTGCGCTCCTCCCCGTGTCGCGCGACGAAGCCCTGCTCGAAGAGGCGCAGGATGCAGATCGTCTCCGTCGAGCGCGGCATGTCGTGGTTGCCGGCGACGACGATGACATGCGTCTCGGGCAAGGCGTCGACGAGCCGCGAGAACTGCCGGAAGGCGTGCAGGATCGCGGTGTTGGTCGGGCGGACGGTGTGGAACACGTCCCCGCCGATCAGGATGACGTCCGGCGCGAGCTGGATCAGCTTGTCCACCGCGCGGGCGAACGCCAGCGCGACGTCAGCTTCGCGCTGGTTGATGCCTGCGGGCGTCTGCCGCTGGAACTGCCGGAAGCCGAGATGCAGGTCGGAGAGATGGACGAGGCGCACGCCCGGGGAAATGTACGGGCGGAGGGCAGAGGAGAGAATGGAGAAGGCCGTTGCGCGACCGACGTGCCGCCTGCGCCGCCCCGTCAGCCGTACGGTTCGTCCGACGTCGGCACGCGCAGCGCCGGCGGCCCGCGCCGTCCCGCCACTTCCGGCGTCGCCCGCTTCCGCAACTGCGCCTTGAAGAACGCCTTCACGTCGTCCGGCCGCGCCTGGAGCGTGCGGTTCCGCGCCCGCAGGACACCATCCTCGTCGTCCCCGGCGAGGGCCAGGACGTCCTGCATCCAGCCGAGCGTGATCGACGGGTCGAGGCGACGAAGCGACTTGGTCACCGCCTGCTCGAGGGTCTGCTCCTCGGCCTGCGGGAACCGCTCCACCCCCTCGCGCCCCGTCAGGACCGCGGGGCGAGGGAAGCGCACGAAGATGGGCTGGCCGAAGTGCGGGTGCCGCACCATGAGCTGCCCCTTCTCGAGGGTCGCGAGGCGCGCCTTGGTGGCCGGGGCCAGCGTCTGGTACCCGGGCGTCGCGAGCTCGTCCGGGTCCATCCGGCCATAGAGCGTCGTCCCGCTGTTCCCCACCACGCGCCGATGCACCTGCGACCGGAACTGCTGCGCCCCGAAGAGCACGAGTCCGAGGTATCGGCCGCGCTCGGCGATGTCGAGCAGCATCTTGCGCACGTACGTGTCCGGGCCGTCGGCCGGCGCGTACTTGTTGAGCTCATCGACGAAGACCACCACCTGGTCCACGCCGAGCTGCCGCTTCTCGAGGTGCTCGCGCAACTGCGAGACGATGCGCGCGAACACGAGGTCCTGTGCATCCTCCTCGAGATTCGCGACGTCCACAACGTACACCGCCCGGTCCTCGAATCCTTCCTTGAACGGGAGGTCGCTCACCATCCCGTCGTCGGTGACGAGGCCCTTGCACCGCGTCGAGATGTTGGTCAGCCGGTTGCGCACCTTCCGGATGGTCGCGACATGATGCGTGCGCCAGACGTCGGCGTTGCGGCCCTCCATCGCGCGCAGCAGCTCGCGGAACCACTGCTCGAGCTCGGTGAACGACCGCACCTCGTGCGCGCGCTCGAGGAGCGGGTCGGTGAACGGCTGGTCGAGCACCCGCTCCTTGATGAAGTCGATCAGCGCGTCGGCCTTCGCGTCCACGTCGTCCTTGTTGAGCAGCACCTCGGCGTACTGCAGCGTCTCGCGCAGGCCCCAGGTGAGCGGCTCGACGTTCGCCTGCAGCGCGTCGTTCGAGCGCAGCGTCGCGAGCTGGTGGCCGCGGGAGCTCCACGGCGCGTAGTAGCGCACGTTCGCGAACGGCTCCGCCGGCACGCCGAGCGTCGCGTACATCTCGCGGTCCGCGTCGGAGAGCGCCGTGGCCGGCTGGTCGAGGAAGCAGAGATCGGGTCCCTTCACGTTGAAGCAGACCGCCGCGACCTTCCCCTTCGACGCCGGGAAGTGCGCGAAGATGCTCGAGAGCAGCCACTCCACCGCGCTCGTCTTGGTGGCGAGCCCTGACACGCCGGAGATGCTGAGGTGCGCCGCCTCGGGGCCGAGCAGGAAGTCGGCGTCGAGGTGGATCGCCGCCTCGGTGCCGCCGGCGCGGTAGACGCCCACCGGGATCCCGCGCGCGGCGCTCCCGCCGACGTACGTGTCCATGCGCAGCGCCAGCTGCACGTCCGCCTCCGTCGCGAGCTGCACCGTCCCCATCGGCACCGGCTGCAGCGGCTCCTCGGGGACCTGCCGCAGCACGGCGGCCGTGTAGAGACGGATCTCGGTTCGCTCGGTCGGCGCGAGGGCGCTCGCGCCGGGATCGCCGTCGGCGCCGAGGACATCGTGCAGCGGCGTCTGCAGGTCCGTGTAGCCGAAGCCCTCGGTCACCACACCGTAGATGCGCGGCAGCACGCCGTTCACCGGACGCCCCGACTCGACCACGACGATCGTCCCGATCCCGACCGGCGCATCGAGCGCGGTCCAGAAGTGGAACTCGTGCGGCGTGTTGGGCCGACGTTCGGTGGCGACGACGCGCCCGAGGACTGGTGTGCTCACGCGATGCTCATCTGAGGATGGCCGAAAGGTACTGTTCGCACTCGCGGACGCCGTAGACCATCACGTCCCAGCGGACGTCGGGAAGCGCGACGGGCGCGCGCTCGGCGAGCAGCCAGCGCGAGACGAGGTCGGCGCGGGCGGTGAGGTCGGCCGTCACCGCCACCTCGACGCGCACGAGGCCGAAGAGCGGCCCGCGGCCCGTCGCGTCGCGCGTTCGCAGGTACCACGAGGCCACCGGATGACGGCGCGGCGAGCTGAGGCTGACCGCCGTCGTGCGCTCCCCCTCACGGAGGCCGAGCACCAGCGGCAGCGCCGCGGCGTCGGCGTAGAGTGTCCGGTGCGACTTCACCACGCCCAACACGCGCTCGCTGCGCGCGCCTTCCGCGCTGTTGCTGATCCCGCCGTCCACCAAGAGCGGTCCGTGACCGCGCTGCACCCAGTCGCCGATGAGCGCGAGTTCGGCCGCCTCGCGCGCGCGTTGCACCGCCGTGAGGGCACGCGCGGCGTGCTCCTGCGGATGCTGGATCCCCGCGCCATCGGGCTCCGGCTCGCCGGTGTCGTGGAGCGGGACCGCAGCGCCAAGGAAGCGCACGACCCCCGGGTCGAGCCGCGCGAGCGGCGCATACAGGCCCTGCGAGATCCGCGGCACCTCCCAGGTGCGCGGGCGGCGTCCCACGCGTTCACGGACGGCGGCCGCCACGGCACCATGCACCACCGGAATGGTCCCCGCGTGCGCGAGGACCCGAGACCGCTGGATGCCGTCGAGGAAGGCGACGATCCCCTCGATCGGACCGTCGGGCAGGGGGCGCACGCGGACACCGTCCGATTCGAGCGGCGCGGCTGCCTCGATCCGGGGCGATTCGTCAGGGGTCCGCTGGGCCTCGAGCGTCATCGCCGGTGCGCTCGCGCCGAGCCCGCTCTCCCGCAGCGCACGGAGGGCGTCTCGAACGCTTGCCGCCCCCTCGGACGGGCCATAGCTTGGCCCTATGCGCCGACCCGTGCTCATCGCGAGCATCCTAGCCCTGCTCTCGGCATGCGACAAGCCGCGGGAGCAGCCCGCCTCCGACGTCCCGGCCGCACCGCAGACCGCGGTGACGCCCACGTCCACCATCCTCTTCCAGGTCTTTGGCGCGAAGGACGAGCCGAAGCTGGTGCCGATCGTCATCGCCGACGGCGGGCATCTGGCGCCCATCTCGCTCGATGCGAATGGCTGGCGGCTGGTCGACTCCCTCTTCTTCGCGAAGGGGAAGAAGCTCCCGATCTACCGCAACGGTGCCGAGTCGGGCACGGTGGAGATCGTCCGCGGGATGTGGAGCGACGAGGGGGAGTTGTACTCGCTCCCCGCCTGCGCCGCAGTGGTCCCGCAGGCGCTCGGCAAGCTCGACGCGAAGGGATTCGTGGAAGCGAGCGTCGAGTACCTCGCCTCCACCACGCCGCTCAAGCAGCCGCCGGCGCAGCGTGCCGTGCCGACCGAGTCCGAGACGCCGGGGCGGACGCTCGCCAATACCGTGGCCGCGGCGAAGCAGATCGGGAAGGAGGAGATCGCGGCGCTCGACTTCGTCTCCCGGTGGCTCCCGACCGGCGCCGGCCCGAGCGGCCGGACGCTCTTCGCGAGCTACATCGACCCCAACGGCGGTGACGCCGGCGCCGGCGCCGGCCACACGGTCATGGTGATGGCGCTCGCCGAGGACTCGGCGGGGGTCTACACGCCGAGCTATCAGCATATCTCGAGTGGCGAGGCGCGCACCGTCGACTTCCAGCGCCTGGTGAACCACGCCGACCTGGACGGCGACGGGATCGACGAGATCCTGCTCGAGGAGTGGCGCTACGCCGGCGTCCCCGAGGTCGCGGTGCTCAAGTACGCGCAGGGGAAGTGGCGCCTGGTGTTCCGGGTGAGCCAGAACTGGTGCCTCGACACCAAGAAGCCCGACTGACGCGTCAGTCGACGCCCATGTCCCACGCCTGCTCGAGGTCGGCCTTCGAATAGGCGCGGAAGGCGGTGAGGGTCGTCGTCTTCACGAGTCCCGGCACTTCGGGGAACTGCTCGGTGACGATCTTCGCGATGTCCTCGTACTGCTTCACCTTCACGATCACGACGAGATCCCACTCGCCCGAGACCGAGTAGACGTCGGTCACGCCCGCGATCCCGGCGAGGGCGGCCGCGGCCTTGGGGATGAGCCGCGGCTCGGCGTTGACGAGGACGATGGTCGTGATCATCAGGAGGCGGGGAACGGGGGGACGTTGAGGAACCAGAGGCCGGCGATCCGCGACCGGCCGTCGACCTCGACGAGCAGGTCCTTGGCAACGCGGTGCGCCCGCGTCGAACGGGAAGGACCTATGCGGAAGTGTATCGTCCGCTCGGCCTTGTCGGCTACCGCCCGGATCGCGGTGTCGACCTCGACGGCCGCGAGGCCGGGTTGCGAATCGCGCGAGGGGACGCGGATCCGCGCCGCGCCGGCCGCCTCGGGCACGACCAGCGGCTCGACGGTCTTCACGTCGGGCCAGACCGCGACCTCCACGGCGGCGAGCCGCCCCGCCGACAGCTCGAGCATGAGCCACGCCCCGTCGGCCCCCTCGATGTCCATCGAGCCGGTCAGCCCTTCCGCGACTCCGGCGGAGCGGAGGGTGACGCTCAGGATCTCCGTGTCGGCATCCCACCGGTACGCCACCGGAGGGAGTTCCGACTCACTGATCTCTTCCACGCGCACGTCGAGCGACACGGCGATCTCCGGTTTCAGGGTGCCGCGACGCTAGCACGTCGCGGCCCAGCCCCCGTCAGCGGAAATCTGCGGAACGGTCCCTCGTCGCGCATCGGGGGATCACCCGGCGGCGATCGCGTCCGCGAGCTTCGCGATGCGGCGGCACGCCTCGACCACCTGCGCCTCCGCCGCGGCGTACGAGATCCGCACCCAGCCCGGCGTGCGGAAGGCCGACCCCGGCACGATCGCGACCCCGTGGTCCTCGAGGAGCCGGGTGCAGAACGCCGCGCCGGCGTCCGGTCCGGTGCCCGGGACCTTCACGTAGAAGTAGAACGCGCCCGCCGGATCGAGCACCGTCAGCGCCTTCGACGCACGGAGGATCGGCAACGCCGCATCGCGCCGCTTCTTGAACTCGGCGACCATCGCCACCACCGCCTGGTCGACGGAGGCACCGAGCGTGAGCGCGGCGAGCGCGGCATGCTGCGAGACCGTGGCCGCGTTGCTGGTGGTGTGCGACTGGAATGCGTTCATCGCCTTCGAGACCGCGGGCGGGGCGATCGTCCACCCGATGCGCCATCCGGTCATCGCGTAGGCCTTCGCGACCCCGTCCACCACGATGAGGTTGTCCCGGCGCGTCGTGACGTCGAGCGCCCCGACCGCGGGCGCGTCATAGGCGATGTCGACGTAGATCTCGTCCGAGATCACCCACCAGCCACGGTCGGCCGCGAGGTCGAGGATCGCCTTGAGCTCCGCCGGCGAGTAGACCGAACCGGTCGGGTTGCTCGGCGAGTTGAGCATGAGGCCCTTCGTGCGCGGCGTCGCCTGCGCGAGGAGCGACGCCGGATCGACCTTGTAGCCGTTCGCCGGCGCGCCGTGCACCTCGACCACCGTCGCGCGCGCGAGCGTCACCATCTCGTAGTAGCTCGTCCAGCTCGGCGTCGGCACGAGCACCTCGTCCCCGGGGCCGAAGAGCACGACGCAGGCATTGTACAGGGACTGCTTGGAGCCGTTGGAAACGACCACCTCGCCCGGTGTGACGCGCGCCTCGCCCTTGAAACGCGCATTGGCCTTGGCCGCGATGGCCTCGCGGAGGGGCAGGATGCCCTCCACGGCGGTGTAGCGCGTCGCCCCCTTGTCGAGTGCGTCCTTGGCCGCCTGCCGGATCGGAGCCGGCGTATCGAAGTCCGGCTCCCCCGCCCCGAGATCGATGACCTCGCGCCCCTGCGCCTTCAGGGCCTTCGCCCGCTGGGAGACCGCGATGGTGGCCGATTCGCGGAGCTCCGCGATGTTCGCCGACGGGTGGAAGACCTGGGGTCCGGGCACGAAGAGTCCTCCTCGAGGACGCGAGGGGTGGCGGGGGCCGAATTGTGGGAGGGCGCGGCGCGTCGCGGGGGGCGACTATATTTCGACGCTCAGAGAAGTTATCCCCGCGCCGACTGGCGCGCCATTGAAAACCGAGGTCCCGCAGTGCCTGCTTCCGAGCGCGCGACGGCTGGTGCCGTCCGCTCCGCCCATGTGGCGCATTTCCTCCCCCCCGATTGGGGCCGTGTCGCCCGACTCACGGCTCCGGCGCTCGAGCGTGCTGCGCGTGACCTCGCTGCCACCCAGGTCCTCATCCTCGTCCCCGACGCCGGTGCCGCCGTCGCGCTCGCGCGCGCCCTCGCGCCGCTCGACGCGGCCGACGGCCTGCGCATCGTCGCCGCCACCACCGCCTCGCGCGCCAAGCGCCTGCTGGGCGCCGGTGCGGCCCAGGTCGTGATCGGTGCACCGTTCGCGCTCGCGCCGGCGCTCTCGGCCTCCGTGCTCAAGCTCGACAAGGTCGCGACGGTGATGTTCGCCGCCGCCGACGAACTCGACGCCGAGGATGCCGACCTCGCCGCCGTGGTCACCGAGGTCCCCAAGGGCGCGAGCCGCGTCCTGTCGGCGCTCGAGGCGACCGAGGGCGTCGAGACGCTCATCGAGCGCTACATGCACAAGGCACGTCGCGTCACCGAGGACGTGACCGCGGCGATCGACAGCGCCGAGGGCGTCACGAACGTCCGCTGGCTCGCCGTCCTCGGCGCCCCCGCCGAGGCCGTGCCGCAGGTGCTCGACGACGTCGACCCGCCCACCGCGACCGTCGTCGCGACCGACACCGACGCGGCGGAGGCGGCGCGCGCCGTGCTCCACGCCATCGGCCACGCCGACGAGGCGATGGCACGGGTGAGTGAGGGCGAGGTGGCGGCCAACACCGCACTCGTCGTCGTGCTCGGCGTCCCCACAGGGACGGTCTGGGCGCAGGTCCTCGCCGCCAAGCCCGCGCAGGTCGTGTGCATCATCGCGCCGCGCCAGCGCGCGGCGCTGCAGCGGCTCGCCGGCGAGCAGCCGGTCCTGCCGTTCGTGCCGCGCTCGGCCGTGCTCAAGGCGCGCGCCGCCGAGGCGCGGGCACGCACCGAGCTGCGCGAGGTGCTCGTGAGCGGGATCCCGTCACGCGAAGTACTCGCGCTCGAACCGCTCATCGGCGAGTTCGACGGCCTCGAGATCGCCGCGGCGGCGCTGCGGCTGCTCGAGAAGGCCCGCGCGGCGCAGGACGAGGCGGTGCGCACGGCCGAGGGCCGCGTGCGTGCGCAGATGAAGGAGCAGCAGGCGGCCGAGCAGGCGGAGTCGCGTGGCGGCGACCGCGAGGAGCGCGGCCCGCGCAGCTTCGCGCCCCGTGGCGACAAGCCGCGCGGATTCGCCCCGCGTGGGGACAAGCCGCGAGGATTCGCCCCACGTGGTGCCGGCGACAAGCCCCGGGGCTTCGCGCCCCGCGGTGACCGCCCCGATTCCGATCGTGGCCCGCGTTCGCGCGGCGGCGACGACTTCCCGCTCCGCGAGCCGTCCGAGCGGGCGCCGCGCTCGTACTCGCCGCGCGAAGGCGGCGACAAGGCGCGCGGGTACGTCCCGCGGGCGAGTGCCGACAAGCCGCGCGGGTTCGCGCCGCGCGGGGGCAGCGACAAGCCGCGCGGGTTCGCGCCGCGCGGCGACAAGCCGCGTGGCCCGCGACGCGATGACGACCGTGGTCCGCGGGGTCCGAGGGGCCCGCGGTGAGCGGCGGCTTCCAACTCACTGGCGGTTGGATGGAGGTCATCGCCGGCGTGATGTTCAGCGGGAAGAGCGAGGAGCTCATCCGCCGCGTCCGCCGGGCGATGATCGCCAAGAAGCGCGTCCAGGTCTTCAAGTCGCATCTCGATGACCGGTATGCCGGCGGCGTCTACGCCGTCGGCAGTCACGACGGCCGGACCATCGAGGCCCTGCCGGTGGATTCGTCGCACCAGGTCGCGCTCCGGCTCGACCCGCTCGCGCAGGTGGTCGCGATCGACGAGGTGCAGTTCCTCGACGCCGGCATCGTGCAACTCGCCTGCGACCTCGCGCTGCGAGGGCGCCGCGTGATCCTCGCCGGCACCGACACGGACTTCCGGGGCGAACCCTTCGGACCCATGCCGCAGCTGATGTGCGTGGCCGAGGTGGTGGACAAGCTGCATGCGATCTGCGTGCTCTGCGGCAGTCCGGCGAGCCGCAACCAGCGTCTCATCAACGGGAAGCCGGCCGCGTATGACTCGCCGATCGTGATGGTCGGTGGCGCCGAGGCGTACGAGGCCCGCTGTCGCGCGTGCCACGCCGTCGCACCGGCGGACGCCGGGCAACTCCGGCTCGACGGCGCGGACTGACCCGGGATCCCGCGCCGTTCAGCGCGGGATCAGCAACTCCTCGAAGTACGCCACGGCCCTCGCGTCCCCGGACTGCCCGAGCCAGAAGATCGCCGACCGCCGCATCTCCGGATCGCGATGCGCCTTCGCGATGCGCAGCAGCGCCGGGACCGACTCGTCCGCCGGTCGCTGCGAGAGCGAGAAGACGGCGGTCTTCCGGATCTCGCGGTCGCCGTTCGCGTCGTCGACGAGCTCCTGCAGGCCGCGCGTCGCGGCCTCCGCCGCTCCCTGCCCCACCCAGAAGACCGCGTCGGTGCGGACGGGCCGCGGGCGTCGCGGGTCACGGGCGATCGCGAGCAGTCGCCGCCACGGCTCCGCCCCGTCGGCCAGCATCGCCGGGAAGATCGCCGACTTCGCGGGTCGCTCCGGCGCCGTCTCGGCGAGCGTCAGGAGGAACTCCGTCGCCTGGGCCGCCGGCACCGCGCCGAGGTCCGCGGTCGCCGTTCCGCGCCAGCGACCGCCCACATACGCACGCACCTCCGTCACCGACCCTGACGCGATGTCGAGCGCGACCCGCACCGGACCGGGCTCGCACTCGTCCTGCCACTCACGCTCGACGAACTCCCCGCGCGCGATCCGCGGCGCGCCCTCGCGCCGCATCTGGATGTTCCCGCGGCCGTTGCCGCACACGCCATCGGCCGCGGGGAACTCGAACCGCACCGTGCCGCTCCGCACCGCGCGCACGCGCGCGGCCAGGTCCTGTGCCTCGGCGCGCGGCGCCGCCGCGGCTCCCACGAGCACGGCGATGACGCCGAGCCCGCGCCATGGCCTCCGCCGCGCCGTTCGCCGCGCGCGCGTGCCGCGATCCGACCCGATCCCGGTCATCGTCGACACTCAGCGGTTGATGAGCTCTTCGAGGAACTTCAGCGCGCGCGGGTCCCGCGACTGGCTGAGCCAGAAGACGGCCTGCTTGCGCAGCTCGCGGTCCGGCTCCTTGCGCGCGATCTCGATGAGCTTGGTGATGGGGTCCTCCCCGCGCCGCTGCGACAGCGTGAAGATCACCTGTTCGCGCAGTTCGCGATCATCGCCGGCGGAGTCGTAGACCTCGGCGAGATCCTTGACCGGCACCCCGCCCTGCCCCGCCCAGAAGAGCGCGGACTTGCGCATCTCGTTCGAGAGCGAGCGATCCTTGGCGCGCGCGAGGAGGAAGCGCGAGTTCTCCGGCGACGGGTGCTGCGACAGCGAGAAGATGATCTTCTCCTGGACCTCGGCGGCGCGGACCGTCGGGAACAGCTCGCGCAGGAACGCCGAGTGCTCGCCGTCCCCCGACTCGCCGAGCCAGAAGATCGCCTCGGCGCGGACCTCCGGATCGACGTCATCGCGCCGGACGAACTCCCGGAGCGCACGTCCGCTGCGCGGCGTCTCGCTCTGGGCGAGCGAGAAGAGCGCCTTCTTCTGCATCTCGCGGTCGGCGGACTTGTCGAGCAGGATCGCCTCAAGCACCTCGGCGGCACGTTCGCTCCCCGTCTGCGAGAGCCAGAAGACCGCGTCCTCGCGCGTGCGGCGGTCGGGATCGGTCTTCGCGACCTCCACGAGGATGTCGGCCGCCGCGTCACCCTCCTGTTGCGAGACGAGGAAGACCGCTTTGCGCCGCAGGATCTCCGAGCACTTGTCGCGCCGCTGCAGGACGCGCTTGAGGATCGGCAGCGCCTGGTCGCCGTTCATCTGCATGAGCGCGTTGAGCGCCTCGATCCGCTCGTCGTCGATCGCCCCCTCGCAGCCAGGGGGGATGTCGCCTTGCTCCCCGTCGAATCCGACGCGGAGATGCGCGAGTTCCGCGCGCGCCTCGGCCAGGCCGGCGCGCATCGCCGGCTCCACGGCGGCGAGCGCGGCACGCATCGCCGGTTCCGCCTCGGCGAGCGCGCGGGCGGTCGCCTCCGCACTCACCGAGGCGATCTCGTCCGCCAGCTCGGCCACGTCCACGGCGGCGGCGGCGTCGCCGCCGCGCGCGAGCCGCCCCTTCAGGCGGGTGAGCAACGCGCCGGATTCACCGGACTTCAGCGTCTGGGCGTCCCCGTAGTCGTCCTTCTGCCGCTCGAGCGCCGCGACCGCGCGCCGCAGGTCCGACTGCCGGCCGAGGCGCTGCAATGCGAAGGCTTCCCAGTAGAGCGCATCGCCGGCGTACGCGGAGCGCGGATAGCGGTCGACGATCTCGCGGAATGCCTCCGCGGCGCGATCCCACGATTCGTCGGAGATGGCGATGCGCCCGCGCCGCCAGAGCGAGTCGCCGGTGTCGGCGGGCGCCCACGACGCGGCGGGGAGATGCGGGTCGGACGCATTCGACTGCGAGACGACCGCGGTGCCGGCGGTGAGCGCGGCGACGAGCGAGAGTGCGATGAGCTTCATGGTGGTGTGTCCTCAGGTTCCGGTCGCGCCGGAGCGCAACCGCGTCAGGAGCTGGGTCTTCTCGAGCGTGCGATCGAGCATGTCGCGGTCCTCGTCGACGCGGCCGCTGCGTTGCACCAGCTGCACGAGCACCGTCTCGAGGTCCTCGAGCAGTCGCCGCCGGACCGGGTCGTCACCCGCCGGGGAGTCGAGGAGGAGCCGCGTGTTGGTGAGCACATCCTTGGCCCACCGGGCGGTGAGGGAGTCCATCATCGCGTCTCGAGGCATCGCCGCGACGACCGCGACGAGCGCCTCGGCGCGCGTGAGATGCTGTCGGGATGCGACGGAATAGGTGCCGGAGGTGCCGCGGGTCCGCCCCGTCGCCTCGGCGACGACGGGCACGGGCGTCGGCGTCCGGCGGGCATCGGCGGCGAACCGCACGGCCGCGCCGCGCGGGGCGGGCGCGTGTTCGACGACCGCCCCGGGGGACGGGGCCACAGGCGCAGCACCGGTCGAGGCGATCGGCAGGACCGGATCCGTCAGCCGGGTCGTGTCGGCCCCGACGGCACCCGGCCCCGACCGGAGCGCGAAGCGGCCGATGCCGACCCCGAGCAGGAGCGTGGCGGCCATGCCGATCCAGGGGGCCGCGCGCATGGGGCGGCGCGGCAAGACGGACGACGTGAGGGACGGCGCGACCGTCGACGCGGCGACGGGTGTCGGTGCGTGTCGACGCGCGGCGCGCGCTTCGGCGATCCGCGCCCACATCGCGTCGCGCGGCACCTCGGCCGGCGGCGCGTGGTACGCGCGCGCCTCCCGATCCAGGAATGCCTCGAACCTGTCGTCGTCGTGCGTCATGAGGCCCACTCCCCCGCGAACTCCGCCAATGCCGTGCGCAGCTTGGCCCGCGCCCGGAACAACTGTGCCTTGCTGGTGCCGGGCTGGATCCCCAGCGCCGTGCCGATCTCCTCGTGCGTGAAGCCTTCCATGTCGTGCATCACGAACACCGTCCGATAGCCCTCGGGAAGGGCATCGATCGCCGCGCGCATCCGGTGCTTCAGGTCCGGTTCCGACTCGCGCGCGCTGATCGTGACCTCCGGCAGCTCGTCCCCGCCGATCTCCCGGCCGTGGATCCGCCGCACCTTCTTGAGCCCGTTCAGGATCACCGACACCGCGATCGTGTGCAGCCAGGTCGCGAGGGCGCTGTCGCCCCGGAAGTCGGCGAGCCGTTCGAAGGCCCGGATGAACGTGTCCTGCGTGAAGTCCCGCGCCAGCGTCTCGTCGCCCGACATCCGGTAGGCGAGACGATAGACGCGATCCACGTGCGCGTCGTAGAGCTCCCGCTCCGCCCGCACGTCCCCCTGCAGCACCGCAGCGATGATCTCGGATTCGGTCACGGCGGGGGGTGGGGTGGGGCGCTGGCTCGTGGACGTCCCAGAGACAGGGGGTCCGCGAAAAGGGTTGCGCGGGACGCGAACGGGGCGGGACCGGCCGTTCGACCGTGTCCCGCCCCTACGGCCCCGGTTGCGGGGCGGTGTCGGCCGGCGCGCCGTGGCGCCGTGGCGTCCCGCGCTACAGGACCCCGCCCTTGAGGCGGAGCAGGAGCGTCCGGATCTTCGTCGGCGTGTTCGCCTGGCTCGCGTCGACCTCGAGCGACCGCACGAACGCGTAGCGGTTCGTGAGCGGGAAGAAGGGCGGTCGGTTCTGCGTCGCCTGGCAGCGATCGGGGGTGTGGAGCGTGCGGAACCCCGAGTTGGTGACGGAGCTGGAGTAGACGGACGAATAGGTTCGCATCGCCAGCCCGCCGGTGACGGCGAAGCAACCTCCGTTTGAATCGGTCGAACCCGCGCCGTCGTCCGGGCAGGGGAGCTGCGCCGAGTTCGAGCCCTGTGTCACGTTCGGCTGCTCGACGCCGACAGTGCCCGTGAGGCTCATCAGGTTCGCCTGCACCGAGAAGCGTGGCTCGCCGCCGAAGTGGCCGGAGATGCTCGAACCGAGGAAGCTGGAGATCCGTCGCACGCGCGAAGTGAGGCCGGAGACGACCAGCACGTCACCGGTCGCGAGGAGCCCGAGGCGGTCGGTGCACGCGGCCTCGTCGGCATCGTTCGGGTCACGCTGCTGGAGCAGGCGGTCGACGATCACCGCGCGCCCGGCAACCCGCAGCGTGACCGGACCGGCGACGCGACCGCTGACGTAGACCGGGCCGCTCGTGGCGCTGATGACACCGCGCGCGCTGGCGTTGTACGCGCTGTGCAGGGGCCAGAGGTACGGACGCTCGACCGACTGCACCACCGAGTCCGGGGCGCTTCCGATGGGGGTACCCGCGAAGGCGCGCCAGCTCCCGACGTCGAAGATCGAACCGAAGACACAGCGCCCCGATCCGCTGCTGCTGACCTGGCACTGACGACTGCGGATCGAGAACGTGGTGTCACTGCCGCCGTATCCGTTCGGCGAGCTCACGGGCCAACCGCCCGGTGGGACCACGACGCCGAAGGGCACCGTGTCCGCCGCGGTCCCGGTGATCGCGCCGGCGGGATTCGTCATGCGCTCCGACGGCATGAGATAGGGCGAACCGGCAGGGAAGCAGCGCGAGGTCGGCTGCCCCATGATGGTCGTCACGGCGTTGAGATCGTAGTCGTCCATCTGGTTCATCGTGCCCGCGCTGACGGTCGGGTACGAGCCGGCAGCGGCGGAGACGACGACCGAGTAGACGTACGACCGGCGATGGGACGAGATCGGGAAGAAGTGCCACCGTCCCGCGCGCAGGTAGAACGCCCCGCACTGGTTCTGCACGATGGGATCGTCCCACTGGAGCCAGGTCGTGCCGAAGAAGCTGTAGGTGACGGGAGAGGCGCGCAGCCTGGTCGTGTCCCCGCCCGTCGCCGCCGCGTCGAACACGCGCGCGAACCCTTCGGTGGCCTCGACGATGCCATCGCCATCGACGTCGTACGCGACGAACTCCAGGCGCGTCCCTCGCGCGCCACCCGAGACCGGCGCGAACGAGAGGTTCGCCGCGGACGCGAGCGTATCGAGCCGGGGGAACGTCGAGTCGCGGGGAAACGTGATCCGGGCGATCCCGACGATGCTGTCGATGTCGAACGTGCCGGTGCCGGTCACCGTCCCGACGGCGGTCACCGTGTCGCGATACCGATTCCCCGACGACGACAGGCGCCACGTCCCGTTGGTGTGCACGCGGCCGTTCACGACCGCCGGTCCGTGCGTCGCGGTGGAGGGGAACGAGTCGACGAAGTAGCCGTACCGCGAGAAGCTCTCACGCCGAAGGTCGAGGCGGCGCACATAGCGCGTGCCCCCTTGGTCATAGGCCGCCGCGATCAGGGTCACCGTCGGGAGCCCGCGACCGGTCGTGTCGCCGGTCGCCGCCGCATACAGGTTCACGCGGACGCGGGGGATCACCGCCCCGGACGCGTCGCGGACCTGGAGGCCGGCGAGCACCTGCCGCATCCCGGTGTCCGGGATCGCGAACGACGAGTCGCGTTCGAGCCGCGAGCGCACCATCTCCAGCGCCGATTCGGCCGCCAGCCGGTATTCGCGCTCCTTGTCATAGAACGCCGAGAGCAGGTTCGCGCTCGAGGACATGAAGATCGCCGCGATCGAGAGGCCGGCGATCGCGAGCGTCATGAGCAGCACGAGGATGAGGGCCGAGCCCCGGCGCGCGCGCATCATGGCAGGGTGAACGTCGGCGCCACCGCGCGCGTGGACGCGCCGGTGCAGTCGAGGGCGCGCACGCCGTACTCGTACGTCCCGCTCACGAGTGGCAACGTGTGGATGAACTCGTAGTCGGACTGCCGGGTCGCCGGCACCGAGGCGAGGACCTTCCAGTCGCCGCCGTTGAGGCGCCACTCGAGGAGGTACTGTCGGACGTCGAGCGACCCGCTCCCGTCATCAGACGAGGCGTCCCAGTCGATGTCCACGCGGAAGGGTCGCGAGTTGGTCGTCTTGTCGGCATCGAACGCCGGCGGGGCCGACGGCGCGGCTCCACATCCGGTCGTCAGCCGCGTCGAGGCGTTCGGCAGCACCGTCGTCCACTGCACCGTCCGGATCGTCTCGGCGCCGGTCGTCCGATTGCGGTAGAACCCCGCCGCGCGGATGCCGACCGAGCGGATCGAATCGACCGCGAGCGAATCCCACCAGAGCGGCAGCCGCGCCGCCGCGATCCGCGTGAGCACACCCGCCACCGGCCGGTAGTAGGCGAAGAAGGCCGAGTCGGCCGGCACGTGCAGGTTGCGGACGACCTGCACCGAGTCGCGCGCGTTCACCCGACGCCAGAGCACGTAGATGTCGCTCCGCCCCGACACGGTGTCGGGATGGAGGAAGTAGCTGATCGTCTCGTTCCGGCTCACCGTCCCGGCGCCGTCGAGATAGTCCTGCGCGGGATAGGAACGCCCACCCTTCGGCACCGCGGCCGCGTCGGCGAGCCGCCAGGAGACGGTCAGGGAGGTCGCCGCCCCTGATTCGACGTCGGCCGCGCCCGGATCGAGTGAATCGCTGGCGAGCAGGTTCGCGTTGAACGAGATGCCCATGGGGCCGGCGTACACGAGCAGCGGCTGGCCGGGGTCGGCCGTCGCGAGGCGGAGGTCGGCATCGACCGCGCGCTGCGCGTACCGCGCGACCTGGTCCGCATCGAGGCGGCCGGCGCTCTGCCCCAACGCGTTGGTCTGCGCGCGCACGAACGGCAGCGTGATCGCGAAGACCGCGAGCGTCAGCGTCATCGCGACGATGATCTCGACGATGGTGAAGCCGCCGCGCGGGCGGCGCCCGGAGCGGCTCATCGGAACGCGGCGATCACGGCCGTCTTCTTCAGGGGGCGACTCAGCACGGCCGCGCTCACGGTGACGGTCACGGTGACGAAGTCGGTCGTGTCCGTCTGGGTGCGCACCGCGGCGGTCGTGCGCGTGTACCCCGTGTAGCCCGTCATCGGCGGGTTCGCCCCCGAGGTCGCGGGCGTCTCGGTGGTGCCGTTGTACGTCGACACGAGCGTCGTGTAGGTCGTGTGCCCGCGGATCGCCTCGAGGCGCGCCGCCGCGAGGTCGCTCGCGACGGCGAGGTTCGCCGAGTCGCGCGCCGCCCGCGTGAACGCCTGGCCGAATCGCGACATGGCGAGCATGACGCCGGCGAGGATCACGATGGCGAACATCACCTCGATGATCGTCATGCCGCGGCGGACGCGGAGGCGGTGGGCGGACATTCGGGCGGGCACGGGGACAGGTGGGACCGGACGAGAGGATGACGCGCCGGACGGCCTCGTGTCACATCGTGACAGGCGACCCCCCGGGGCGTACCTTATCTTCACGAGCAGGTCCCGTGCCGGGACCGTGCCGCTCGCCGCCCTACCCTGTCGGAGGTCCGGATCTTGGCCGCCATCGCCACCATGCTCCCCGACGCGCGGGCACTCCAGCGCGTCAACGCCGCCGTCAAGAACGAGCATCGCCTCGTCCACTGCCGCACGTGGGAGGAACTCGAGGTCGCCTGCCGCGACGAGGAGGTCTCGCTCGCGATCATCGACCTCTTCTCCGATGGCCAGGCCCGCTTCGACATGGTGCGGCGCCTGAAGATGCGTGCCGAGCGTCTCACGCTCGTGGCGTACGTGAATCTCTCGGCCGAGCGCGCCCGCGACCTCTTCGACGCCGGACGCGCCGGCTTCGACGGCCTCCTCCTGCTCGGGCAGGATGACACGCCTGCCGCGTTCCGCGCCGTCCTCGAGCGCGCCACCGCCCGCGGCGCCGCCCAGCTCCTGCGCCCGCACCTCGCCACCGTCGAGCCGCTCGTCCGCGACGCGGTCATGGTCGCCGTCACCCGCGCCCACCTTCGCCTCACCTCGCACCGGCTCGCCGAGATCTGCGGCTCGCCGAAGCGCACCCTGTTGCTGGCCCTCGAGCGCGCCGGCTTCCCGCCGCCGCAGAAGCTCCTCGCCTGGGGGCGCCTCATCGTCGCCGCCCAGATGCTGGAGGACCCGGCCAAGGCCGCCGACGCCGTCGCGCGCCAGCTCGACTTCCCCTCCGGCTCGGCCTTCCGCAACACCTGCCAGCGCTATCTCGGCGCCACGCCGCACGAGATCCGCGACCATGGTGGTGCGGCCTGGGCGGCCGGCAAGTTCCTGCAGGAGCTGGGGAAGGCGCGCGCGGGCTGACGGACCGCGCGCGCGGCGACTCAGTTGTCGCGCTGCCGCCAGCCGCCTGCCCCGTTCGACCAGAACCCGGTGCGCGCGGTCGCGCCGATGATCGTCATCGCGCGGAAGTCCTCGTCCCGCCGGCGCGGCGACCCGATGTAGACCACGGCGTCGCCGCTCAAGGCGCCGTTGGGACCGATGCGGATCGCCCGCTGGAGCGGATTCCCCGTCTCCACCACCCCGGTCCCGGTGATGTACGCCGCCGCCACCCCGTCGATCGTGCTCGGCGGCGAGAGGAACTCCGCGCCGTCCGCGAGCGGCCGATAGCGGACCGTGTCGGTCGCGTCCATCACGCCGTTGTTGTTGTAGTCCTGCAGGATGCGCAGGCGGTGGTTGTTCGCGTCGAACATCACCTGCACCGCGACGTTCTTCGTGATGGCGGTCTGCTGCGCCCCGATGATCGCGTTCTGCATGAGGCGGATGTTCGCGTCCATCCGGAACCCCCAGAAGCTCACCCGCGTGACCGCGAACCCGGCGACGATGCCGATGAGCGCGAGCACGAACAGGATCTCGACGAGGGTGAAGCCGCGAGCGGCGCGGGAGCGGGGCATCCGACAATTACGCCCGCCCCTCCCGTGGCGTCACACCCCGGACGCGCGTACGCTTCCCGCATGCTCATCGTCGGACTCACCGGGAACATCGCCGCGGGCAAGAGTGCGGTCGCCGCCCGCCTCGCGGCGCACGGCGTGCCCGTCGTCGACGCCGACCGCCTGGCCCGCGAGGCGGTCGCCCCTGGCTCCCCCGCCCTCGCGGCGATCGTCGCACGCTGGGGACCGTCGGTCCGCCTGCCCGACGGCACCCTCGATCGCGGGGCGTTGCGGCGCATCGTCTTCGCCGACCCGGCCGAGCGGCGGGCCCTCGACGCGATCGTCCATCCCGAGGTCGCACGCCGCCGCGAGGCGGCGGTCGCGGCGCTCCGTGCCCGCGGCGATCGCCTCATCGTCTGCGACATCCCGCTGCTCTTCGAGGCCCATCTCGAGGACACCGTCGATCACATCGTCCTCGTCGATGCGCCCGTCGCCCTCCGCCGCGAACGCCTGCTGCGCGACCGGGGCCTCGCGCCCGGGGACGCCGACGCGATGATCGCCGCGCAGCGACCGAGCGAGGAGAAGCGCGCGCGGTCGCAGGACGTCATCGACAACACGGGCACCCGGGCCGAGCTCGACGCGGCGGTCGACGCGCTCCACGATCGCTTGCTCGCCCTCGCCGCACGTTCGCCGTCAGCTTGACCCTCGCCCCGGGCGCGGGTAGCCTTCGATTCCGAACGTCCCGTACACACACCCCCCGCCGCACCGGAGCCACGCGTGTCGTCCATCCCGCAGGACCTCCTCTACACCGCCGACCACGAGTACGTGAAGAAGACCGCCGACGCGACCGTGGTCCTCGTCGGGATCACCGACTACGCGCAGGGCGAACTCGGCGACATCGTCTTCCTCGACCTCCCCGCCGCCGGCAAGAAGTTCGGCCACCATGAGGTCTTCGGCACGGTCGAGGCGGTGAAGGCGGTCTCCGAGCTCTACTCGCCGCTCGCCGGCGAGGTGCTCGAGGTGAACCCCAAGCTCGAGGCCGAGCCGGCGCTCGTGAACACCGACCCCTACGGGGACGGCTGGATGATCAAGGTCAAGATCGATCCGGCGGCGCTGAACGGCCTCATGGATGCGGCGGCGTACACCAAGCATCTCGGCTGATCCCGCTCAACTGCGCTCACCACAGAGAGCACAGAGGACACAGAGGACGTCGGAGAGAAGCGAATCGAAGGGGGCGCGGCGGACATTTCTGTCCCCCGCGCCCCCTTTTCGAAGCAGTGCTCCGTCGTTCTCTGTGCCCTCTGTGTCCCTGTGGTGAACGCGGTCGCCGTTCACCACGCATCCGTCATCAGGCCGACGCGTACTCCTCGATCGGCGGGCACGAGCAGACCAGGTTGCGGTCGCCGAATGCCGACTCGACGCGCCCGACCGCCGGCCAGAACTTCCGCTCGCGCACCCACGCCAGCGGGAACGCCGCACGCTCGCGCGAATAGCCGCGCGACCAGCCATCGCTCAGCGTCACCTCGAGCGTGTGCGGCGCATGGTGCAGCGGGTTGTCCTCCTTCCCGAGCACCCCGGACTCGATGTCCTTGATCTCGCCGTGGATCGCGATGAGCGCGTCGCAGAACCGGTCGAGCTCCGCCTTCGACTCCGACTCCGTCGGCTCGATCATGAGCGTCCCCGCCACCGGGAAGCTGACCGTCGGGGCATGGAAGCCGTAGTCCATCAGGCGCTTGGCGATGTCCTCCACCTCGACGCCCGACGACGCCTTCAGCGGGCGCGTGTCGATGATGCACTCGTGCGCGACGCGCCCGTTCTTCCCCTTGTAGAGCACGTCGTAGTGCCCGCGGAGCTGGTGCGCGACGTAGTTCGCGTTGAGGATCGCGATCTTCGTGCTCTCCGTGAGGCCCTCGCTCCCCATCAGGTCGATGTACATCATCGAGATCGGGAGAATGCTGGCCGAGCCCCAGGGCGCCGCCGACACCGCGCCGATCCCCTGCTCGCCGCCGGTCCGCACCACCGAGTGGCTCGGCAGGAACGGCGCGAGATGCGCCACCACGCCGATCGGGCCCATGCCCGGACCGCCGCCGCCGTGCGGGATGCAGAACGTCTTGTGCAGGTTGAGGTGGCAGACGTCCGCGCCGATGTCGCCCGGACGGCAGAGACCGACCATCGCATTCATGTTGGCGCCGTCCAGGTACACCTGGCCGCCATGCTCATGGATGATCGCGCAGATGTCCTTGATGCTCTCCTCGAACACGCCGTGCGTGCTCGGGTACGTCACCATCAGCGCGGCGAGGTTGGCCGAGTGCTGCTCGGCCTTCGCGCGCAGGTCGCCCACGTCGATGTTGCCGCTCGCATCGGTCTTCACCACCACGACGCTCATGCCGGCCATCACCGCCGACGCGGGGTTGGTGCCGTGCGCCGACTGCGGGATGAGGCACACCGTGCGATGCCCTTGCCCGCGCGCCCGGTGGAAGGCGCGGATCACCAGCAGGCCGGCATACTCGCCCTGCGAACCGGCGTTGGGCTGCAGCGAGACCGCGGAGAACCCGGTCACCTCGGCGAGGGCCTTCTCGAGCCGCTCGAACATCGAGGTGAAGCCCTTGGCCTGGGCGCGCGGAGCGAACGGGTGGATCCCGCCGACCTCGCGCCAGGTCACCGGGAACATCTCGGCCGAGGCATTGAGCTTCATCGTGCAGCTGCCCAGCGCGATCATCGAGTGCGTGAGCGAGAGGTCGCGCGACTCGAGCTTGCGCATGTAGCGCAGCATCTCGGTCTCGCTGTGGTACTTCGAGAAGACGGGGTGCGTGCAGAAGGGCGAGGTCCGGGCGAACCGCTCGTCGTAGCGCGCGTCCACGGACTGCCCCAGCGCCGCGAGATCGAGCCCGTGCGCGCGGCCGCCGTTGAAGGCGTCGAGCAGGTCGCTCACGTCCTGCACCGTCGTGTTCTCGCCCATCGACACGCCGAGCGTGCGGCCGTCGATGACCCGGACGTTGATCCCCTTCGCGTCGAGCGCGCCGAGGATCGTGTCACGCTGCGCGCCGACATCGACCGTGACGGTGTCGAAGCTCACCGCCGGCGTCGGCGTCATGCCGAGCTTGCGGAGCCCCGCCGCGAAGGTCTCGCTGCGATGGTGCACGCGCGCCGCGATGCGCTTGAGCCCCTCCGGGCCGTGCCAGACCGCGTACATCCCCGCCATCACGGCGAGGAGCACCTGCGCGGTGCAGACGTTCGACGTCGCCTTCTCGCGCCGGATGTGCTGCTCGCGGGTCTGCAGCGCCATCCGCAGCGCCGGCTTGCCGCTCGAATCGCGCGAGACGCCGATGATCCGGCCGGCGAGCTGGCGCTTGTACTCGTCCTTGGTCGCGAAGAAGGCGGCGTGC
>JBGATT010000179.1:0-6658 GCA_044229035.1 Gemmatimonadaceae bacterium | reverse complement strand
CACGATCCGCTTCTTCTCCTCCATCTCCACGATCCGGTCCACCAGCAGGAACGGATAGCGGTGCGGAAGGATCTTCATGATGTCCTCGATGCCCAGCACTCGTGCCTCCGATCGTTGTGGCAACGCATGCGCGAGCATCTCGCGCACCAGCGTCACGGTTCCGCGGTGACTCGGCTTGGTCGCCGTGATGCGCGCCGCGACGCGCATCCCTGCCAGGGCCAGATCGCCCACCACGTCCATCGCCTTGTGCCGGACGAACTCGTCCGGCCACCGAAGCGTCGTCCCCACGACCGCGCGCTCATCGAGCACGATCGTGTTCTCGGCCGACGCCCCCTGGATGAGCCCCTTCCCGCGCAGCTCCTCCACCCAGCTCAACATCCCGAATGTGCGCGCCGACGCGAGTTCGCGCGAGAAGACCTCGGGGGAGACCGTCCAGTGCCCGCGCTGCGCGCCGATGACCGGATGCGGGAAATCGATCGCGACGTCCAGCTCCAGCGCCTCCGCCGGGTGCGCCACGTAGACCGACTCGCCGTCGACGACGCGCACCGCCTCGCGCAGCCGCAGCACCGGCGCGACGCCCCCGTGCTCGACCGGCTCCGCGCCCAGCAGCGCCTGCCGGAACGGCTCCGCGGACCCGTCCATGATCGGCGGCTCCGCCGCATCCATCTCGATCACGAGGTCGTCGATCGCGAGTCCCGCCACCGCGGCGAGCACATGCTCCACCGTGTGCAGCGCGCCCTCGCCCGTGCCGAGCTGCGTGCGCCGCGCGGCGGCGATCGCCCCCGACACCGACGCGGGCGTCTCGGGCGCGCCGGCGAGATCGGTCCGACGGAAGCGGATGCCGGTACCCGACGCGGCCGGCACGAACGTCAGCGCGCAGGCCCGGCCGAGATGGAGGCCTACGCCCGACACCGACACCGCACGACGGATCGTCCGGCGGGCGCTCACGAGCCCTTCTCACGCGCGAGCAGGGCCTCGAGCCGCTTGAGGAGATCGGGCAACTTCGCGACGGCCGCGTAGCCGCGCATCGTCTCCTTCTGCGGTCGCGACGGGAACCCGCCCCAGGTCTCGCCCGGCGGCACGCTCTTGAGCACGCCGGACTGCGCCGTGATGATGGCCCGGTCGCCGATCGTCAGGTGGCCGGCCACTCCGACCTGGCCCGCGAGCATCACGCCGTCGCCGATGCGCGAGCTCCCCGCGATCCCGACCCCCGCGGCGAACAGGCAGAGGCGCCCGATCCGGCAGTTGTGGGCGACGTGGACGAGATTGTCGAGCTTGCTCCCCGCTCCGATCTCGGTGTCGTCGATGCTCCCGCGATCGATGGTGCTGTTCGCCCCGATCTCCACGTCGTCGCCGATGATGCACCGCCCGACGTGCGGGAGCTTCTGGTGCGCGCCCTGGTGGAAGACGTAGCCGAAGCCGTCGCTCGCGATGCGCACGCCCGCGTGCAGGAGGACGCGGGCACCGATGCGCGCGCCCGGATAGAGCGTCACCTGGCTGACGAGGCGGGTGTCGGCCCCGACCGTCACGTCCTCGCCGATGACGCAGTGCGGACCGATCCAGCAGCCCTTCGCGATCGACGCGCCCGGCCCGACCACGACGAAGGGCTCGATGCAGACATCGGGATCGACGCTCGCCGTCGGATCGACGACGGCGGTCGGGTGCACGCCGGTGAACGGTCGCGCGGGCATCTTGTAGAACCGGGGCAGGAGCGCGAGGATCGCCTCCTGCGGGCGCGCGACGATGACGCGGTTCGCGCAGGCGGAGGGCGTCTCCGCGAGTTCCGGCGTGATGAGCACCGCCGTCGCTCGCGTGTCCGTGAAGAGCGCCGCGTACTTGCCTGACGCGAGGAAGCTCAGGTCCCCCGGCACGGCCCTGTCGAGCGAGGCGATCGCCCCGACGAGCGCTTCGCCGTCACCGACGACCGTCCCGCCGACGGCGCGGGCGACGTCGGCGAGGCGGAGGGCGGCGGGAGGAGCGGCGGACATCGGGGGTGGGGACCGATGCAGCGCCGGTTACGGCTTGCGGACCCCTGCCGGCTGCGAGACCGGACCCGCGGGCGCGGGACGCTGCGGCGCGGGCTGCGGGGCCGGGCGCGCCGCCGGGGCCGCCGGCTGCGTGCGGAGCCGCGCGATGACCTTGTCCGAGACGTCGAGGTTCTTGTCCATCGCGACGATCGAGTTGCCCTGCGCGCTGATGTCGAAGATGAACGCGAGGCCGTCCGCGGCCCGCACCTCGTCGAGCGCCAGCTTCACCTGGTCGAAGAGCGGCTGCATCGCGGCCGCCTGCTTCTCCTGCGCTTCCGTCTGGAGCGCCTGCAGCGTGTCGCGGTACTGCGCGTCATAGGCCTGGAGCGCGGTGAAGCGCTTGGTCCGGTCCTCCTGCGTCAGCGTCGCGGAGTCCTTCTCGAAGGCCGCGACCATGACGTTGAGCGAGTCGATCATCTTCTTCTCGCGCGCGCCGAGGGCCTCGATCTCGGTGCGCAGCCGCGCCTCGACCGCCGCACGCGCCGGCATCTCCTGGAGGATCTTGCGCGTGTCGACGAAGCCGAAGCGCGCCTGGGCCGAGAGCGGCGCGGCGGCGACGAGGACGACGAGGGCGGCGAGGATGCCGCGCGAACGGACGTTCATGTGGTGCTCCGAGGGATTAGAAGATCTGGCCAAGCCGGAAGTGCAGCTGCCACCGGGGAGCCGGCAGGCCGTTCACGTCGCGGCGATCGAAACCGTACGCATAGTCGATCCCCAGCGGACCGAGCGGCGTGACGGTGGACACACCGATGCCGGACCCGCGGAACAGCCGCGTGGGATCGAAGTCCCGCGCGCGCGCCCAGAGGTTGCCCGCATCGTAGAACACATTCACGTACACCGACTGATTGAACCGCAGCCCGACCTCCGCCGTCGACGCGAAGAAGGCATTGCCGAACGACGCGCGCTGCGCGTTGAACGTCCCGGTGCCGGCGAGGTACCCCGTCGGCGTGATCGAGAACTCGGGGTAGCCGCGCAGCATCTCGCCGAACTGCACGCCACCGAGCGAGAACTGCTGCGACCAGAAGAAGTCCCCGGGATCGCCGAAGACGGCGCCGGCCCGCGACGTGAGGCCGAAGGTCAGGCGCAGCGGCTGCGAGCCCGGCTTCTTGCCGCCGAGGCGCGCCAGCACGGTGTACGAGCGGAACTCCGAGGTGTAGCGCTGGTAGGTGGCGGAGCCGCCCAGGGGGCCGCCGTTGAACTGCGCGCTCAGGCTCTGCAGCTGGCCTTCGGTCGCGAACGGCATGTCGAGGCGCGTGTCGCGGCTGACGTCGAGGCCGAGCGTACTGCGGATGCAGCCCGCGCACGAGTTGGTCGAGATCGTGCCGAGCAGGCCGTCCTGCCCGTACCGCACCGCTTCCATGCCGTACGAGACGAAGACGCGCGTGAAGCGGCTCTGCGGGAAAGGGAAGCCCACCCGCACGTTGCCGCCGGTGCGGGTCGTGCGCCCGAGGTCCGCGATGCGGAAACGCGCCTGCGACCGATAGCCCGTCAGCTGCGTCGAGATGAGCGACCCGCGCACCTGCGGATCGGTGTACGAGGCGTTGAAGTCGTTGATGAACTGCCCGAACTGCCACTGCAGCGACCCGCGCTTGCACTTGCCGAAGAGGTTCGGCTGCTCGAGGCCGATGAACCCGCCGAGCCCGGTGCCCTGCCCGACCGAGGCGCCGAAGTTCACGTTGCCCGTCCGCTTCTCCTTCACGCGGAAGACGATGTCCACGTCGCCGGCCTCGTTCGCGGGCCGGACGTCGGGGAACGGCAGCGGGCTCTCGAAGAAGCCGAGGTTCGAGATGCTGCGCCAGCTGCGGATCATCCGCTCCTGGTTGAAGACGTCGCCCGGGATGATCACGAGCTGGTCGCGGATGCAGTTCTCGACCGTGTAGTCGTTGCCGAGGATCTCGACACGGTTGATGATCGCCGGCGTGTTCTCGACGATGTCCCAGCGGAGTCGCACGTATCCGGCCGAGTCGGTCGGATCACGCTCGACCACCGGACGGATCTGCGCGTAGATGTAGCCTTCGTTGTTGTAGAGCGTGCTGACCGCCTGGGTCGCCTCCTCCCAGCGGGTCCGGTCGAAGACGTTGGTCGCCGGCGGCCGGCGCTTCACGAGGGCCTGCGCGCGCTCGGTGAGCGAGGGCGCGCGGTCGGTGAAGGGATAGAGCGCCGCGATCTGCTCGGTGGTGAAGCGACGGTTCCCCACGACCTCGAACTGCTTCACCCGGTACTGCTCCCCCTCACGGATGTCGAGCTGGATCATCGCCTTCCCACGCTCGCGATCCACCATCAGGGTGTCGCGGTCGAGCTGGAAGTCGACGTAGCCGCGTTCGGCGAAGAGCTTGGGGATCCGCTCGCCGAGGTCGGTCGCGTACTTGTCCTCGTCGAACTCCCCCTTCCGGAAGAAGAGGAAGCCCTCGGGGCGGGTCTTCATCGCCCCGACGACCTGGCCGTCCGAGACGGCGCGGTTGCCCTCGACGCGGATGCCCGAGATGGCGAGGCGCCGCCCCTCGTCCACGCGGAAGACGATGCCGATGCGGTCGCCCACGACGGTCGTCTCCGGCGTGACGCGCGCCAGGTAATAGCCGTTCGCCTGGTAGAGCGAGTCGATGCGCTTCATGGCGAGCGCGACCTTCGCCGGGTCGACCGGACGTCCGAGGAGCAGTTCCACGCGGTCCTGGACGGACCGGTTGCTGATCCGCTGCGGCCCTTGGACATCGACCGAGGCGAGCAGGGGGCGCTCCTTCACCGCGACGACGAGGGTCGCGCCGGTCGGCCCGACCACGTCGCAGGTGATGTCGACCTCGTCGAAATCCCCCGTCGCGAACAGGTCGCGGATCGCCCGCTGGATGGAGGGGAAGTTCAGCGTCGTCCCCGTCACGATCCCCGAGGAGGCGACGATGGCCTCACGGGAGACGCGCACCTGCCCCCGGACGTCGAGCGAGTCCGGGGTGAGGCAGCGGCCCGTGATGCCGGATTGGTCCTGCGCGGCCAGGGGCGCGGCCACCACGAGGGCGGCGAGCGCGAGGCTCGGAAGTCGAAGCATCCTTGGAATATACACGGTCGGGGCCGGACGGTTCAGTCCGGCCCCGGTGGCCGCAGGGAGGGTCTACGCGCGGCTCAGGCCTTGGGGGAGCTGGCAGGGACCCGGAACTCGAGCTTGGCGCCGTCCGCTGCGACGTCCACCGTGATCTCATCGCCGCGGCTGAACTCCGCGAGGAGGATCTTCTCCGAGAGGGGGTCCTCGATCCAGCGCTGGATGGCCCGCTTGAGGGGCCGCGCGCCGTAACTCACGTCATACCCGTGCTTCACCAGGAAGTCCACGGCCGGGTCGGTCAGCCGCAGCGTCAGCTCTTCGTCACCCAAGCGCTTCTGCACGTCCTTCAGCAGGATCGAGACGATCTGCGCGATGTGCTGGCGGTCGAGCGGGTGGAACACGATCACATCGTCCAGCCGGTTCAGGAACTCGGGATTGAAGGCGTGCTGCAACTCCTCCTTCACCTTGTCCGCGATCCGGTCGAAGTTCTGCGTCACATCGAGCGTGTTGCCGAACCCGAGGGTGCGGTTCTTGGTGATGTCCTTCGCGCCGACGTTCGACGTCATGATCACGACCGTGTTCTTGAAGTCGATGACGCGGCCGTAGTTGTCGGTCAGGTGCCCCTCGTCCAGCACCTGGAGCAGGATGTTGAAGACATCGGGATGCGCCTTCTCGATCTCGTCGAGCAGGATCACGCTGTAGGGCTTGCGGCGCACCGCCTTGGTCAGCGTGCCCGAGTCCTCGTAGCCCACGTATCCCGGCGGCGCGCCGATGAGGCGCGAGACCGAGAACTTCTCCATGTACTCGCTCATGTCGACGCGGATGAGCGCCGAGGCGTCCGCGAAGAGGAACTTCGCGAGCGCGCGCGCGAGCTCGGTCTTGCCGACACCGGTGGGGCCGGAGAAGATGAACGACCCGATCGGCCGCCGCGGGTCCTTGAGCCCGGCGCGGCTGCGGCGGATCGCCTTCGCGATCGCCTTGATCGCGTCCTCCTGCGCCACCACCTGCGTGTGGAGCTCCTCCTCCATCCGCAGCAGGCGCGCGGTCTCGGCCTCCTGCAGGCGCGTCACGGGGATCCCCGTCCAGCGGCTCACGATGAAGGCGATCTCCTCCTCCCCGAGCACCGGGCGGAGCGAGAGCCGCTTCTGCTCCCACTCCTCCTGACGCGCCCGGATCTGCCCCTGCAGCTCGCGCTCCGTGTCGCGCAGCGCCGCCGCCCGCTCGAAGTTCTGGTCGCGCACCGCCGCGTCCTTCTCGGCGTTCACCTTCTCCAGCTGCGTCTTGAGATCCGCCACCTCCGGCGGCGGCACCTGCGCCGCCAGGCGCGCCCGGGCCCCGGCCTCGTCGATCACGTCGATCGCCTTGTCGGGGAGGAACCGGTCGGTGATGTAGCGCTCGGAGAGCTTCGCGGCGATGGCGAGCGTCTCGTCGGGGATCGTCACGCGATGGTGGTCCTCGTACTTCGCGCGAAGGCCCTTCAGGATCTCCACGGTCTCGTCGATCGAGGGCGGATCCACGACCACCGTCTGGAAGCGGCGCTCGAGCGCCCCGTCCTTCTCGATGTACTTGCGGTACTCGTTGAGCGTCGAGGCCCCGACGCACT
>JBGATT010000178.1:0-6664 GCA_044229035.1 Gemmatimonadaceae bacterium | reverse complement strand
GTCGGCCGCGCGGCCGGCCGGACCGCCGCGCGCTCAGCGCACCCAGGCGGGACGGGCGATCGTGTTCCACTTCGACTCGCCGTGCGAGTAGCCGAACCAGGCGGTGTCACCGGCCGCGCGGGGGAAGGCCCGCACCAGCTGGTCAGCGCCGCCGAAGCCGAAGCGGTCGTGCCCGGCGTAGCCGACGAGCTGCGTCGAATCGAGTGACGCGAGTGCGAGCCGCGCGATGCCCTGCGGACCGTCGGTGTAGGCGAAGAGCGCGCCTCGCTTGTCGTCCCCGCTGCCGAACGTGGAGACGAAGAACTCGCCGCGGCCATCGCCATCGACATCGGCGGTGCCGATGAAGCCGACGGTACCGTCGCGCGTCTCGGTGAGCGTCTGGAGCGTGTCGTCGCCACGCGTGAAGACGACTTGGAAGGTGCCGGAGGCGCACGTCTCGCCCGCGGGGATGACCACCTCGGCGGCGAGGTCCTGATAGGAGAGGACGCGACTCGCGAGGCACGCCGGGTCGACGGCGACCGGCTCGGGCGCGGGTTCGCCCTTGGCGCAGGCGGCGAGCACGAGGGCGAGGGGGAGGAGTCGGGCGATGCGCATGGTGGGATCCGGTGCTTGGGTCAGATGCCGAACTGCGTGAAGTGATGGTCGAGATGGCGATACAGGAGCACCCCCCAATCCCGCTTGGACATCGGCCCGAAGGCGGGATGCGGGGGGAGAGGGGCATCGTCCGCTGGCACCGGCAGTTGCGCGATACGGTCGCGGAGCTTGGCCACATCGGCCTCCCAGGTGGTCGGCTTGCCGGCGAGCAGCTCGGGCGCGGTGGGAGCCCCCTTCGGCCACGGAAGAAGGTGGATCACGACCGGGCGTACGAGGAACTGCAGCGGGAACGGGCGCGGCCTGGGCGTGCTCTCGCCCGTGACCATCTTGAGCGACTCGATGAGGTGCTGGACCATCTTGGGTGCCGTGAACTTCCCCCAGGCGGCCTGCCGGTCCGCGCGGAGGCCGCCGAGACGGTCCAACAGTTCCTGGCGGCGGGCGGGATCGTAGAACGAGGCCATGGGGTACGGGTCCGGGGTCGCCCCACTCTACGACACTCGGCGCGTCGACGCCAGCGCCCACCCCCGCTAAGTTGATGGCACCTCCCTTCACCCCGAGAGCAATGCCCCGTCCGCACTCGCACGCGCGCATCCTCGCGCTGGCCTTGGCGCTCGCCGCCCTTGCCCCCGTCCTCGGCGCCCAGCAGGCCCCGACGGTCGTCACCAAGATCACCGCCGACATCGGCTACGTCGCCGTCACCGGCAACACGCAGGTGACGACGTTCAACATCGGCGAGAAGCTCACGCAGTCCCGTGGCCGCCTCTCCCTCGAGCAGGGCGTGGGACTCGTCTACTCCACGCAGGCCGACAGCGTCATCTCCAACTACCTGCGCACGCACGTCCGCGGCGACTTCAAGATCGACCGGCTCCTCGCCGTCTTCTCCGGCGTCGCGTTCGACCGCAACACGTTCGCCGGTATCGAGCGTCGCTTCGAAGAGCAGGTCGGCATCTCGGCGCGCCTGATCGGCTCGGCGCGCGACACGATGCGGGTGGAGGGCGGCGGCAGCTTCACGCAGCAGATCGGCACCGACGGCATCCAGCAGAACTTCCCGTCGGCCCGCGGCGCGCTCAGCTGGCGGCATGTCTTCACCCCGGCGGCCTACTTCACCCAGAACTTCGAGTACATCCCCAACCTCAAGGAGACCGAGGACTGGCGCATGAACTCGGAGTCGGGGATCGTCGCGCCGCTCTCGGCCAAGATCGGCCTCAAGATCTCGTACGTCATCCGCTACGACAACCTGCCGCAGCCGGGGTTCTCCGAGGTCGACCGCCTCTTCACCAGCGGACTCCAGATCACGTTCTGATCGCGGGAAGCGCGGGATGACGAACGGGCCGCCGGCGCTCGCCGGCGGCCCGTTTTCGCTTCGCACCGGGCGATCAGGCGGCGGGTGAGCCCTGCTCCCGCCACAGCGCATGCGCGCGGTCGACCGCCGCGCTGATGCGGGTGACCATGAGCAGCAGGCCCACACTGAGCCCGATCGAGGCCACCATCACGACCGCCACACCGAGGCCGCGGGCGCCGGCGGCGACCCGCACGAACTCCCACTGCACCAGCAGCAGGATCACCATCGTGCCGGCCGCGACGAGGTCGACCATGAGCTGAGCCTCGCGCATCACCGGGCCTCGAAAGCGTTCCGGGAGCGCGAGCAGGCGCTCCTTGTCCGGGATGTTGAGCATCTCGGGCTGCCTCGGTAGCCGACTGCCGAGGAAGTCGATGAACGCGAGAACGAAGACCGCGATGCCGGAGAGGAGGAACCAGCTGACCACCGACTTCGGTGCTGTCCGGTCGGCGACGCCATTCAGGTCGAGGTGCGTGGGGATCTGGTCGGGCAGTCCCCCGTACGTGACCGCAGCGAGCGCGACCATCGCGAGGAGCATCCCCCAGGAGGCGAGACGGATCGGGCGCATGCTCGAACGTTGCGAGGTCGTCGGCAGGAACGGAAGGGTCAGAGCCGCTTGACGCCGGGCCTGCCGTGCTCCACCAGCCAGCGCGTCGGCGTCGTCACCGGGGCGCCGGGTCGCGAGACGTACGCGACCTCGCGATAGTCGGTCGTCCACGCGTCCGGCTTCACGTCGCAGACCATGTAGCCGCGGCGCGCGGTGTGCCACTTCACGTGCGGATTCTCGGCCATCGCCGCGTTCGCCTCACGCCAGGTCGCCTCGCCGTCCCCTCCCGACGAGATGGAGGTCCCGACGAACTCCGCGCCGATGGTCCGGCGGTCGGGACGGTCGAAGCCCTCGTGCAGCTCGTGCACCCAGTTCGAATGCACGTCGCCGGTCAGCACGACCGTGCGGTCGCGCGCCTTCTCGGCGATCGTCCGCAGGATGCGGTCGCGGTTGGCCGGGTAGCCGGCCCACCCGTCCATGTAGTTGCGCGTCTCGGGACCCGGCGCGCCGTCCCACGGCGCGAGCGGCACCTGCTGCCCCAGCACCTGCCAGCGCGCCTGCGACGCGCCGAGGCCGTCGGTGAGCCAGCGCTCCTGCTCGGCTCCCATGATCGTGCGCGACGGATTGGCCCATTCACCGCACGGGACCGCGACCGTGCCATCGCCGCAGGCCTGGTCATCGCGGTACTGCCGCGTGTCGAGCATCCAGAAGCGGGCGAGCGCACCCCAGTCGGTCGCGCGGCGGATGGTGAGGTCGGCCCAGGACCGCGCGCGCGGCACACGTACCGGCTGGTGCTCCCACCACGCCTGATAGCCGGCCGCACGGCGCGCACGCATCTGCTCGGCCGACTCCATCACGTTCTCGCCGACGTCGTTGGCGTAGTTGTTGTCGACCTCGTGGTCGTCCCACACCACGAGCCAGGGGCACATCCGGTGCGCCGCCTGCAACGCCGGATCCTGCTTGTACTGCGCGTACCGCTCGCGATACTGCTCGACCGTGCGGATCTCGAGCCCATGGTGCTTGCGCACCTGCCCTTCACTGCCGGTCCGCTCGTAGATGTAGTCGCCGAGGTGCGTGACGAGGTCGAGCGACTCGCGCGAGAGATGATCGAGCGCGGTGTAGTGGCCGGCCTCGAAGTGCTGGCACGAGGCCACGCCGAAGCGGAGGGGCGTGAGCGCGCCGTCCGCGGGCGTGGTGCGCACACGACCGACCGGACTCGTCGCATCGCCCGAGCGGAAGCGGTAGAAGTACCAGCGGTCGGGGGCGAGTCCGTCGACCTCCACGTGGACGCTGTATGCGAGCTCAGGTGCGGCCGTGTAGCGCCCGCGCTTCACGACCTTCGTGAACGCCTCGTCGTCGGCGACCTCCCAGCTCACGATCGGGCGCTGGCCGGGCATCCCGCCTTCCGGCTCGAACGGGCGTGGCGCGAGGCGCGTCCAGAGCACCGCGCCGGTGCCGGTGGGGTCTCCGCTCGCCACCCCGAGCGTGAAGGGATCATCCTGGAACGACGGGCGCCAGGTGAGGCGCCAGTCGTTCGGGACCGCCGCGCAGAGCGCGGCGTATCGGGCGATGTCGGTGACGAAGCGGCGACGCTGCATGCTCGACTCAGGGCCAGGGGAGCGGAATCACCGTGAAGCGCGTCCGCTTGGCCGGATCGTCCTCACCGTAGAAGTAGCGCTCGATCTCGCGCTTCGCGGTGAGCCGCAGCGCGCGGTCGGCGGGCGACCCGGTCGTCATGGCGTTGATGCGCTCGGCCAGCTGCGAGAGATGCATCTCCGCCACCTGGCGCACGTCGGGGAGCGCCTCCTTGTCCCCGGCGCGGTCGAGGAGCGTATTGAGCACCACACGCTGCACGGTGCGACGAAGGGACTGGACGTGCTGGTCCGCCGAAGGCGGCGCCCCCCAGGTGCGGTCGATGATCGCCTGCAGCACCTCGTCGAGCGACGGGTTCTGCGCATCGCGCGCCCGGAACAGCACGACGCGCGCCAGGCGCTCCCGGTGCAGAAGCCCTTCGATGACCTCCGTCGCCAGGCCCCCGGCCAGGGAGATCTCATCGAACGCGGTCCCGGCGGCCGTCTCCAGCCACATGAACTGCGGATCGCCGCCGGGCGGGAGCGGGACCATGAGGGCCTGCACCCGCTCGGGCACCGCGAGGGCGGAGGGCTCGAGGGCATCGAGGGCCATCCCCAGCGCGCGGCGCTGCTGCGCGGCGGGGACGATCGTGGTCGGCGGCTGACCGTCGCCCCGGTAGGCGTAGCGGAAGTCCATGCCGCCGACGTACTTCACCAGACCCTCGAGCGAGTAGCGGTGGTGGAGATAGACGTGCGCGAAGCGCATGTTGAGCAGGTAGAGGGGCTCGCCCGGCTTGATCGCCGATTCGTCGAACTTCTCGATGCCCACCCGCCGCACCGCACTCGTGCGCTCCACCGCCTCGAACATCGTGCGCCCTTCGACCCAGCGTGTCACCTCGGGGATCGACCCCGCGGCGTCGGCATGCTGGTCGCCGACGAAGCGCAGGTTTCGCCGGAGCCCCTCGGCGACGATCGAATCGAGCCCCTTCGCCTCGGCGTCGGCGTCCGGATACCAGGTGTAGCCGTATCGCACGGCGAGCGAGTCCCAGCCGCCGGCGAATGGCCGCCACGCCTTCGACAGGTCGAGCGTGCCGCGGGCGTCGACGGTGATGAGCGGGAACGGATAGTCCATCACGGAGGCACGGTCGGAGACGTGCGCGATGTAGTTGTGCCCGAAGCCGATGGTGTGCCCGATCTCGTGCGCCACGTGCTGGCGACGGCGCATCATCGCGAACTCCTCGGGCGCGACGTTGTGCCCGTTCGGTCCCGCGGCCGGGAGGAGCCCGGCGTAGATGTTGTAGTCGATCTGCGAGCGCCAGGCGTCCATGCGCACCACCGTGCGGACGATCTCGCCCGTGCGCGGATCGGAGAACGACGGGCCCACCGAGGGGCCCGGGCCGGCGCGATGCACCCAATAGATGAGGTTGTATCGCGCGTCCATCGGATCGGCGCCGGCGGGCAACTCCTTCACCTGGAAGCCGTTCTTCCACCCCGCGGCCTCGAACACCGTGTTCCACCAGTTGCCGCCCTGCAGGAAGGCGCTCCGGTACGGCTCCGGGATGCCGGGATCGAGATAGTACACCACCGGCTTCACGGGCTCGGTGAGCTCGCCGCGCTGATACGCGGCAGGGTCCTTCGGGACGAGGCGCCAGCGGTTGGCGTAGCCGCCGCGGTACAGCTCATCGAAGCCCTGCGCGAAATCCTGGAAGCTCGTGCCGAACAGTCCCGAGCGGGCATCCCCGCGGCGCGGACGGAAACCGTCCGCCGCCGGCAACTGGACGAGCGAGTGGTGCACCTCGAAGGTCGGCGAGGCCGCGTCCGGCGCCGCGCGGCGCAGGGCCGCGCCCGGATTGTCGATGCCGAAGGTCAGGACCGTGTGGATCTCGGTGTTGAGCGGGAACGCCTTGGTGCGGGACGCCTCGATCCAGCTGCGGTTGGCGTCCACGCGCGCATTGCCACCCTGGGCGCGCCGGATCCCCTCCGCGATGCCGTACGTGTCGGAGAGGAAGAAGCTCGTGGCGTCCACCACGAGCGTCCCGTTGGCCTCGCTCTCGATCGGGAAGGAGGCGATGACCGAGGTCGGGAAGGCCTCCGTCGCCGCGCGCGCCGTCGCCTCGCTGGCGCCGATCGCGCGCACGCTCTGGTTGTCGCGCGTCACGAGGACGCGCTTGCCGCGCCGCTCGAATCGGATGATCGCGCTGCCGCCCGTCTGACCGCGATCGAGGCCGAGCGCCCCGTTGCCGCCGCCGGTCGCGAGCACGCTCTGGTGCATGAGGTCCTGGTCCAGGCGGGCCGCCGGGAGTTCCAGGAGGACCTTGTTGCGGTCGGCGTCGACGCGCACGCCGATGAACGGCGCCTCCTGCGCGACGAGCGCGGAGGCAGCGAACCAGCAGAGCGCACCAAGGGCGCGGACGGAGCGGACGAGGGACATCGCGAGGGACCGGAAGAGGGTTCGGATGGTGCTGCTGTTCTACGGGCCCGGCGGACGGGTCGCTGTGGGCGGCGCCTGACGGAACGATACCGGCGCGGTGCGTGCACGGCACCGGCATCGTCGGAACCTGCGGTGACGCCGCGTCCGCCGCCAGTCGGGTCGCGCAGGCCCCGGAACGGACC
>JBGATT010000177.1:0-6678 GCA_044229035.1 Gemmatimonadaceae bacterium | reverse complement strand
TGGCTCCCCCCCGTTCGATCGACAGCAGGTCGGGGGCGATCGCGATGAAGCCATCGGCGGCGAGCTGATCGGCGACGCCCCGGACCCAGGTCGACAGGCCGAAGATCTCATGGACCACCACGACCACGGGCGCGTTGTCACGCCGCTCTGGGTAGACCACCCACGCGGCGATCGAGTCCTTCGCGCCGGCGGCGGTCGGGATCATGGCCCACTCGCCGTGACGCGTGGAGGCGGCCAGTCGGGTCGCCGCGTCGGCCGCACCCGGTGCGATCCCCGGGACCTGCTGCATGGCCTCACCCGGCACGGCGGGTCCATGCGTGGCCCCGCCCGACATCTCATGGTCCGCGTGCGCATCCGCCGTGGCGGAGAGATTGGCCTGTTCGGGCGTCAAGCGCTGAGCGCTGCAAGCGCCGAGTGCAAGGAGCGTGACGGGAAGGAGGAGCGACGGCTTCATGCGGGGGAGTCTCCGAGGGTGAGGGCGGGAACGCGAATGGGGATGGCTTCTCGCCACCCCCATAACGTGCCACCGTGTCCCGCCGTTCGTGAGAGCAAGAGCCCTAGGCGAGGGCGGGCCGCAGTTCGGGGAAGACCTCGATGCTGAAGCGCTCGGCGATCACTTGTCGGGCCCGCGCGACGATCTCGTCGGTCGAAGGGCTCTCCGCGTACATCTGGAGCGCCCGCGCCCGGAGCTCGGAGGCGGTCGGCAGATGCGGGAGGTGTGGCAGATGCTGCTCCAGTTCGTGCCACGCCTCCTCCGCGCGCGTCTGGCCGGCCGCGAGCTTCGCCCGGAGCTCGATCACCTTGGGGTGTGCATCGAAGCTCTCCCGGGCCTGAGCGACGTGCGCCGCCACCGTCCCAGGAGGGAAGCGCTCGGCGAGCTGCCGCGCGACGCGCTCGAGGACCGCCGCGCCAAGGCGGCGCTCATTGCGGACGACCTCGACCGGCGGCTCACCGAGATCCCAGACGAGCCCGACCCAACTCATCGCCTTCAGAACGTAGTAGGTCGGGTCGAACTCGTACCAGCGGAATCCCTGGCGCGTGGATCGCTGGTACGCGTGATGATTGTTGTGCCACCCCTCGCCGAGCGTGATGATCGCGAGCCACCAGTTGTTGCGTGAGGTGTCGCCCGTGACGTAGCGCTGCTTGCCGTGCACGTGCGCGAGGGAGTTGATGAAGAACGTGCCGTGGTAGAGCACCGCGGTGCTCAGGAAGAAGCCGATGAACAGGCCGGACCACCCGTCGATGAGGAAGCAGGCGATCGCCAGCGCGATCCCCGGGATCAGCTGATGCTTGTCGAGGAACATCAGCTCCGGGTACTTGGTGAGGTCGGGGACCTCATGGAGCCGCGTCTCGTCGTGCTTCTTGTCGAAGATCCAGCCGACGTGCGAGTAGAAGAAGCCGCGGTGGAGCGGCGAGTGCACGTCGTCCTCCTGGTCCGAATGCCGGTGGTGGTGGCGATGCAATGCCGCCCACCAGAGGACCGACTTCTGCGTGGAGCTCATCGCGAGAAAGGCGAAGACGAACTGCATGACGCGCGACGTCTTGAACGAGCGGTGCGAGAAGTACCGGTGGTATCCGGCGGTGATCCCGAACATGCGGGCGACGTAGAGCGCGACGGCGAGGAGTACCGAGGTCGTCGTCACCCCCGTCCCGATGGCCGCGAGCGGCGCGAGATGGACGAAAATGAACGCCGCGGTGTTCGGATAGATGATGTCGTCGTGGTACTCGGAAACAGCAGCGCTCACGGTGTCGTCCTTACGAATTGTTGAGAATGCTTATCAACGCAATCTAACCCATCAGGTTGCGGTCTCATACCAATGCATCACGCGGCCTTCCATGTGATACACCGGCGCCCATGGAGGCCCGGCGACCCACCCGACGTGCCCCCCCGAAGCGGTGAAGTCGATGCGCAACATCGGGTTCCGTGATGCCGTGTCCCGCACTCGATCGAGGACGACCGGGGGGAGGAATGGGTCATCGACGGCCGAGTATAGTAGTGTCGGTACTGTGACGTCCGGTAGGAATCCGATCGAACTCGAGCGTAGATAGTAGTCGTCCGCACCGCGGAACCCGTGCACGGGACCGGTGAAGACGTCGTCGAACTCCCAGAAGGACCGCGCGGCCAGGAGCCGCACGCGGTCCACGGGCAGGTCCCGATGCCGCTCCAACGCGGCGAGCGCCTTGGCGCGTAGGGACCGGATGAAGTGCCTGACATAGATGCGGGACAGGCCCTGCTCGAGGTATCGGCTTCCGGCCGCGAGGTCGAACGGCGTCGAGACCGCGGCAGCGCGCACGATCTCGCGCGGCGCACGGGCTCCCTGCTCGCCGAGCCACTTCAGAAGGACGTTCGCGCCCAGCGAGACGCCGAAGAGATGGATGGGGCGGCCCGGCCGCTCCGCGGCGATCCGCCGGATGACGAACTCGGCATCCGTGGTCTCACCCGAGTGGTAGAGCCGCGGCGAGTCCGGGATGCGACCGTCGCAGGTCCGGAAGATGAGCATCGCCGCACCCCAACCACGCGCACGCGCCAGATGCATGAGACCCTGGGCGTACTTGGAGCGCACGGTCCCCTCGAGTCCGTGGAGGAGGACGATGATCGGCGCGTCCGGCGTCGCGGGATCGAGGCGCGCGACCGAGACGCGATCGCCATCCGGGGTCGGCCACGACTCGATCCGGTCGTGCGCCTCCGGCAGACGCCGGGCGAGCTTGCCCCAGATGGTCGGCAAATGGGGCCCCGGCAGCCACCAGGCGGGCCGGAACGGCGGGTGATTCGACAGGAACGACTCGGTAGATTGCGGGATGGATGCCCGGGGCCATCGTGCCCTGCCCCGGGAACGAACCGTGCAATATCGGGGGACGACCGGGTGGAAGTGCAGGTGTTCGGGACCCAGAAGAGCCAGGACACCCGACGAAGCCTCCGTTTCTGGAGCGAGCGCCGGGTGCGGGTCCACTTCGTGGATCTCAAGGAACGCGCGGCGAGCAAGGGTGAGCTGCAACGCTTCGTGCAGAAGTTCGGACTGACGCCGCTCATCGACAAGACCTCGCGGCGGTACCAGGATCTGGGGCTCGGCGCCTCTCGACTCTCCGATGATCGTTGGCTCACGCTCCTCACCGAGGAACCGCTCCTGCTCACCACGCCCCTGACCCGATTCGGCAGCAAGCTCACGCTCGGCGTGAACGAGGCCGAGTGGACCGCGTGGATCGACGCGGAGCGCACCAAGTGATCTGGGCCTGGAGCGGGTTCCTCGCGTTCATCGCCGTCGTGCTCGCGCTCGACCTCGGTGTGTTCAATCGGAAGTCCCACGCGCCGACCCTTCGCGAGGCGATGATCTTCACCACGGGGACCGTGGTGATGGCCGGGCTGTTCGCCGTGCTCGTGTACTATGCGTACGAGGCGCATTGGCTCGGCCTCGGCCAGGCGATCGATGCGGTGGACGGGCAGGTCAACGGCGGGCGCCTGGCCTCGGTGAAGTTCCTCACCGGCTACGTCGTCGAGCTGAGCCTCTCGATGGACAACGTCTTCGTCATCGCGCTGATCTTCGAGCACCTGAAGGTCCCGCTCATGTACCAGCATCGGGTGCTCTTCTGGGGCATCCTCGGGGCGCTGGCAATGCGGGGCACGATGATCGGGGTGGGCGCGCAACTCGTGGCGCGCTACCACTGGATCCTGCTCTTCTTCGGCGCCTTCCTCGTCTTCACCGGCGTGCGCATGCTCTTCCAGAGCACGCAGGAGCACGAGGAGGAGGTCGAGAGCTGGGTCACGCGATGGCTGCGGCGCCATTTTCCGGTGACCGACCGCTTCCACGAGCAGCACTTCGTCGTCGAGTTGAACGGGAAGAGGTTCCTCACGCCGCTCGCGGTCGCGCTCGTGCTGGTGGAGACGACGGATCTCATCTTCGCCGTGGACTCGATCCCCGCGATCTTCGCGATCACGGCGGACCCCTTCCTCGTGTTCACGTCGAATGTCTTCGCCATCCTGTGCCTGCGCTCGCTCTACTTCGGCCTGGCCGGCCTGATCCAGAAGTTCAAGTACCTGAAGGTCTCGCTGGCCCTGGTGCTCGCCATCGTCGGCGTGAAGATGCTGACGGCCGAGTGGATCAAGCACTGGTTGGGTGATGCGTCCAACTTCTGGCTCCTCGGCGTGATCTTCACCGTGCTCATCGGCGGCGGGGTCGCGAGCTGGATCGCCGATCGCCGCACGGGAGAGGCGTGAGGCGCGCGCGCCCCGACGTGCGGAGGCGCGCCGCTCGCCTGGGCCTCGTGCTGGTGGCGGTGTTGCTCGGCGCGTCCCCGGCGGCGGGTGCCGCGCAGGCGCCGGTACGGGTGATGAGCTTCAACATCCGCTACGGCACGGCGAACGACGGGGTGCATGCCTGGCCGAATCGTCGGGCCGCCGTACTCGCGACGATCGAGGATCACGCGCCCCACCTGCTGGGCGTGCAGGAGGCGCTACGCTTCCAGCTCGACGAACTGGGGCGCGGATTGGGGCGCTATCGCGAGGTCGGTGTCGGTCGTGACGACGGCCGTCGGTCCGGCGAATACGCTGCGATCCTAGTGGACACTTCGCGGTTCACGATCATCGACGAAGGGACGTTCTGGCTGTCCGATACCCCGGGAGTGCCGGGGTCGATGCACTGGGGGAATCGGATCACCCGTATCACGACTTGGGTGCGGGTGGTGGACCGAGCGACGGGGGACTCAGTGCGGGTCTACAACGCGCACTGGGACCACGGGTCGCAGCCGTCGCGTGAAAGAAGCGCGAAGCTCCTCCTCGAGCGCGTGCAGGCGTCGCCGTCCACGACCGACGCCGTCCTCGTCCTAGGGGATTTCAACTCAGGACCTTCGAACCCGGCCTTCGTGACGCTCACGACGGATCCGCGCAGCCAACTGCGGGATGTGCACCGCGAGCTGGCCACGTACGAGCAGTGGGGCGGGACCTTCAACGGTTTCACAGGCAACCGGTCGGGAGAGAAGATCGACGCGATCTTGGCGAGTCCGGCGTGGCGCGTGGTGGACGCAGGAATCGACCGCCGCCGCTGGGGATCGCTGTGGGCTTCGGATCATTTCGCCGTCTGGGGCGTGCTACGCCTGCGAGGTGGACTGTAATATCTGGATATCAACTGCCCCGGAAGTGCATATTGCAGAATCATTTATCAATTTCTAGAATATGAAATGCCAGTACCGAACAGAACGGGACCCTTCGACATCGCGCTCGCCCTCCGACTGACCGAACCCGCGGGGACCCTGGGGGGTCTCGCCACCGAACTCGGGGTCGTCCCGAGTCAGGTACACGCTGCGATCGGTCGTCTCAGCGTCGCGGGACTTCTCCACCCCGGCGCACGGGGAACCAATGCGCGCGCGCTCTTGGAGTTCCTCACCCACGGCGTGCGCTTCGTGTTCCCCGCCCCCAAGGGCGTCCTCGTGCGTGGCATCCCGACCGCGTACTCGGCCCCCCCGCTCTCGAGCGAGATCGACCCGATCGACGTCGTCGTCTGGCCGGCCCCTCTGCACCCCGCCGCCGTCCAGGGATTCAGTCTCGCGCCGCTCTACCGCGCGGCCCACGGACTCGTCGATCGCTCACCCGCGACCTACCGCCTGCTCGCGATCGCCGACGCACTCCGGCTCGAAGATCCCGGCGTCCGCGCTATCGCGCGCGCCCGGCTGGCGCAGTTGCTCGGGGTACGCGGGTAGCCGCACGAAGGGAATCGACCGCCGCGCGCCGCGCGCAGCCGTCGAGATGGTCGTTCACGAGCCCCATCGCTTGGAAGAGCGCGTACATCGTGGTCGGTCCCACGAATCGCCACCCCCGCACCTTCAAGGCCTTCGACATCGCGGCGGACGACTCCGTCGCTGCGGGGATCCGCGCGCGCACGACCCGCGCGGTCCGCTCCGATGCCGGCGGTTCGAAGCTCCAGATGAATCCCGCGAGCGAGCCGAACTCCGCACACAGCGCCTCGTACCGGCGTGCGTTCTCGATGACCGCGGTGATCTTGCCGCGATGCCGCACGATGCCCGCATCGTCGAGCAGGCGCGTGATATCCCGTGCGCCGAAGCGCGCGACCTTCGCGGGGTCGAATCCCGCGAACGCCGCTCGGAAGTGCTCGCGCTTCCGAAGGATGGTGAGCCAGCTGAGTCCCGCCTGGAACCCCTCGAGCGACATCTTCTCGAAGAGTCGGACCTCGTCAGTGACCGGCGAGCCCCACTCGGTATCGTGGTAGCGAACGTACAGCGGATCGGTGCCGCACCACCAGCAGCGCACCACGCCGTCCGCATGACGCACGAGTCCGTCGGCGAGCTGCGCCATCAGGTGAAGCCGCGCTGTGAGACGAACTCCGCCACCGCCGCCGGCTCCTCGATGACCTCCAGCCAGCCGGGTCGCAGGGCCAGTCGTACCACCATCGCCGCACCGTCGGTCGTGATCGCCATGGCATCGGTGAACTGGCACGAGGCGACCGCACCGTCCGGGATCGGAAAGCCGGGGATTGCACTGAACTGGATCGTATGGTCGGGTCCGAGGTCCGGTCGCGGCTCCATCCAGGTCACGCCCCGGAAGAGCGCGACGTCGTTCGCATCCGATGTGAACGCGGAATCGCGCGCGGGCACGTCGGCCGCGTCGGGGAGGAAGTCGGCGACGAGGCAGGAGACCTCGAACCCCGGCTCGATCACAGCGGCGTCCAC
>JBGATT010000176.1:0-6715 GCA_044229035.1 Gemmatimonadaceae bacterium | reverse complement strand
AAGGGGTTCCAGCTCGACGAGGTGCGCGGGGCCGCCGGCGAGGCGGGCATTGCCACGCGCTACGTGGACCACGCCCTCGGCGAGATCGGCGTCGGCCCCAAGGCCGTCGCGCCGGCGAAGAAGCCCGCGGTGGCGCCCCCGCCCGTCGCGGAGCGCTCCTGGTGGCTCGGGGTCCCGCTGCAGCAGGCGCACGAGATCGAGGTCCCGGGTGAACTCCCCGCGCGCGACCTCGAGCGTCTCATCAACCTCCTGCGCGATGCGACCGGCACCATGGGCCACACGCTCGCGCACACGCGCGAGCTCGCTTGGATGACCGGACGACTCGGCACGCGCCTCGAGGTGACCGTCGTCCCCGAGCACGACCGCACGACCATCCGCGTCGTCCGCGACGCGCGGCGTTCGGCGTTCGCGCGCGCCGGCGGCTGGCTCGTGACGTCGAGCTTCGTGATCGCGCCGCTCTTCGGCGTGCTGCTCCACGAGGGCCTCGGCCTCCCCGAGGATGTCGCGATCCCGGCCGCCATGGCGTTCGGATTGACCCTCATCTGGAAGGGCGGTCGCGCGCTCGTGCGCCGCGGCAACGAGCAGCTCGGGGCGTCGGCCCGCAATCTCGCCGAGCGGTTGGCGGCGAAGGTGCGCGGGAGCATCCGGCCGGAGTCGCGCTAGCGTCGCGCGCGACCCGGCCCGACCGGCCGCCGCTATCGCTCGGGGACCGGCTGTCCCTCGAGGATCCCGCGGATCAGACGCGCCGTGCGCCCGAGCTCGTACGGCTTGTAGAGCAGGTGCGTCCCCGCCGGGAGCTCGCCCGTCTGCGTCTGCAGGTAGTCGCCCGTGTAGCCGCTCACGAAGAGCACCTTGAGGTCCGGTTGCGCGAGGCGCAGCCGCTCGGCCAGCTCCCGTCCGCTCATCGCCGGCATCATGACGTCGGTGAAGAGCAGGTCGATCGGCCGTCCGAGCCGGGCCGCGATCTCGAGCGCCTCGAAGCCGCTCGACGCCACGTGCACGTCGTACCCCTGGTGACGGAGGAAACGCTCCGCCACGCGGCGCACGCCCTCCTCGTCCTCCACGAGCAGCACCGTCTCCGTGCCCGACGTGCTCGCGCCGGCACTCGCCGCGCCGTCGGCCGCGAGCGCCGCATCCTCCGCGGCCGGCAACAGCACGTCGAACGTCGCGCCCGCTCCCGGGGATGACTCGACCGAGATCGAGCCGCCGTGCTGCTGCACCACGCCGTACGCCGTCGAGAGACCGAGCCCCGTGCCGGCACCCGCTCCCTTCGTGGTGAAGAAGGGTTCGAAGATCCGCTCCTTCGTGGCCGCGTCCATCCCCATGCCCGTATCGCGCACCCGGATGCGGATGAAGGGGGCGTTCCCCACCACCGCGCGGGCCACGTCGATGAAGCACTCGCCCCCGTCCGGCATCGCGTCGCGCGCGTTGACGGTGAGGTTCATGAGGATCTGCTCGATCTGGTTCGGATCCGCGCTCACCCACAGGTCGCGCTCATCCGTCCGCACGTGCAACGCCACCCGCTCGCCCAGCACGCGCTGCAGCATGCGGGCGATATCCTCGATGCGCTGCCCGACATCGAACACCGTCCGCTCCATCACCTGCTTGCGACCGAAGGCGAGGAGCTCCCGCGTGAGGTGCCCAGCGCGCTCACTCGCGCTGAGCGCATCCTCCACCGGCTCGCGGCTCGCGCCGGGCGGGAGGTCCTCGAGCACGAGGCTGAGGTTGCCGTCGATGACCGTGAGCAGGTTGTTGAAGTCGTGCGCCACGCCGCCGGCGAGCCGTCCCAGGGACTCGAGGCGCTGGGCGTGGAGCAGCTGTTCGCCGAGGAGCCGCGCTTCGTGCTCGGCCCGTGCGCGCTCATCCATCTGGGTCTGCAGCGCCGCGTTGGCGGCCCGCAACTCCTCGGTGCGCTGCAGCACCTTCGCGTCGAGGTCCGCCAACGCGTCGTTCAGCGCGCGCCGCTGCTGCTGGTCCAGTTCGGTGAGGCGCGTGACCACGCGCAGGTTCCTCACGCGGATCGCGACGAGCGACAGCGCGACGGCGGAGGTGGCGCCCATCATCGCGACGTACCGCAAGGTGATAGCCCAGTCGGACGCCGCGACGAGCACGGGCACGGTGAGGGCCCAGAGCAGCGCGGTCGAGACCGCCGCCCAGCCGATGGAGCTCATCCCGGCCCCCGCACCGACGAGGAGCACGCAGATGTAGACGGCGTGGTAGGGGGCCCGCAGGAGCCACATCGCGAGCAGGATGTTGCTGGCGATGAGCAGGATCAGCCCCGTCGCGGCGGCGTGCGCCTGCTCCTCGCGGAGGCGACCGGACCGGATCAGCCACCAGACGCCGGCGCACACGGCGGCCGAGACGATGTCGTGCACCGCCATCGTCTCGCGGACGCCCGGCGGGAACTCGACCAGGTTGTAGATGAGGAAGCCGAGCATGATCGCCGCGGCGACCGCGGCCATCGGGCGCAGGGTGTCGAGGGCGCCGGCCGGCGTGTGCGGCGCTACAGCCTCGGGTGCAGAAGGCGCGTATTCACTGTCTGCCCGAGCGTGCGTCACCGGAGTCTCCGAACCGTGCGTGCCTGCCGTCCCTTGCCCTGAAATATGCGACGGCCGGTCACGGCATGCTACGCGAGCAGGGAGATCGCGCTACGATGTCGTTCTGTCACTTCGCGCGGACGACCGCGTCACCATCACGAGGATGCCGCCCACGACCACGGCCACACCCCAGCACGCGACGAGGATCCACCGCTCTCGCGTGCTCGTGATCGACCGGTCGAAGACCTCGATGGTGAGCGGGAACGCCCCGAGCAGCGAGAGCGTCGTCACGCCGCCGAACACGACGCCCATGCCGATGAGCAGCCAGCCGAGGGTGCGCAGGTGGCGGGTCACTGTCCCCGTCCACCCGCCGACACCGCATGCGACGCGACGAGCGACCGGACGGCGTCGCACTGCTCCGTGCTCAGGTGCGACTTCCCGAGATAGTACGCGAGCTGCTTCGTGTAGAAGAAGAGGAAGAATCCCTGTGTCTCGACGCAGCGCTGGATCGCATGCCACGGCACCTCGACGGCGACACCGTTGCCCGACGAGCGAAAGCCCGTCGCGTCGAGGTGACGCACCTGGATGCCGCGCGCGCTCGGATCGTCGCGCGCGATGCGTCGGGCCGTCGCCCACACCGCAATGGGCGTGAGGAACGCGAACGTGATGGCGACGAGCACCCACGGCAGCGCACTCGCGACCATGGTCAGTGTCGACACCTCGCGCCGTGCGGCGAGGACGGGCCAGAGACCGAACGCCACGGGGACCAGCGCCAGCACCGGACCGATCCAGCGCGTCGGCAGCGTGCGCATCACGGCGAAGGAGGCGCGGCGGTGTTCGGCCGCGTCGAACGGGAACTCGACGGTCACCTGCATGGGTGGGCCGTGCACGCGGCGATCATCGCGAACCTCACGGCGACCCCATCGCCTTCCGCATCATCGCGCCCATGTTGGTGAAGTCCGCCTTCAGCAGCGCACGCCACTCGCCTTGGTGCCTGGCGAACGGCAGCACCTCGAACTGCGTCATGCCGACACCCTCGAGCGACAGCTCGGTCCGATTGACCACGAACACGGTGTCGGCGCCGCCCTGCACGTGCCCGATCGACGTGATCGTCGCCGACTCGAGCGCCGTCACCATCATCGGCGACTGCGCCATGAGATTGCGCAACAGGGTCGCGAACATCACGGTGTCGCTCATGCTCGCGAACTCGGCGGCCGAGCGCACGCCGAAGAGCGCCGGTCCCACCTCCGCCGCCGCCGGCCCGCTCACGATCGGCGCGAAGATGCCGCGCAGCTGGGAAAGCGCGTCGGGATGCATCAGTCGGGCGGCCGCGGCCCAGTCGCTCCGCTTGATCGCGCTGGCGTACACTTGCGACGCCGCCTCGGGAGTCGACTGCGCGGCGAGCGGGGACCAGCCCGCGGCGATCAGGAGCGCGAGGAACGGGAGCCGCCGGAGCATGCTGACCTCGAGGTGATGCGTGAGGATCACGATCAACGGTCTTGCCGCAGCCCGCGCAAGAAGGGGAGCACGTCCTCGGTGTAGTACGGCTCCTCCGTGCCCCAGAAGATATAGTCGAGCCGCAGCCGCGTCACCGCGAACGTGTACAACTCGGGCACCGTGATGCGCTGCCCGGTGCGTCGGTCCCGGTCAGCCAGATTGCCGTCCTGCACCGCCATCGCGGCGACCACGCCAGACGGTCGCTGCTCGATCAACGCAAGGCTGTGGCTCCGCTGGAACGGGCGATGCGGCAGGATGTCCGGGCCACCGACCGCCACCCCGATCGACGCCGCGTGCGCGTGCACGCCGCGCAACAGTCCGTGGTCCTCCGAGGGGAGCCACTCGCCCGGCATGAAGTTGGCATATATCACGACGCACGAGCGCTGGAACGCCGCGCGCGCGGCGCTCATCAGCGCGCGGACACCTGCCGCATAGCCTGCGGGCGTGAAGTCCGGCGGCGCTTGCCGCGCGTCGTGGAAGCTCAGGGACGTCTCCGCGAGGACCACGCCTTCGATGACGCCGTCGAACTCGCGCGCGAGCGCCGCGAGGAGGCGCGCCATCCGGTCGCGGACCGCGGGATCCCAGCGTCGCGCGACGATGCCGTCGAACCGCACCCGGCCATCGGCGTCCGCCTCGTACTTCCGCGCGATGCCGCCGTGGTACGCCGTGTCCGTCAGCAGGTAGTCGGGGACCAGTACCCGCTCCCCGAACGACACGTCCTGTAGCTGGAGGAAGAGCCGCTTGCCGCGGGCGCGCAGGAACGAGAGGCGCTCATGGATCGCGGCGAACTCGTACCGTCCCGGCGCCGGCTCGAGCTCGCGCCACGTGTACGTGAGCTGGGCGCCGGCGATGTGGGGGTCGGAGAGGAAACCGGTCTCTGCGACGCGCTCGTGGTCGCGGCGGAAGAAGATGTAGTGCTGCGGCCCGGCCTCCCGGCCGCCTTCGACGGTACCGCACGCGGGCGGCAGCGCGACAGCGAGGGCGGCCAGCAGCGTGAGCATCCCGCAAACTCCCCAGCGAGTGCCCACGCCGCAAGCGGCCGCCCGGCTGCCTCAGTTCACGCTCTTCACGAACCCGATCGCCGTCGCCGTCCCCGCCACGCGGAGATTCGTCAGCACCGTTTTCTCCGTGTTGGCGGCGAACTGGTAGCCGATGCTCAACTTCGACTCGCCGAGGCGCGTGATGCCGACGTTGATCCCGGTCGCCGTCTCGGTCGCGCTCACCCGCCCCGGCGTGCCGAGGTTGGTGCGCAACGCGATGGGGTTGCCGGCGGCGTCGTAGTAGCTCACGTAGCGATTGGCCGTGCCGCTGTACACGCCGTTCCGATTGCTCAGCGTGAACTCCACCCAGACCTCCTGGTAGGTCCCGTTCATCAGCTGGAAGCGCGAGGTCGGGCTCTCGACCCAGAATCCATCGTACGCTCCCGGGGCCGTCGGCGCCTTGTCGGCGCCCTTGGCCGCCGCAACGGCTCCTGCGGGCTGCATGAGGGGCGAGACCGGCGAGCCGGCGTCGGCACAGGCGGTGAGGAGGGTGCCGATGGCGAGAAGGGCGAGGATCGAGGAACGGCGGTGCATCGTGTTGGACTCCAAAGGTGACGGAACGTGGGGATCGAGCGGTGACGGTGTGAATGGAAGCAAGAAATCCGCCAACGGCACGCTCACGCCAACCTGTTGAGCTGCAACGACTTGAGACCTCCGTCGACGGAACGCTCCCTATCGTTCCGTTCCATCGCTCTCACGATTCGATGCGACGTGCCGACTGCGTCTCGCTTGGTCCCCGCCGCGGCACGGCCGGCCCCGCCACCACCACACGCGCGCTCACATCCCTCTCTCTTCCTCCTTATAGAAGGACCAGCTCCCCACTCCACTCGAGCCTCGCATGCCGCACCAGCCATCGACCGCCGGCCTTCGCATCGTCCTGCGATTCGCGGCCGCCGCCCTGATCCCGCTCGCCCTCGCTGCGGCCTGCCTCCCCTCGGTCGCGCCGTCCTCGCACGTGCCGGTCGTCGCCGGGAACCGTCGCGTCCTGTTCGTCGGCAACTCGCTCACCTATTCGAACGACCTCCCGGCGATGGTCCAGTCGCTCGCGCGTTCGGCCGGCGACACGGCGCTGCGCACGGCCGTCATCGCCGAGGCCGACTTCGCCCTCGAGGATCACTACTACGTCGGGACGGTGCAGAAGGCCCTCGAGCGCTCCGACTGGGAGTTCGTCGTCCTCCAGCAGGGGACGTCTGCCCTGCCGGCGAGCCAAGCGCATCTGCGCTCGTGGACCGCGCAGTTCGCGCCGCTCATCCGCGCCGCCGGCGCGGAGCCGGTGCTCTACCAGGTCTGGCCCACCACCTCGCGCCGCTTCGACGCGGAGGCAGCGGTCACCTCCTACTTCAACGCCGCCGTCGCCGTGCAGGGGATCTTCGCTCCCGCCGGCGACGCCTTCACCGACGCGCTCGGGCTCGATCCGGACATCGGCGTGTACTCGAGTGACGGCCTCCACCCCACGCGGCGCGGCACCTACGTCGCCGCGCTGGTGATCCTCTCGCGTCTCATCGGCACCGCGCCGGAATCGCTCCCGCCGAGCATCCCAGGCGCCTCCACCGATACGGCGACCGTTCGACTGCTGCAGCGCGCCGCGGCGATGGCGCTCGCGCGCCATCCCGCGACGCCCACTGTCTACCGTTGAACGGC
>JBGATT010000175.1:0-11020 GCA_044229035.1 Gemmatimonadaceae bacterium | reverse complement strand
GCGGCTGCCGCGACCCCGGAGGGGGACGAGCACGGGCGCCCCCACGGCGGGATCGCGCGACACGACGAGTGGCCACTCGTAGACTCGCTCGAGCACTTCCCCGCGCATCACCTCGCCGGGCGTCCCCGAAGCGGCGATGCTGCCGTGGTGGAGCAACACGATGTGGTCCGCGAAGCGGGCCACGAGATTCAGCTGGTGGCTCACGAGGAGGACCGCGTGGCCCTCACGCGCGAGGGAGTCGAGCAACTCGAACACCGCCATCTCATGCGCGATGTCGAGGAAGGTCGTCGGCTCGTCGAGCACGAGCGCCCGGCCGCCCTGGGCGAGCGCACGCGCGATGCGCACGCGCTGCCACTCGCCGCCCGAGAGCTCGTCGGTGCGACGGTCGAGGAACTCCCGCACGCCGGCGCGATCGACCGCGCGCGCGATCGCGGCATGGTCCGCGGCCGAGTGCCCGCTGAAGGCGCCGCCGTGGGGATAGCGTCCGAGCGCGACGAAGTCGCGCACGTCCATCGGGAACGCCGGCTCCTCGCGTTGCGGGACGACGGCCATCCTCGCGGCGACGGCGCGCCGCTCGAGTGCCGCGATCGGTGCGCCGTCCAGCAGCACCCGCCCGGCGAGGGGCGCGAGCCGGCCGAGCAGCGCCCGCACGAGCGTGCTCTTGCCAGAGCCGTTGGGACCGACGACCGCCGTGATGCGGCCGGCCGCCGCGGTGAACGACACACCGCGCACGGCTGGCGCGCCGCCATATCCGAGCACGACCTCGTCGAAGAGGATCATCGCCGCACCCCCGCGCGGAGGCGCCAGAGGAAGAACGGCACGCCGACGAGCGCCGTCACGGCACCGAGCGGGAGTTCGGCCGGCGCCATGGCGGTGCGCGCCGCGAGGTCGGCGAGCACGACGAGCGTGCCGCCGGCGAGCGCGCTCGCGAGCACGGTGGCCCGTGCGCCGCGACATCCGAGCGCCCGCGCGATGGCGGGGACGATGAGACCGACGAAACCGATGAGCCCAGCCCCGGCCACGGTGGCGGCGGCGAGCAGCGACGCCGTGAGGTAGATCCGGCGCGTGACGCGCTCGACGTCGAGCCCCAGCGAGGCCGCCGCCTCCTCGCCCAGGGCGAGGACGTCGAGATCACGACCCCAGAGCGCGAGCAGCGCGATCCCGAGCGCTACGTAGAGGGCGACCCAGCGCACGCCCTCCCACTGCGCGTCGCCGAGCGAGCCCATCATCCACCAGAGCGCCCCTCGCACCGTGTCCGCCGGCGCGGTCGCGAGCGCCACCATGATCGCCGACGTGCAGAACGCGCCGACGACGACGCCGGCCATGAGGAGCAGGCGGGGGTCCGCGCGACCGCCGGCCGCGCGCGCGACGAGCAGCACGAGGAGGACCGCCCCCGCGGCGCCTCCGAACGCCGCGAGCGGCACGAGACCGGGCGCGGAGAGGCCGAGCGTCACGGCCACGACCGCTCCGACCGCCGCGCCGCCGGACACGCCGAGCAGGTAAGGCTCGGCCAGCGGATTGCGCAACGTCGACTGCAGCGCCGTGCCACTCGCGGCGAGGCCCGCGCCGACCACGAGACCGAGGGCGATGCGCGGGAGTCGCAGGTCGCGCACGATCGCGAGGGTGGCCGGATCGCCGGTGCCGAGGAGCGCGCGCCAGACGTCATCGGGCGCGAGCGGCACCGCCCCCACGGCGAGGCCGAGCGTCACCGCCACGAGGAGCGCGGCGAGGAGCGCGAGCCAGAGCACGCGGGGTGCGGGAGTCACCGCGGTCCCTCGGGATAGAGCAGCGCACGCAGGTGCTGCGCCGCTTCGCCCATCCGAACGCCGGGGCGGCCGACGATCATCGTGTCGATGATGAGGATGCGCCCCTCGCGCACCGCACGGATGGCGCGCCAGCCCTCGTGCTGCGCGATGGCCCTCGCGCTGGTCGGCCCCGCGAGGATGACGTCGGGGTCGCGCCTCGCGATCTCCTCCAGCGAGACCTGCGGCGACGGGGCGTCGAGGTCACCGAAGACGTTCTCGCCGCCGGCGATCACTAGCAGTTCGGAGAGGTAGCTCCCCTTGCCGATGGTCATCACCGGCGAGTCCCAGACATGCCAGAAGGCGCGCACGCGCGCGGTGGGGGTCGGGAGCGCCCGGAGCGAATCGAGGCGATCGAAGACCGAGTCGACCACCGCCCCGGACTCTCCGCGTCGGCCGATCGCGGCGGCGAGCACGGCCGCGACCCGCGGAAGGTCGGCGACGTGATCGGTGCGATACGAGAGCGTCGCCACGCCGGCGCGGCGCAGCTGCGTCGCGGCGGCGCGATTGGACTCGGTCGCGTACAGCACCACGAGATCCGGGCGCTGGCCGAGCACCGCCTCGACGTTCGGCATCATCCCGTCGCCGACGTCCGGGATGGCACGGGCCTCGGCGCTGAAGGCGTCCCAGTGCGTGCGGCCGACGAGTCGGCGCCCCTCGCCGAGCGCGAGGAGCAGCTCCGTGGTGACGGGATTGAGCGAGACGATGCGCTCCGCGACGAGGGACGTCGGGACGCTGTATCCGAGATCATCGCGCGCGACGTCGGCGTCGACGTCCTTCGCCGGCGCGCAGGCCGCCATGACGCCGGTCGCGACGGCGCCGGCGAGCGCGAGCCCTGCGACGGCCAGGCGAGCCGCGAGGCCGCGCGCGCGAGGATGAACGGGTCTGAGACGCATCGAACGAAAATGCTCCTTCGGGATGCCGAAGGAGCCTCGATGCACGTGGCGGGACGCGTCCGAGAGCGGACGGCCGAACGCCGACGCCACCGACCCTCCCCCGAGGGTCCGGATGTGGCGCGAACGTGGGTCGTCTCCTGGCTCCGGGCCGTCGCGCTCGCCTTCCCGGGTCGGTGACCCAGTGGCTGGTGTTGAGCGGACGTGTGCTGCTGCCCGATACAGTGGCGGGGCCGCGCCGGCATGTCACCGGCTTCCGTGTCCCGCGTTCGCCTTCAGTTGTGGAGCGGAGTCTACGACAGGCCGTCCCGCTTGGCAAGCGCGGCCGCGAGCCGACCCTTGATGCGCGCACGCGCCAGATAGTGCTCGGCCTTCTGCTGCTCGGTCGGTGCCGCGATCTGCTCATAGGCCGCGTCGAGCGCTGCGGCCTCGAGCGCGAGCGCCTCGGGATCGGCGTCCCGCCGCGACGCGAGGCCGGGGCCGCGCCGCAGCATGACCATGCCGAGCCCGAGGAGCATCGCGGCGCCGATGCCGGTGACGACGAGCATCACGCGGAGGCTCGTCGATGCCGCGGCGGGCGGGATCGTGATCGCGAAGGTCTGCGCCGCGGCCACGTCCTGCGAGAGGAAGCGCTTGAACGGGCGCCCGTCGATCTCGACCGGATCGACCGCGACGAGCCCCGCGCCGTTCACGACGGCGCTCGGCTCCTCGACAAGCACCTCGAGCACCGTCGTCGCGGACTCGACGAGCACCTCGAACGGATCCATGTCCGCCGGGATCTCGTACGAGAAGCTCAGCTGTCGCATCCCCGGCGAGATCGGCGCGTTCACCTGCACCCGACCATCGACCGCGCGGATCGCGTCGCTGGAGATGTCCCCCTGCCCCGACTGGATGACGGTGACGCCGGGCGGCAACGCCGCATCGAACGTGACGCCGTCGTCCCCTCGGGCGACGCGCGTGAGCGATGAATAGTTGCTGAGTTCGAAGGCCTCGACGACGGTGCGGGTCCGGCGCGTGGACGAGTCGGGGACCGTGACGATGAGGTGTCGCCCGCGCACCGCGATGGGGATCGGCGCGCTGGTGGTGTCGTACACGACGAGGTCGGCCATGCCGCCGCGCAGCGCGGCCTCGCGCACCGGGGGCGTGAAGTAGTTGACGCCGCCGCGGCTCGTCGAGACGAAGTAGACCGCGAGCGTGTCGCCGAACGCGCGGTATGCGAACCGGTACCGACCGTCGGCCGCGGTGCGCATCGAGTCGAGCGGCCCCGCGGCGTCAGGCCCCACCCGATGGAGGATCACCCAGGCGCCGCCGAGTCCGACGCCGTCCGGTGTGGGGCCCGGCAGCGAGATGCGCCCCTCGATGGTGCGGGAGGTCTGTGCCGCGAGCGGCGCGGGCGGCAGCGCGAGGAGCGCGGCCGAGCCCGCGAGCAGCAGGGCGAGCCTACAGCGAGAAACGGCCAAAGTCCTCGGGGCGCAGCTGCGCGAGGTGTCGCTTGAGTTCATCGGAGGAGAGCGGGTCGCCGTCATCGACGGGGGGCGGTTCATCGCGGCCGTCGGCCTCGTCGTCATCGTCGAGGAAGAGCGCCTCGGCGACGAGGATCGGCGCCTCCAATCGGAGGGCCAACGCGATGGCATCGGAGGGACGCGCGTCGACGACGACGGGCGCTCCTGCCTTGGTGAAGTGCAACTCGGCGTAGAAGGTGCCCTCGTGCACCCGGACGACCTGTACGCGGCGCAGGAGGCCGCCGAGCCCCTGCACGATGGCCTGGGCGAGGTCATGCGTCATGGGCCGCTCGCGCTTCACGCCGTCCAGGTGCGCGGCGATCGCCTCGGCCTCCGGGCGCCCGATCCAGATCGGAAGCGCCCGTTCCCCACCCTTCTCCTGCAGGACCACCACGTACGCCTGCGAGGAGGCGTCGAGCCCGAGCCGTGAGACCAGCACCTCGACCACGACGCCTCCCGGGGCGGCTCAGGCGCGCACAGCGCGCTTGAGCTCCGCCACCTTGTTGGTCCGCTCCCAGCTGAACAGGGAGACCTTCTTGCCCAGCCGCTCCGTCTTCTCGGGCGCGCGGCCGAAGTGGCCGTACGCGGCCGTCGGGCCGTAGATCGGCTTCCGCAGGTCGAGCGCGTCGATGATCGCCTTGGGCGTGAGGTCGAACGTCGCCTCCACCGCCTTCATGATGCGACCCTCGTCGACGGTGTTCGTGCCGAAGGTGTCGACCATGACCGAGACCGGCTTGGCGACGCCGATGGCATACGCGACCTGCACCTCGCACTTGGTCGCGAGCTTGGCGGCGACGATGTTCTTCGCGACCCACCGCGCGGCGTACGCGGCGGAGCGATCGACCTTCGACGGATCCTTGCCCGAGAACGCGCCGCCGCCGTGGCGGCCGTATCCGCCGTACGTGTCGACGATGATCTTGCGGCCGGTGAGGCCGGCGTCGCCGTGCGGGCCGCCGACGACGAAGCGGCCGGTCGGGTTGATGTGGACCTTCATCTTGCGGCCGCGGAGTTCCTCGGGGATCACGGCCTCGATGATGTCGCGCTTCACCGCCTCGTGGATCGCCTTGTTCTTGACCGTGTCGGCGTGCTGCGTGGAGATGACGACGGTGTCGACCTCGACCGGGCGCCCGTTGTCGTACACGACCGACACCTGCGACTTGCCGTCGGGACGGAGCCAGGGGAGCGTCCCGTCCTTGCGACGGTCCGCGAGCGCATGCGTGAGCTGGTGGGCGAGCATGATCGGGAGCGGCATCAGCTCGGGGGTCTCATCGCAGGCGAAGCCGAACATCATGCCCTGGTCACCGGCGCCGCCGGTGTCGACGCCTTGGCCGATGTCGCGCGACTGCTGGCCGAGGGAGTTGAGCACCGCGCACGAGTCCGCGTCGAAGCCGATCCCCGCCTCGGTGTAGCCGATGTTCTTGATGGTCTCGCGGACGAGGCCGCGGAGGTCGGCCCAAGCCGCCGTCGTCACCTCGCCGAAGATCGTGGCGAGCCCGGTGGTGACCATCGTCTCGCAGGCGACGCGCGAATAGGGGTCCTGCGCGAGCAGCGTGTCGAGCACCGCGTCGGAGATCTGGTCGGCGACCTTGTCCGGGTGGCCTTCGGTCACCGATTCGGACGTGAAGAGATGGCGATGCAGCACGGGAGATGGGGTCAGGAGTTGGTGGGATAGCAAGACGGCTGGCGCCAGACGCCAGCCGCAAGAATCACGCCCCGAACGATAACGCGTCTAGGCGAGCCCCAGCAACCCGTCGAGGAGCTCCTCGCCGAGCTGTTCCCCGAGCGCCTTCCGGAGCACCGCCTCGGCCTCGCGCGCGGTGTCGCACGCCAGCGCGGCATCGGCCGCCGCGGCGGCCGCTGACACGCTCACGCCGCGGACCAGACGCTTGACCGCCGGGATCCCGCTGGCCGACACGCTCAGCGTGTGGACCCCGAGCCCGAGGAGCGCGAACGCCATGAGCGGTTGCGAGGCCATCTCGCCGCAGACGCTCACTTCCAGCGCCGCCGTGCGCGCCGCGGCGACAGTGCGCGCGATGAGCCGCAGCACCGCCGGATGCAGCGGCGTGTAGCGCGTGACCAGCGAGGCGTTGCCGCGATCGACCGCGAGAGTGTACTGCACGAGGTCGTTCGTGCCGATGGAGAAGAAGGCGACGTCCTTCGCGAAACTGTCGGCGCTCATCGCCGCCGCGGGGGTCTCGACCATCACGCCGAGCGGGACGTCCGTCCGGTGCGGGATCCCCTTCCGCGCGAGCTCCTCCGCCGCCTCCTGCAACAGGTAGCGGGCCTGACGGACCTCGTCGACCGAGACCACGAGCGGGAGCATGATCCGCACGTCGCCGTGGACCGCGGCGCGCAGCAGCGCGCGCAACTGGACCTTGAACAGTTCCGGCTCGTCGAGGCACATGCGGATGGCGCGCCAGCCGAGGAACGGGTTGGGCTCGTGCGGGAAGCCGCCGATCGGCAGCTTGTCCCCGCCCACGTCGTACGTGCGGATGACCACCGGATGCCCGGCGAAGGCCTTCACCACGCGCGTGTAGGCCTCGACACTCGGTGCGCATGAGCCCTACGCCCTCGGCGCCGCTCTCGGCGGCCTTCACCGCCTCGTCGGGGAGGTCGACGTTCGCGCGCAGGGTGATGCGCGTCCCGTCGGTCATCACCGCCTCGGCGTCGGCGAGCGTCGCGAGCTCGGCCTGCGCCGCGGCCTCGCGGCGCGCGCGGTCGGCGAACTGGGCCAGCACCGCCGCGGTGGGACGCGGGATCAGCGTCCCGTTGGTGCCGTCGAGGATCACCCGATCGCCCATCTGGATCTTCGCGGTCGCGTCGATCAGGCCGACCACCGCGGGGAGGCCGAGCGACCGCGCGAGGATCGCGACATGGGACGTCCGCGTGCCCGCGTCGGTCGCGATCCCCGCGATCGCGCGCCGGTCGAGCTGGATCGTGAGGCTCGGCGTCAGGTCATGCGTGACGAGGATTGCGTTCGACCCCGGCTCGAGGTCGACGGGATCGTGGTCCGGGAGGTCGAGCAGGAGCGACAGGAGGCGGATGTGCACGTCGACCAGGTCGCCGACCCGCTCGCGCATCATCGGGTTCGTCGAGCGGCCGAAGTGTTCGCGCCACTCCAGCATCACCAGGTCGAACGCCTTCTCGGCGGAGAGGTTCTGCCGCACGAGGGCCTCGACGCGCGTGCGCAGTTCGACATCGCCGAGGATGGCGATCTGCACCTCGAAGATCATCGACTCCGCCGCGCCCGCATTCTCCTCGGCCCGGGCCTTCACGCCGCGCAGGCGCTCCACCGCCGCGTCGATCGCCGCGCGCAGGCGCGCGATCTCGGCGTCGATCTCGCCGTCCTCGATCACGCGCGACCGGACCTCCGGCACCTCCCAGCGCAGGAGGTGGGCCGGCCCGACCACGATGCCGGGCGAGGCGGAGACGCCGTGCAGCGTGGTGGCGCCCACTCAGTGCTCCCCGAACTTGTTGGCGATCAGCAGCGCGAGCGCCTCGAGCGCCCCCTCGGCGTCGGCGCCCTCGGCGCGCAGCCGGACCGTGGACCCGCACTCGGCGGCGAGCATCATCACCCCCATGATGCTCTTCGCATTCACCTCGAGGTCGTCGCTCGCGATGGTGATGTCGGCCTTGAATCGGCCGGCGGTCTTCACGATCTCGGCGGCCGGACGGGCGTGGATCCCGTTCGCATTGACCACTTGCACGGCACGTTCTGGCATCAGCGCACCATCGCGTAGAGGACGAAGGCGGCCAGCGCGAGGGTGGCGAGGCGCCACCCCTCCAACCGCCCTTGCAGCACCGTCACCAGCACCGCGCCCGCCGCGACCGCGGCGAGCACGCCTCCCAACAGCACCCGACCCGGTCCGATGATGCCCTGCGCGGCCACGGGGAGCGCCACGCCCGCCACGAGCGCGGTGGCTCGCGCGACGTGCGCAGGCCCTTGGCGGAGGACCGGATTGCCCAGCGCCTGCGCCACGCGAAGTCCGTGCGTCCAGCCCGCGTGGAGTCCCCAGACGCGCAAGGCCAGATGCAGCGCATTGTACGTGCCCAGGAACACCAGCACCACCATCAGTGGCGACGCGCCGAGCCCGAACGCGAGCAGCGCGATGGCCGAGCAGAGCGGGACCCATCCCGCCCACACGAGACGGTCGCCGACGGAGCCGAGTGGGCCCGGGGCCGCGACCCGGAAGCGCTCGATCTGCGCCTCGGGGATCCCGTCGAGCTCCGCCCGCGCCAGCGCCCCCACGGCGACAGCCGCGAGGTACGGGTGCGCGTTGAAGTAGCCGCTGTGACGTGCCATCGCCCGGCGGTACGGCTCGCCATTCCGCCCCCCGGGCAGACGCCGCAGCGCCGGCTCCAGGGCGAACGCGATGCCGTTGCCGAGCATCGTCTCGTAGTTCCAGACGCCCTGGATGGCGAGCATGCGCACGAGCATCGCGGCGCGGATGCGGATCGGAAGGGGTGGCGGCGCGGCCATGGGGGCGTTCACCGGGGCGGTCACAGCATGCTCCCCGCGAGGCCGAAGCCGATCACGAGCCCACCCAGCAGGTACCAGCGTGCCCCGGTCGTCCCGTGCACGACCTTCCACACCGCGGCGAGTCCGACCGCGGACGCGATCGCGACGACGACCGCCCGACTGAGCACCGGGGAGACCCGCACCGTCGCGGTCGCGGCCTGATGGATGGGGACGAATGCGACGAGCGCGACGAGCGTGAGGAGCCCGCCACGGAGCAGGTCAGACGACATCCCGAAGAGCTGGAGCGCGACGACCGCGCTGCCCGACCCGCGCGCGATTCGGTCCTGCTGTCGGCGCGCCCAGTGCGCGTTCCAGCGGCGCAGCATCACCATGGTCCATCCGCCGATCCCGGCGGTGACGAGCGCGGCGAGCGCGGCGACGCTCATCGCCGACGGGGTGCCGTCCGGCACCTGCGCGAAGAGCACGCCGCCGACCACCGAGGCGGAGCCCCACTCGGGATAGCGCGAGGCCCCGAACGGCATCGACTCGAGGGCGAAGAACTCGAGCGTGACGCCCATGAGGAGCCCGCGGCCCGGCTCGCCGATGAGCGCGCCCGCGAGGGTCGCCGCCACGATCGGGCGCGAGAGCATCGCTTGCGGGAAGCTCACGACGTCGAGTCCGAGCATCGCGCCGAGGACGGCGAGCGGCAGCAACTGGAGCAGGTCGGCGAAGGACATCAGCCCGACCCATCGCCGCGCAGGAGGTCGTCGAGCGGGAGCGCCGCGGCCTGCGGGACGTCCTGCGCGGTGACGGTCACCCCCGCGGCCGCGAGGTCGCGCAGCCGCTGCTCCTCGTCGGCCGTCAGGAAGACGTAGCGGAGCCGGGGCGCGCGCCCAGGTTTGTGGTGGATGCCGCCGACCATCACGGCCCGGATGCCGGGCGCCGCGGAGACCAGCCGCTGCATCGTCGCGATGTCGCCGGTGAGGAGCATCCCCGGGCGGGGATCCCGCCGGAACTCGTCCAGGCGCGCGGCGGCGCTCGCCACCGACTCGAAGTGGAGGTCCATCTCCGGCGGCACCCCCATCCGGTACAGCTCCTGCTCCCACTCCGACGCGGCGACCTCATCGTCGACGAGGACGAAGAAGCCGAGCGTGCACGGCTGTCCCCAGCCGACCACCACCTGACCGTGGATCAGACGGTCGTCGATGCGGAAGAGCTCAAGCGTCACGCTTGCCCTCGAGCACCGTGAGCGCCTCGCGGCCCTGTTCGGCCGCCTTGCCGAGGTCGCCGCCGCAGGCGTAGCTGAGGATGGTGGGGAGCGCCGCGCCGGTGACGACCGTCAGCGCCGGATCCTCGCGCTGCAGTCGGCGCGCGGCCATGGTGCAGCTCCCGGCAGGGAGGTCGGTGAAGATGAGCCTGGCCCCCGATCGCGCGAGGGCGTCGCGAAGGACGGCCTCGATCTCCTTGGGCCCGAGCCCGGCATTGCTCACCGCGATGAAGCAGTCGCCGCGCCCGGAGATCTGCTCGACCGCGGACCGGATCCCCTCGGCGAAGGTGCCGTGGCCCGCGACGACCGCCCGGGTCCCGCCGGAGGCGCCGTCAGTCATCGCTCACTCGTCGTCATCGAGGAGATAGCGCTGCACATCGGCCTTCTTCTCGCGCATGTGCCCCTTGAGGCGCTCGTTGAACGCCTGCGCCGGATCGTGCCCGCTGTAGCGCATGAGGTGATTCATGGCGATGACCTCGGCGATCACCGTGATGTTCTTCCCGGGGTTGAGCGGCACCGTGATCTTCGGGATGTCGACCCCGAGGATCGTCGTCTGCTCCATCTCGAGGCCGGTGCGCTCCACCGCCATCCCCTCCTTCCATTCCTGCAGGACGACCACCACTTCGATGCGCTTCTGCTGTCGCACCGACCGCACCCCGAAGATCGAGCGCACGTCGATGAGGCCGATGCCGCGGATCTCCATGTAGTGGCGCTGGAGCGGGTGACCGGAGCCGATGAGGACGTCCGCTCCCTTGCGGCGCGTGATCACGAGATCGTCGGCGACGAGTCGATGGCCGCGTTCGACGAGGTCGAGCACGCACTCCGACTTGCCGATGCCGCTCGCCCCGGTGAAGAGGAGTCCCACGCCATAGACGTCGGCGAGTGACCCGTGCAACGAGGTCTGCGGGGCGAAGGCATCGAGGAGGAACGGCGTGATGCGATTGTAGAACTCCGCCGTCTTGAGCGCCGAGACGAGGATCGTGACCCCCGCCTGCTTGGCCGCGTCGTCCATGCCCGCCGGCAGCTCCAATCCCTTCGTCACCATGACGCACGGGATGGGATAGCCGAGGAACGTGGTGAGGATCCGCGCGCGCTCC
>JBGATT010000018.1:0-30883 GCA_044229035.1 Gemmatimonadaceae bacterium | reverse complement strand
GGCCCCGCCGCGCCCGATCCTACTTCTTCGCGATCGGGACCGTCCGCGTCTGCGGCGGCGTGACCTCGAGCTTCGGCACCGTCACCTTGAGGATGCCGTTGGTGAACTCCGCCGCGACCTTCGCCTCGTTCACCGGGACCGGGAAGCGGAAGGTCCGCGCGAACTCACCGTAGGTGCGCTCCCAGAGATGGAAGGTGCGGTCCTTCTCGCCCTCCTTCTTCTCCTCGAGCTTGTGGCCCTTGAGGGTGATCATCCCCTCGGCCACCGCCACCTCGACGTTCTCGGGGGAGATCCCCGGGAGCTCCGCGGTGAGGACGTACTCCGCCGGCGTCTCGGTCGCCTCGACGTTCGGCGTCCACATCATCTTCTCCATCCGTTTCTCGTCGATCGCCGGGAGACGGAGGTCGAGCCCGAACGGTTCCTCGAAGAACCGCTGCAGCCGATTGCGCATCCGGCCCAGGTCGCGCTCGAAGATCACGGGGAGGTCCTGCTTGAGCAGTGACATCGTATCCTCCTTCCAGGGTGCGACTCCATGGTGCCACCGGATCTCGCGCCGCGCAGTAGGGAGTGGCAGGATTTCCGGTGCGGGTTCGGCTGGAGCATTCACCTCAGGGACAACCCTGACGGATTCGCCTCACACGGTGCATGCCCATCATCGGCCGGGTGCACCGTCCGACCGTGGGATCGGCGGGCGGACGGGTCACGACCCACGCCTGGTGCCGTCGGTCTTCGAGTCGCGGTGTCATGAGCGGTCGGCGGTGGAGGCACGGGTGCGCGGGCTCGGCGTGCCCGTGCCGACCGCCGAACCCTGACGATTTCAGCTGGCCCGGTGCATCTTCTCTGACGGTTCGCATACGCACCATTCTCGTGCCGCCTGCCCGATGAGGACCCCGTGATCCAGAGCAGTCCCAAGTCCCAGACCACCTACGACGCCATCATCGTCGGCTCCGGCGCCGGCGGCGGTATGGCCGCCTACCAGCTCGCCGTCGCCGGCCTCAAGGTCCTCGTCCTCGAGGCCGGCCGCAGCTACGATCCGGTGCGCGAGACGCCGATGTTCAAGCTCCCGCGCGAGGCGCCGCTGCGCGGCGCGGGCGGGCGCGAGAAGCCCTTCGGTTTCTTCGACGCCACCGTCGACGGCGGATGGGAGGTCCCGGGCGAGCCGTACACCAACGCCCCCGGCACCGACTTCCGCTGGTGGCGAGCGCGCATGATGGGCGGCCGCACGAACCACTGGGGCCGCATCTCGCTCCGGATGGGCGAGTACGATTTCAAGCCCAAGACCCGCGACGGACTCGGCGCCGACTGGCCGCTCTCGTACCAGGACCTCGCGCCGTACTACGACAAGACCGAGATGCTGATCGGCGTCTACGGCGGCGACGACGACCTCGAGAACACGCCGCGCTCGTCGCCGGGCGTGCTGCAGCCGGCTCCCGCGCCGCGCGCCGTCGAGCTGCTCGCCAAGAAGCACGCCGCGCCGATGGGGATCCCCGTGATCCCGGCGCACCTCGCGATCATGACCCAGCGGCAGGACGCCGACCGTCTCCCCAAGCTGCTCCACCCCGGCAATGCGCTCGCGCAGCGCGTCCTGCGCGACTCGATGCGGCAGCGCCAAGCCTGCTTCTATGCGACGCCCTGCGGCTGGGGCTGCTCGATCAAGGCGAACTTCCAGTCCACCACCGTGCTCCTGCCGCCGGCGCTCGCCACCGGCAACGTCGACATCGTCCCCGACGCGATGGTGCGCGAGGTGACCATCGGGCCCGACGGCAAGGCCACCGGCGTCAACTACATCGACAAGCGCACGCGACAGGACCGGCACGTCTCCGCGCGCATCGTCGTGCTCGCGGCGAGCGCCGCCGAGACAGCGCGCATCCTGCTGAACAGCAAGAGCGCGCGCAACCCGAACGGCGTCGCGAACTCGAGCGGCCTCGTCGGCAAGTACCTCATGGACACGGTCGGCGCGGGCATCGGCGGGCAGGTGCCGGCGCTCGAGGACCTGCCGCCGCACAACAACGACGGCGCGTCGGGCATGCACATGTACATGCCCTGGTGGCTCTACAAGGAGCAGCTCGCCGGCAAGCTCGGCTTCGCGCGCGGCTATCACGTCGAGTTCGGCGGCGGACGCGGGATGCCCGGCGGCGGCACCTTCAACTTCGTCGAGGGCCTCACGCAGGGCGCCTACGGCACCCGGTTCAAGGAGGCCGCGCGCCGCTACTACGGCTCGTTCGTCTGGTTCGACGGCCGCGGCGAGATGATCCCCAACGAGGACTCCTACTGCGAGATCGATCCCGAGGTCGTCGACCAGTGGGGCATCCCCGTGCTGCGCTTCCACTGGAAGTGGTCGGACCACGAGCTCAAGCAGGCCGTGCACATGCAGCAGACGTTCGCCAGCATCATCGAGGCGATGGGCGGCAAGGTGAACGGCACCGTGCAGACCGACGGCAGCCGCGCGATCGCGCGCGGCGGACAGATCATCCACGAGGTCGGCACCTGCCGCATGGGCGACGACGCGCGGACCTCGGTGCTCAACGCGCACTGCCAGGCGTGGGACGTGAAGAACCTCTTCGTGACCGACGGCGCGCCGTTCGTCTCGAACGCCGACAAGAACCCCACGCTGAGCATCCTCGCGCTGGCATGGCGGACCACGGACTACATCCTCGACCAGATGTCGAAGCGGGAGATCTGATGGCACACGACGAGAACGAGGTTCCCAAGGGCGTGAAGCGCCGCGAGGCGCTCAAGGTGCTCGGGGCGGCAGCGGCGCTGCCGATCCTGGGCAGCCTGCCCGTCGAGGCCGAGGCCCAGCAGCCAGCGGCCGGCGCCCAGCCCGCGCGTCCTCCGGCGACGCAGCAGCCCCCTGCGGTGCGCACCGGTCCGCGCGGCGACGCCTGGGACCCGGACCTGATCAACATCAAGAAGGACCCGCGGCGCCTCCTCACGCAGGCCGAGATGGCGACGCTCGGCGCGCTCGCCGACATGATCATCCCGGCGGACGCGAAGTCGCCGAGCGCGACGGCGGTCGGGGCGCATCACTACGTCAATGAGCATGTGAGCGCGGCAGGGGCGAGCTACGAGCGCGATCTCATCCGGGTGCGTGGCGGGGTCAGCTGGCTCAACATGGAGAGCCGTCGCCGCTTCCAGCAGCCGTTCGCGCGACTCACGACGGCGCAGAAGACCGCGATCTGCGACGATATCTGCTATCCGCCGAACGCGAAGCCGGAGTTCCAGGCGGCGGCGCGGTTCTTCTCGCTCGTGCGGAATCTCGTGTCGACGGGCTTCTATACGACGGATGCGGGGATGAAGGACATCGGATACGTGGGGAACGTGGCGTTGCCCAAGTGGGAGTTGCCGCCGGCGGCGGTGCTCCGGAAGTTGGGACTGGAGTAGGCGCTCCAGCGTGGCGCGCGGGGCGCCGGCGGACGGGTTGCCGGCGTCTCGATCCCGCCGCGAGATTCCTGCATGAAATCGATCGGCTTCCTCTCCTTCGGCCACTGGACCCCCTCCCCGCAGTCCCAGACCCGGTCCGCCGCCGACGCGCTCCTCCAGTCCATCGACCTCGCCGTCGCCGCCGAAGAACTCGGCGCCGATGGCGCGTACTATCGCGTGCATCACTTCGCGCGCCAGCTCGCCTCGCCATTCCCGCTGCTCGCCGCGGTCGGCGCGCGCACCAAGCGCATCGAGCTCGGCACCGCGGTCATCGACATGCGGTACGAGCTCCCGATGTACATGGCGGAGGACGCCGGCGCGGCGGATCTCATCGCCGGCGGGCGGCTCCAGCTCGGCATCAGCCGCGGCTCCCCCGAGCAGGTCATCGACGGCTGGCGCTACTTCGGCCACGAACCCGCCGAGGGCGAGAGCGAGGCCGACATGGCGCGCCGGCGCGCGGAGGAGTTCCTCGACGTGCTCCGTGGCGAGGGCTTCGCGAGACCGAACCCGCGACCGATGTTCCCCAATCCGCCGGGCCTCCTGCGCCTCGAACCGCATGCGCCCGGACTCCGCGACCGCATCTGGTGGGGCTCGAGCTCCAACGGCACGGCACAGTGGGCTGCCAGGCTCGGCATGAACCTCCAGAGCTCCACGCTCAAGGAACACGAGTCCGACAAGCCCTTCCATGTGCAGCAGGCCGAGCAGATCCGCGTCTATCGCGACGCGTACACGGCCGCCGGCCACACGCGCGCTCCGCGCGTCTCCGTGAGCCGCAGCATCTTCGCGATCATGAACGACACCGATCGCGCGTACTTCGGCCAGCGCGACGGCGGCCGCGACCAGGTGGGATTCATCGACCCCACCACGCGCGCGATCTTCGGCCGCACCTACGCCGACGAGCCTGACGCGCTGGTCAGGCAACTGCGGGAGGACGAGGCGATCGCCGAGGCCGACACGTTGCTGCTCACCATCCCGAACCAGCTCGGTGTGGACTACTGCGCGCACTGCATCGAGTCCATCCTGACGCACGTCGCGCCGGCGCTCGGCTGGCGATAGGCCTCAGGGCGCTCGGTGCGCCTTGCGCGCCCCGGCACCGACTCGCAGTATCGGCACAACCCATCGGAGCGCCCTCGTGCCTACGCTCGCCCTCCTCGCCGCCGCCGCCAGCTACCTCGTCCAGCTCGGCGCGGGCATCTTCGCGCTCTCGGTGATCGGCCGCGTCGTCGTCTCCGCGCCACCCCGTTCGTTCTCCCTTCTCGGCGGCCCGTACGGCTACGACAGCAGCGGCTTCTGGCAGGTCATGCCGGTCATCACCGGCGTATTGCTCCTCGTGGCACTCGTCACCAATTGGAAGACCCGCCGCCGCGCACTGCTGCTCGGCGCGCTCGCGATGTTCGTCGGAGCTGGGATCCTCACCGGCATGTTCCTCGAGCCGCTGTTCGCCGGGATCATCGCCGGCGGTTACCGCGACGCGGTGGACATCGATCTGCAGCGGCGCGCCTCGACCTGGTATTCGTTGGACTGGGGCCTCCGCGTCCTCGATGCTGCCGCCGGCGTGGCCCTGCTCGTCGCATTGACGCGCCGTACGACCGATCAGGCCTGATCCCGCACCGCCCCCGTGTCCGTCCGCCACGCCTACGACCGTTGGGCCGCCAACTACGACGGCGACCGCAACCTCACGCGCGACACCGACGCCCGCGCCGTGCGGTCCCTGCTCGGGGGTCGGCGCTTCGACGCCGCCATCGAGGCCGGCTGCGGCACCGGCAAGAACACGCCCTTCTACGCGTCGATCGCCGCCGCGCTGACCGCGCTCGACTTCTCCGCCGAGATGCTCGCCCGGGCCCGCGCGCGCGTGACCGAGCCGCACGTCACGTTCGCGCAGCATGACCTCGCCGATCCGTGGCCCGTACGCGCGGGCACGGCCGACCTCGTCGCGTTCGACCTGGTGCTCGAGCACTTCGAGTCGCTCGACGGCGTCCTCGGCCATGCCGCGGCGGCGACCCGCGCCGGTGCCACTCTCCTGGTCAGCGAGCTGCATCCCTACAAGCAGCTCCAGGGAAGCCAGGCGCGCTTCGCGACCGAGGCGGGCGAGGAGAAGGTGGCCGCGTACCTGCACCACGCTTCGGACTTCGTCCGCGCCGCCGACAGGGCCGGATTCATGCTCCGCGCGCTCGACGAGTGGTGGCACGAGAGCGAGACGCGCGCGCTGCCGCCCCGGCTGCTCACGCTCGCGTTCGAACGCCGCTGACGCGTCGGTCGACGGCGCCGATCCCGGCGGTTCAGGGCCATTGGATCACGCGGCAGGCATCGAGAGGTCTGGTCGGCGGCGCCGCGGAGACCCAGCTTTGACGGACCCAGCTCCTCTCCTCCCCACCGCCCCGCCCCTCGATGACCACGCGAGCCCACGTCGTCCGCGCCGACGCACGCCGCCGTACGTCCGCGATGCGACTCCGCATCGGCGCGCTCGCCGCCCTGATGCTCTCGGCTGGGGCGGGCGCACCGCTGGCCGCCCAGGCGACGACGCCGACCGCCGCATCGATGACCGTCGTCCCGCTCGCGCGCGAGATCCTCGCCGAGATGGTCCGGGCGCACACCACCGAGTTCGACGACCTCACGCCGCTCTCCGAATCGCTCGCCGCGCGCTTCCGCGACGCCGGCTATCCCGCTGAGGACGTCATGGTCATCGGCGCGGAGGCGCGGAACCGCAACCTCGTCGTGCGCCTGCGTGGCCGGGATCGTGCGCTCCCGCCACGCATCTTCGCGGCGCACCTCGACGTGGTCGGCGCCGAGCCGCCGCTCTGGACGACCGATCCCTGGCAGCTCGTCGAGAAGGACGGCCTGCTCTACGGCCGCGGCGTGATGGACGACAAGGGGCCGGCCGCGGCGCTCGCCGCGAGCTTCCTCGACCTGCGCCGCCGAAACGTCGTCCCCGCGCGCGACCTCCTGCTGCTCCTGACCGCAGGCGAGGAGAGCGGCAAGGACAACGGCATCGGGTGGCTCGTCGCCAACCGCCGTGACCTGATCACGGGCGAGTTCATCGTGGTGGCCGACGCGGGCGGCGGCGAGATCGCCGACGGCAAGCGCATCGCGTTCGGCGTGCAAGGCGCGGAGAAGGTCTACACGGACTTCACGCTCACCGCCCGCGGCCCGGGCGGGCACAGCTCCGTCCCGAGCGGCCGCTCGCCGATCGACCGCCTCGCGACGGCGATCGACCGGCTCTCGCGCCACACCTTCCCCGTGAACGTGAACCCCGTGGTGCGCGAGTTCCTCGCGCGCCGGGCGCCCCTCACGCCCGGAACGCAGGGCGCGGCGATGGCCGCGCTCGCGCGCGACCCGGGCGACACCGCCGCGGCGCGAACCCTGAGTGCCGACCCGGGCATGAACGCCCTGCTCCGCACGACCTGCATCGCGACCATCCTCAAGGCCGGGACGGCGCCCAACGCGATCCCTGCCGAAGCCTCGGCCAACGTGAACTGCCGCGTGATCCCGGGCGAATCGCCCGACACCGTGCTCGCGCGACTGCGCCGCGTGATCGACGCGCCCGACATCGAGATCACGATCCCGTACCCGATGATGCCGAGCCCGCCCTCGGTGATGCCCGCCCCGCTCGCGCGCGCGCTCGACGAGACGCTCGCCGAGGTCTATGGGGCGCTGCCGGTGATCCCGTACATGGAGATGGGCGCGACCGACGGCGTCTACCTCCGCAACGCGGGGCAGCAGGTACTGGGGATCATCGGCCTCTTCGTCGAGGAGCAGTACCTGCGCACGCTGCACGGCAACGACGAGCGCCTCCCGGCCGCGGCATACGACCAGATGGTCGTCTTCACGCGCGCGCTCGTGGGGCGGCTCGCGCGCTGAGAGCACCCGTGGGAGCGCACGTCCGAGGAGCCGTGCGCCGCATAGGGATTTCCCCGGCATCGTCGCGGCAGAATCCCGACTGAGGCGCCGAACGGGACGGCGCACTGTTGTCGGGTTCGATCGAGCTTGGCCGCAGTCCTCCCCCCAGACCAGGTGCCCCTGATGTCCTCCGCGACTCTTCCTCGGATCATCCAGGGCGGCATGGGTGTCGCCGTCTCCAACTGGCGCCTCGCACGTGCGGTCGCATCGGCCGGACAGCTCGGCGTCGTCTCCGGGACGGCACTCGACACCGTGTTGGTGCGCCGCCTCCAGGATGGGGACGAGGGCGGGCATGTTCGGCGCGCGCTGGCGCATCTGCCGTTGCCGGGTGTCGCCGCCTGCGTGCTCGAGCGCTGGTTCAAGCCCGAGGGACGCGCCGAGGGCGAGCCCTACCAGCTCCTGCCGATGTACCGGCGCGCCGTGAGCACCATGCGCGACCAGGTGACGATCGCGGCGAACTTCGTCGAGGTCTTCCTCGCGAAGGAGGGACATGGGGGGCGCGTCGGCATCAACCTCCTGACGAAGGTGCAGATGCCCACGCTCCCGTCGCTGTACGGCGCGATGCTCGCCGGCGTGGACGTCGTGCTCATGGGGGCAGGCATCCCGCGCGAGATCCCCGGCGCGCTCGATGCGCTCGCCGCCGGCACGCCGGCCTCGCTGCGCTTCGAGGTCGAGGGCCAGCCCGCCGATGCGCCGCTGGCGCTCGAGTTCGACGCGGCGGCACATGGGGCGACGGGGACCCTGCGGCGACCGCACTTCTACGCGATCGTCTCGGCGCACACGCTGGCCACGACGCTCGCGCGCAAGGCGAACGGCGCCGTGGACGGCTTCGTGGTCGAGGCCAACACGGCCGGCGGCCACAACGCCCCGCCACGCGGCGCGATGCAACTCGACGCCAACGGCGAGCCCATCTACGGTCCGCGCGACGCCGCCGACCTTGGCGCGATGCGCGACCTCGGCCTTCCCTTCTGGCTCGCCGGGCGCGCCGGCACGCCACGGGCCCTCGAGGAAGCACGCGCCGTCGGGGCCGCGGGGATCCAGGTCGGCACCGCCTTCGCGTTCGCCGACGAATCCGGCTTCACCGACGACATCAAGCGACGGGTCCTGCGGGATCTCGCGAACGGCACGCTCACCATCCGCACCGACCCGCTCGCGTCGCCCACCGGCTTCCCGTTCAAGCTCGTCGCGTCGCCGTCGCTCGGGGAGCTGCAGCCGGACGCGCCGCGTGAGCGCAACTGCGACCTCGGCTATCTGCGCAGCGCGGCGCGGCGCGAGGATGGACGCGTGGTCTATCGTTGCGCCGCCGCCCCGGTGGACGAGTTCGTCGCCGCCGGTGGCCAGGCCGAGGCGACCGCGGGGCGACTCTGCCTCTGCAACGGGCTGGCGGCCGCGATCGGCATGGGGCAACCCCGCGAACAGGGCGTGGTCGAGCCGCCGCTCATCACCAGCGGCGATGCGCTCCTCGAGCTCGGGGCGCTCGCGCGTGGGCGCGACTCGTACACGGCGCGCGACGTGCTCGACTACCTCATGGGATCGACCGTGCACTGAGCCTGGGGTGCTGGTGAGGGGAGCCCCGGGGCGCTATCTCTCCCCGGTCGGTCCCGCGCAGGTTCCCCCGTTCACCTCTCCGCACCCGCTCCCATGCAGCGTCTCGGCGTCGGCTTCATCGGTTCCGGCTTCAACACGCGCTTCCACATCATGGCCTGGCAGGGCGTCCGTGACGCAGACGTGCTCGGCGTCTGGTCGCCCAACGCCAAGAACGCCGCCTCGGCCGCGCAGCTCGCGCGCACGCTCGATGCCGGCCCGGCCAAGGCCTACAAGAGCATCACCGCGATGGTCGCCGACCCGGCGATCGACGCCCTCTGGCTCTGCGGCCCCAACCAGGCGCGCATCGAGAACATCGAGGAGATCGTCCACGCCATCAAGAGCGGCAAGGGCACCCTCAAGGGCATCGCCTGCGAGAAGCCGCTCGCCCGCAACGTCGCCGAGGCGAAGGAGGTCGCGAAGCTCGTGAAGAGCGTCGGCCTCAAGACCGGCTACCTCGAGAACCAGCTCTTCGCGCCGCACGTCGAGGCGGGGAAGAAGCTCATCTGGGCGCGCGGCGCCGCCACGACCGGCCGCCCGTACCTCGCCCGCGCCGGCGAGGAGCACTCGGGCCCGCACATGCCCTGGTTCTGGAACGGATCGCTGCAGGGCGGCGGCGTGCTCAACGACATGATGTGCCACTCGGCGCTGCTCGTCCGCTACCTCCTCACCGAGCCGGGGAAGCCGCTGAGCACGGTGAAGCCGGTGCGGATGACCGGCCACATCGCGTCGCTCAAGTGGTCGCGCCCGGCGTACGTCAAGAAGCTCAAGGGCATGATGGGCCAGTCGATCGACTACTCAAAGCGCCCGAGCGAGGACTTCGCGAGCCTCAACATCGAGTTCGAGACGCCCGAGGGCCACACGGTCATCGGTGAGGCGACGACGAGCTGGAGCTTCGTCGGCGCGGGGCTCCGGCTCTCGGCCGAACTGCTCGGCCCCGAGTACTCGATGAAGTGGAACTCGCTCGATTCGGGGCTGCAGCTCTTCTTCTCGCGCGAGGTGACCGGCCGCGCCGGCGAGGACCTGGTGGAGAAGCAGAACGCCGAGCAGGGCGTGATGCCGGTGGTGCCCGAGGAGTACCTCGCCTACGGCTACACCGGCGAGGACCGCCACTTCGTGCGCGCCTTCCTCGGCAAGGAGGAGCCGATGCTCACCTTCGACGACGGCGTCGAGGTGGTGAAGATGCTCATGACGGCGTACGCGAGCGCGGAGAGCGGTCGGACGCTCGCCTATCCGGCGAAGGGAGTGGACAAGTTCGTGCCGGCGGTCGCTAAGGGGACGTGGAAGCCCTGACCAGCGCGGCGAACACCTCCGGCTCCGACGCGCGGGCGTGCACTTCGTGCACGCCCGTTTCGCGTATGATCCGCTGCACGTTGTGCGCGCGCACCCCACCGCCGGGCATGATCGTCGTGCGGCCCGCGGCGCGGCGGTGCAACCGCGCGAGCGTCGCGATCCCCTCCTCCGCCGTCGGCGCATGTCCCGCGGCGAGCACCACGTCCACGCCGAGCGCGATGAGCTGGTCGAGCGCCGCGTCCGCATCGGGCGTTCGGTCGAACGCGCGATGCACCCCGATGCGCATGGGGCGGGCGAGCGCGATCAGCTCGGCCATGCGCGGCACATCGAGCGTGCCGTCGGGCTTCGAGATCCCGAGCACCACGCCCGCGCACCCCGCGGCCCTGATCATCGCGACCTCGTCGCGCATCACGGCGAACTCCGCGTCGGTGTAGACGAAGTCCCCCGTCCGCGGCCGCGTCATCGCATGCACGGGGATCCGCACCGCCCCCATGACCGAGGCGAGCAGCTCGGGCGAGGGCGTGAGCCCTCCCTCGCCCGGGCCGCAGAGCTCCAGGCGCCCCGCGCCGTTGCGCTCGGCGGCGACGGCGGTGGTGAGTTGGTCGACATACGCTTCGACGAGCATCGATCCTCCTTGGGATGAAGGCTGAAGGACGAAAGAGGGCGGGCCGTACGGCCCGCCCCCCTTCACCCTTCATCCGTCATCGGTTCTGCCTCAGAGCGTCCACCCCGCCCGGAACGTCGGATTCACCCACTCGCTCGGCGGCGTCGCGTTCTTGATCATCCCCGTATCCGGATCCATCTCGAGCGTGCGCCCCATCCGCACCGCGAGGCACCCGATGAGGATCATCTCCGTCATCGGCGCCGCGTAGCCGGCGAAGTCGCTGCCGGCCTTCTTGCCCTGGCGGATCGCGTCGAACCACTCGCGGTAGACGCCCTCCGTGCGCGGGTACTTCTTCGGCGTCGGGTTCGCGGCGACCTCGGCGGCGACCTTCGGGTCGAGCAGGCGCGGATTCTCGGCGTAGGTCCCGGCGAGGATCATGCCCTTGTCGCCGTACCAGATCTGCCCGCCCTCGCGGTCGAACGGCCATTCATCGGCCTCCGGCCAGCCTTCGGGACGCGGCGGGAAGAGCGAGCCGTCGCGCCAGGTGAGCGTGACCGCCGGCCGGTTGCCGATCGCCGGGAACTCGTAGGTGATCCGCTCCGAGGCCGGCGCCGTCTCCGAGAAGAGCAGCGTGCTCTCGGGCGTGATGCGCGACGGATACTTGAGGCCGAGCGTCCAGTAGGCCGCGTCCATCAGGTGGCAGGCCATGTCGCCCATCGCGCCGGTGCCGAAGTCCCACCAGCCGCGCCAGTTGAACGGCGCGTAGGCGGGACTGTACGGCCGTTGCGCGGCGGGCCCGAGCCAGAGGTTCCAGTCGAGCGTCTCGGGCGTGTTGTGCGCCGTCGTCTGGCGGTTGATCGCCTGCGGCCAGATGGGACGGTTGGTCCAGTACTCCACCCGCCGCACCGGTCCGATGAGCCCCGCCTCGACCCACTCGCGGATCTGGCGGATCCCCTCGGCCGCATGGCCCTGGTTCCCCATCTGCGTCACCTGCTTCGGCCGCTTGGTCGCCTCGCTCTGCAGCGCGCGCACCTCGCCGATGGTGCGCGCGAGCGGCTTCTGGCAGTAGACGTGCTTCCCCATCTTGAGCGCCATCATCGCCGCGGCGCCGTGCACATGGTCGGGTGTCGAGACCGTCACCGCGTCGATGTTGTCCTTCTCCTTCTCGAGCATCTCGCGGTAGTCCTTGTAGCGCCGCACGTTGGGCCAGGTGCGGAAGGCGCGTTCCGCCGAGCGCCAGTCGACGTCGGCGAAGGCGACGAGCTGCTCCTGCGACGCGCCGCGCACGTCGTTGAATCCCATGCCGCCGACGCCGATGCAGGCGATGCGGATCTTCTGGCTCGGCTGCCGGCCGCCGAGGGCATGGAGCGGGCTGGGGATCGCGGCGAGCGCGCCGGCGGCGGCGAGCCCTCCGACGAACGTGCGGCGATCGAGATCCTTTCCGGACATGAACGGGTCCTCAGGCGGCGGGGGTGGGAACCTTCGAGTCGGTCTTGAACGTCAGCAGGAACAGCACGAAGACGACGAGCGCCATGTACGCGGGGATCGGCCAGATGCGCGCCCAGTCGTGCCGCACGAGGCCGGTGGCGGCCTCGGTGCTCGCGTACATGTCGACCACGCGGCCCGAGGCGTACGCCCCGACGATGTAGCCGAGGCCGTTGGTGAGGAAGTTGATCAGCCCCTGGGCGGCGGCGCGGATCGACTCGCCGGCGCGCTGGTCGGTGTAGATCTGGCCGCTCACGAAGAAGAAGTCGTAGCAGATGCCGTGCAGCAGGATGCCGATGTAGACGAGGTACATCCCGTCGGTCGCATTCCCCGCGCCGAAGGCGAAGTAGCGCGCCGCCCAGGCGAGCATCCCGCCGAGCATGATCCCCTTGATGCCGAAGCGCAGCAGGAAGACGGGGAGGAGCACCATGAACCCGATCTCGCTCATCTGCCCGAAGGTCTGGATGAACGCCGGCTCCGGCGCGCCGATCTCGTTGAGATAGAGGTTGGTGAACGTGTAGTAGAACTGCAGCGGGATGCAGAGCAGGAAGCTGCCGAGCGCGAAGACGAGGAAGTCGCGGTGACGGAAGAGCCGGAGCGCCTCGAGCCCGAGGGCGTCGCGGATGCTGAACGGCCGGTCGCCGCCGCGCGGCGGCGTCGCCGGGAGCGCGAAGGAGAAGAGGCCGAGGGCGATGCTCGCGCCGGCGGCGAGCTGCATCGGCAGCGCCTGTGCGTCGGCCTTCAGCACCTTCCCCACGAGGATCCCCGCCGCGATCCACCCGATGGTGCCGAGCACGCGGATGAGCGGGAACTCCTTCGCCGGGTCCTTGATGTGGTGGAACGAGATCGAGTTGCTCAGGCTCAGCGTCGGCATGTAGCAGAGCGCGTAGCAGATGAGCAGCGGGTAGAACGTCCCGAACGCCGGCTGCTGCGAGACGAGGTAGAGCAGCCCGCCGCCGGCGAGATGCAGCACCGCGAGCAGCTTCTCCGAGTTGATGAACCGGTCGGCGACCATGCCGATGAAGATCGGCGAGAGGCAGGCGGCGATCGCCATCGCGCCGTAGGCGGCGCCGATCTGCGTCCCGGTGAACTGGAGCGTCTGCCCCAGGTAGGTCCCCATCGTGACGAACCACGCCCCCCACACGAAGTACTGGAGGAACATCATCACCGCGAGGCGGAACTTGATCATCGCGAGAGCTCCCGCACGCGCGCATGACGGAAGTGGATCAGGTCGCCGTGCTCCTGCAGCCCGATGTGCCCGCGCCGCGCCAGCCCGTAGGTGGGCCACTGCGCGAACTTGGTCTTGCTCACCTTCTCGGTCCACTCCGGCGTCCAGAGCTCGTACTCGAGGAGCTTCTCGCCGTTGAGCCAGTGCTCCACGTGCGAGCCGATCACCACCACGCGCGCCCGGTTCCACTCGCCCACCGGCCGCGTGACATCACGCGCCGGCGCGTTGAGCCCGTAGTTCGCCCCCGCCGACGTGAGCGTGTTCTTGCCGTCGTTGTGCCGCTGGTTGTCGAGCACCTGCATCTCGGGCGCGTTCTCGTAGATCACCGCCGTCCCTTCGGTCGCATGGTAGAAGATCCCGCTGTTGCCGCCGGGGATCACCTTCCACTCGATCTCGAACTCGAAGTCGGCGTATTGCTGGCGCGTGATGATGTCGCCGCCGAAGCGGGTGCGCGTGATGGTGTTGCTGGCCGCGTCGTAGGCCCAGGCCGACGGGAGCGTGTCCTGCTTGTAGCCGCGCCAGTGCCGGCTCGGACCGCCGGCGAAGAGGTCCACCCACGCGCCGGCCTTCACGCCGGCGGGGAGCGGGAGCGACGGCCCCTGGGCGTCGACGGCGCGGGCCGACTGGCCCGACTGGGCGCCGGCGCATCCGGTGAGGGAGGGGGACAGGAGCAGGGCCGCACAGGCCGCGGCGGCGCGAACGGACTTGGGAAGCATCCAGGCCTCAGGCGATTCGGGGGGTCGTGCCGGAACCGCGGGAACGTACCCATTCCCGCGAGGGGCGGGAAGGTTGTCCCGACGCCGCTGTGAGCCGCCCCCTGATGCGGCCGCGCCACTCCGCCGACAGCATTCCCCGGCCGCGCGCCATAGCGTTCACCCATGAGACACCACCTCGCCTCCGTCCTCGTCGTCACCGCCGCACTGGCCACCACTGTCGCCTGCGGACCCACGGTGTCGATCCAACGCGCGCCCGACGTGCGGATCACCGCCGGCCAGCGCTGGGCCTTCGGGCCCGTCGACCGCGACGGCTTCACCGCCGCCGAAGGGGCACGCATCCCGCCGGACAGCGCGGTCGCGATCTTCCGCGACGCCCTGGAGGCCGAGCTCACCGCCCGGGGCTTCCCGCGCACCTCGCCCGAGTCGGCGCAGTTCCTCGTGCACTTCCATGTCGCCCAGCAGCGAGTGGTCGATACGCTCCCCACGCGCGACGATCCGCCGGGCGGCGTCCGGACGCCGGGGACCTGGGGCGTCTACGGCTCGCCGGAGGAGCTCGCCGATCGCGTCGTGAGCTGGGAGGAAGGGATGCTGATCGTCGACGCGGTGACGCTCGATCGCGGCATCGTCGCCTGGCGAGGACTCATCGCCGGTGAGATCCCGGAGCGGGCGACGATGCGGCCGGCGCCGGCGGTCCGCGAGGCGGTCAAGCGTTTGCTGCGGCAGTTCCCGTAGCCGGCACGAGGCGTTTGCGAGGGCTACCCGGCGCCGCCATCTTCCCCCGACGCCAACGCGTCCTGCCCCCCACCGCCCCGCCCGTGATCCGCTCACGCACCGCCGTCACCGCGCTCGTCCTGCTCGCGTCCGTCGCCGCCACCGCGGCCCAAGCCCAGATGGTCACGCAGACCGGCGCGAGCGCGCGCCGGGGACGCGCCACGGTGGTCCAGACGCCGCCCACGATCGACGGCCGGCTCGACGACGCCGTCTGGCGCAGCGCCGAGGTCCTCACCGACTTCGTCCAGCGTGAACCCGTCGAGGGGAACCCGGTCTCCGAACGCACCGAGGTCCGCATCCTCACCGACGGCGAGGCGCTCTACGTCGGCGCCTGGCTCTACGACCGCGAGGCGCACCTCATCGTGCCGAGCGAGAAGATCCGCGACGTCACGCTCACCAACAGCGACTACTTCGCGTTCATCCTCGACACGTATCACGACCGCCAGAACGGCTTCGTCTTCGGCACCACACCCTCGGGCGTCGAGCACGACGCGCAGGTGATCCGCGAGGGCGAGGGCGGCGGCGTCTTCACGGCCGGCGGCAATCGCGCGCAGGCCGGCGCGCTCGGCGGCGTGAACCTCAACTGGGATGCGAGCTGGACCGTCCGCACCTCGCAGGACTCGCTCGGCTGGTACGCCGAGTTCCGGATCCCGTACTCGACCATCCGCTACGGTGCCGGCGCGACGCAGACCTGGGGCCTCAACATCATGCGCGGCATCCGCCGCCGGAACGAGGAGGCGCTCTGGTCGCGCGTGTCGCGCCAGTTCAGCCTCAATCGCCTCTCGCAGGCGGGGACGCTCGAGGAGCTCCCCGTGCCGTCGCAACGCATCGCGACCGTCACGCCGTACGTGCTGGGCACGTCGAATCGCGCCTATGCGACGATGCCGGATTTCCGCTCCACCGGCGAGGTGGGCCTCGACGCGAAGTACGGCATCACGCCGAGCCTCACCCTCGACCTCACCTACAACACCGACTTCGCGCAGGTGGAGGTGGACGAGCAGCGCACCAACCTCACGCGCTTCCCGCTCTTCTTCCCCGAGAAGCGACCGTTCTTCCTCGAGAACGCCGGCGTCTTCGCCGCCGGCACGCCGCAGGCCGTGGACCTCTTCTTCACGCGGCGCATCGGCATCGACTCGGTGGGCCAGCCCGTGCCGATCCTCGGCGGCGGGCGCCTCACCGGCCGCATCGGCGGCCTCACCGTCGGCGCGCTGCAGATGATCACCGGCGAGCAGAACGGCGTCGAGGGCAACTCCTACACCGTGCTGCGCACGCTCAAGGAGCTCTCCGCCCGCTCGCGCGTGGGCGTGATGGCGGTGCAGCGCCAGCGGCTCGGCGACGCCGACGACCACAATCGCGTGTACGGCGTGGACGGTCGCGTGGGGATCGGGCAGGCGTGGACGGCCGACGCCTGGTTCGGTCGCTCCGAGACGCCGGGCCGCGACGGCGACGCCAACGCGTGGAGCGGGCGCCTCGCCTACCAGACCCGCGACTGGAACCACTCGGTGCGCATGCTGCAGGTCGGCGACGACTTCAATCCCGAGGTCGGCTTCATGAGCCGCCCTGCGGGCTACCGGTTCGACGAGCTCATGCTCATGCGCCTCGTGCGGAGCCCGCGATGGAAGGAGGTGCGGCAGTGGAACCCGCACATCTCGCTCCGCCGCTACGTCGGCACCGACGGCTTCACGCAGTCCACGTGGGCGCACATCGATCTCACCGAGGTGGAGTTCAACGGCGGCGGACGCTTCGGGCCCGACATCAACGTCTACACGGAAGGCCTGCAGGCGCCCTTCACCATCGCCCCGGGCGTGGTGCTGCAACCGGGCCAGTACCACTTCTCGCTCCCCGGCATCGACTGGGGCTCCGACCCGAGCGCGCCGCTCTCGTTCCTCGCGCGCATCGAGGTGGGCCAGTTCTACTCGGGGACCAAGCAGGGCGGCAACGTCACGGTGACCGCCCGCCGGGGCGCGGCCTTCTCGTCGGCCCTCACCTTCGACCACCAGGACGTCGATCTCCCCGAGGGCGACTTCGTGCGCGACCTCATCGGCGTCAAGCTCGCCTACTTCTTCACGCCGCGGATCTTCGTCCAGTCGCTCACGCAGTACAACAACCAGGCGGGGATCTTCACCGCGAACGTGCGCTTCGCCTGGTTGCGGACCGCGAACACCGGTCTCTTCGTGGTGCTCAACGACGGCGAGCAGGCGGACAGCTTCACGCGGTGGCGCACGCCGGTCTCGCGCGCCATCACGGTGAAGTACTCCTACCAGCTCGGCAGCGGCGGCTGAGGCGGCCCCGGCGCGAGCGGCACGCTACGGCACGCTACGGCCGCGGCGGCCGGGCGGCGGGGAGCGCGAGGTCGAGGAACGCCACCGTCTCGCCCGACTCGATGAACGTGGACTGCTGCAGCCGCGTGCCGTCGGCGGCGACGACGGTGATGAAGAGCTCCACGCCCGTCGGGATCTCGCAGATCGCGTAGCGCCCCTCGAGCGTCGTGCGCGCCCGCGCCGTGCGCGCCTCGTCGAGGCTCGACGTCGCGCCGCGCGGGATGCGCGCCGTCACGCCCGCGCCGCGCACCACCACATCGCCCTGCACCACCGAGCCGAGGAGCACCGCATGTCCCGGCTTCTCGCCACAGGCATCGCGCGCGAGCTCGCGGAGCGTGCGCACCCGCACCCGATGCTCCGCGGTGCGCGGCTCCATGGAGAAGACGACGATGAACCGCTCCGGCTCGATGTCGAACGCCGCGTAGTACGGCGTGCTCACCTCCACCGCGTACTCGCCGGCGACCATCCCCGGGAAGCGGACCACGCCGTCGGGGCCGCTCACCTCCTGCTCGGTCGAACCGGCGAAGGCCACCGCGACGCCGTCCGCGGGTTGGAGCTCGCGCCCCCCCGCCTGCACCGCCCGCACGATCAGCTGCGAGGTGCGCCGCGACCAGAGCGTCGTCGTGTCGCGTCCCTGGCGCACGACGAGCAGGTCGCCACCGGTGACGCGGAGCCGCGACGTGGTCGGCACCACGCGATAGTCCGAGCGCCAGGTGTTCACCGCGGTGCCGGCGGTGCGCACGGTGTCGCCGAGCGCGGTGCGCACCGGGATCGGTGCGCGGATGAGCCAACGCGGGATGATCCATGCGCCGTTGGAGAGCTGCGCGAACTCGATCTCGCCGCCGGCGAGGGTGTCGTTGACCGTCTCGGGGAGGTTCACGTACGCGAACGTCACCGTGTGGAGCGCGCGCGTTCGCGCGTCGAACTCGAGGACGCCCCTGATCTCCGAGCGGCGGATGGCGGTGTGCGGCCAGAACTCCAGTGCGATCCGGCCCGCCGGCGTGGCCGACGAGTCGCGCATGCGGAAGCAGTGCGTGCGCATGAAGTACGGCGAGAGGAGCACGGCGAGGTCGGGGGCGACGTAGCGCAGCCCCGAGTCGGTCGGCGTCACGTACCCGCGCGCCTCGAGGGTGTCGGGCGGGAACGAGGTCCAGGGCTGGATCCCCTCGTGCCGCACGCGCCCGAAGACCGACTCGAGCAGGAGCGGCGGCGGCCGCGTGTCGAGCTTGCGGCTGTGCAGCATCATGTCGAAGCGGTAGTCGAGGTCGCGGATGGTGATGTCCGCGGCGAGGATCGCGGTGCGCGCCTCGTCCCAGAGGATCGCCGTCGCGAGGCCGCCGGTCATCGTCTCGCGGCATTCGGTGCGCTCCGCCGCGGTGACCGCCGGGAGGTTCACCGGGATCTGGTCCAGCGCGAGGCGGACCGTGGTGTCGGCGCGGAGCGCGAAGGGGGCGCCGGTCGTCGCGGTGAACCCGATGCGCAGCGTGCGGAGGCGGTACGTGCCGGGGGTCGGCGCGCGCAGCTGGAAGGTCCCGCGCGCGTCGGTGAGACCGCGCGCGCGGGCGAGTTCGGTGGAGTCGATGAGCAACACCACCACGCCGATGATCGGCGCATCGTCGGTGCTCCGCACCACGGTGCCGCGGATCGCCTGCGCCGGTAGGCACGGCGCCGCGAGCAAGAGGGCGAGGGCGCCTGCGAAGGCGGCCGCGCGCGCGCGGTGAGCGTGGAAGGCGGTCAGGGAGGTCACTGCCATCATACTACCTGCAGACAGGGCCGGAGTGTCATCGGCGGGTTGGACCGCACCCTCGCAGGGACCGGCCGTCCGGACCGTGCTGGCGAGCCGCCCCTCGCGCGATAACTTCCGGGGAGCGCCTCGCCGCGTGCGAGACGGCCACCCCAGCCCGGACCCGCCCATGCGTTCCTTCCTCCGCACCGCCCTGCTCGCGGGCAGCGTCCTTGCGGCGCTCGCCGCCGCCGCGCCGTCCCTCGAGGCCCAGCAGGACACCACGACCCGCGCCGCCACCCGGCGCCCCCGGGGCGATCGCAACAAGCTCACGCCCGAGGAGATCACCGGCGCCGGCAACGTCGCGACCGCGGCCGATGCCATCCGCCTCCTGCGCCCCTGGTGGCTCGCCCCACCGCGCGGCCGCATGGCCTCCACGGACATGGGCGGCGACACCCGCGCCGCGACCCAGGTGGTCGTCTACATCGACGGCATGCGCCAGCCCGACCTCGAGTCGTCGCTGGTCACCGTGAAGGCCGCCGACGTGACCGAGATCCGCTACCTCGACCAGAATCGGGCCGTGCAGAACTTCGGCCCCGGGCACGAGGCCGGTGTGATCGACGTGACGACGGTCAACAAGAAGCGGCGCTGACCCCGCTCCGCGCGGCCCTCCGTCCGCTCTATCGCGCGCTCGTCGGCGAGGGCGCGCGCGCGCGGTTGCGGCCGCTGATGTACCCGGCCGATACGCTCTTCCGCGCCATCGCCTGGCGCGCCGCCGGCGGCACCGTCGCCGCCGGCCCCTTCGCCGGTCTCCGTCTCGCCCCGCATCCCTTCCTGCCGCATCTCCTCGGCAGCTACGAGCGCGAGCTCCATCCGACGATCGAGGCCCTCGCCACGCGCGCGTGGGACACGGTCATCAACGTCGGCGGTGGCAACGGCTTCTACATCGCCGGACTCGGCCGTCGCCTCACGCAGGCGACGCTCATCGTCTTCGAGCTCACGGCCGAGGCGCGCGCCGTGATCGCCGCGACCGTCGCGCGCAACGGACTCGCCGAGCGCACGACGATCCTCGGCGCCGCCGACCCCGAGAACCTCGGCGCCGCCTGCGCCGACGCCGGTCGCCTGCTCGTGGTGATCGACGTCGAGGGCTACGAGCGCGAGCTCCTCGATCCGGCGCGCATCCCCGCGCTGCGCACCGCGACGATCCTCGTGGAGACGCATGATGTGATCGTCCCCGGCTGCCGCGCGACGATCGAGGCGCGCTTCGCCGAGACACACCGCATCACGGTGATTCCCACGCAGCCGCGGACGATGGCGGATTTCCCCAGCGCGCTCGCGCCCTCGCTCGCGAAGTGGATGCCGGCGAAGTGCGTGGAGGCGGTGCAGGAGTGGCGCGGGGGGCCGCAGGATTGGCTGGTGCTTTCTCCGATGAAGGTGGAAGGATGAATGGGGCGAGGCCGTTCGGCCTCGCCTCGCTCGCATCCGGCACCGGAATGCACGAAGGGGCGGCCGCACGGCCGCCCCTCCTTCATCCTTCAGCCTTCATGCGCGATTCAGCCCTTCCGCACTTCCTTCGCCCATGAGTCCCTGAGCCCCACGATCCGGTTGAACACCAGCTTCCCCGGCGTCGAATCCTCCGGCTCGCTCATGAAGTAGCCCGTCCGCTCGAACTGATAGCGGCTGCCGATGGGGTGCTGCCCCACGCTCGGCTCGATCTTCGCGTCGGGGATCACCACCAGCGAGTGCGGATTGAGCGCGCTGATGAAGTCCTGTCCCTCCGGCACGTCATCGGGATCGGGCTGCGAGAAGAGCCGGTCGTAGAGCCGCACCTCGCAGGAGAGCGCCTGCGCCGCCGAGACCCAGTGGATGGTGCCCTGCACCTTGCGGCCGTCGGGGGCGTTGCCGCTCCGCGTCTCCGGGTCGTAGGTGCAGCGCAGCTCGACGACCTGCCCCGAGGCGTCCTTGATCACCTCGGTGCAGGTGATGAGGTAGCCGAAGCGGAGGCGCACCTCGCGACCCACCGAGAGGCGATAGAACTTCTTCGGCGGGTCCTCCATGAAATCGTCGCGGTCCACGAACAGCTCGCGCGAGAACGGCACCTGCCGCGTGCCCGTCTTGGGCACGTCGTGCGGGTAGTCCTGCGCCTCGAGCATCTCGACCTGCCCCTCGGGGTAGTTCGTGATCACGACCTTCAGCGGGTTGAGCACGCAGAGGACGCGCGGGACCTCCATGTTGAGGTCGTTGCGCACCGCATGCTCGAAGGTCGCGATCTCCACCCGCGCGTCCTTGCGCGCCACGCCGATCACCTCGGCGAAGGCGCGGATGGCCTCGGGGCGCACGCCGCGGCGGCGGAGCCCGGCGATGGTCGGCATCCGCGGGTCGTCCCACCCCGTCACGTGCCCCTCGTTCACCAGGCGCAGGAGCTTCCGCTTGCTGAGCACCGTGTAGTCGAGCTCGAGCCGCGCGAACTCGATCTGCGTGGGCGGCGCGGTGAACCCCGCCTCCTGCACGAGCCACTCGTAGATGTCGCGGTTGTCCTTGAACTCGAGCGTGCAGAGCGAGCGCGTGATCCCCTCGATCGCGTCGCTCAGGCCGTGCGCGAAGTCGTAGAGCGGGAAGATGTTCCACGCCGTCCCGCGGCGGTAATGATGCGCGCCGCGGCGGATCCGCAGCAGCAGCGGGTCGCGCATGATCATGTTGGGGTGCGCCATGTCGATCCTGGCGCGCAGCACGCAGGTACCGTCCGCGAACTCCCCCGCCTTCATGCGGCGCAGCAGGTCGAGGTTCTCGGTGGGCGTGCGGTCGCGCCACGGGCTCGGCGTGCCCGCCGAGGTCACCGTGCCGCGATTGGTGCGGATCTGCTCCTCGGTCTGGTCATCGACGTACGCCTTCCCCTTCTGCACGAGGAGCTCGGCGATGTCGTAGAGCTTCTCGAAGTAGTCCGACGCGAAGTAGAGCCCGTCCCACCTGAAGCCGAGCCACTCGACGTCCTTCTTGATCGCCTCGACGTACTTCATGTCCTCCGTCGCCGGATTGGTGTCGTCGAAGCGGAGGTTGCAGGTCCCGCCGAACTCCTTCGCGATGCCGAAGTTGAGGCAGATCGACTTGGCGTGCCCCATGTGCAGGAAGCCGTTGGGCTCCGGCGGGAATCGCGTCGCGGGGGCGCGGCCGAAGCGGCCGGTGGCGACGTCCTCCGCGACCATCTCGCGGATGAAGTCGCGGCGGGGGGAGTTCGGGTCGGGGGTGAGCGCGGGATCGGACACGGTGTCTGCGGGTGGGGATGAGAGGGGAAATCTAACGGCGCGCATCGACCCGGGCCCCGCCTCTACGTCACCTGACGTATTCCCCGGCGCGACCGGCGAGGAGAACCTCCCCCCACCACCCGTCCCCGGAGAGGACCGCCTTGGAGAACGCCGCCGCCAGCACCTTCCCGCAGTACCGCCTGACCACCGGCGTCGCGCCTGCGAGGGGGGACGTCCAGGCCGCCGCCCCCGCGCCCGCGAAGCCCGGCACCGCGATCACCATCCGCACCTTCATCATCTCCACGCTGCTGATCGCCTACGCGTGGGAGACCCTGGAGCACTACCTCGAGGCCGATTCGATCCCGCTCATCATGCACTGGATGCAGGGCGTGGAGTTCTGGGGCAACCGGCTCCTCGCCGACCCGGCGGCAGTGCTCTCCGGCGCGCTCGTGCAACGGTCCTTCGGGACGCCGCGGACCGCGTTCGTGATCCGCGTCGGCATCGCCGTCTGGCTCGGCGTGCACCTCTTCGTCTTCGCCGACTGCATGGTCCTCCAGCGCGAACTGCCGTCCTTCGGCACGCTGTTCGGTGACAAGGCCACCGCCTGGACCGACGTCTGGACCCTCGACCATTTCATGAGCGGGATGTCGATCGGCGCCTGGCTCGGGACGCTCCGTCGTCGCTCCGTCGGCTGACTTTTCGCGCGGCGACGGTTTGAGACGAGGGTCGGTCCGAGTAGACTTCAGTGGTGCCCATCGACCGTACCCGGATCCTGGTGATCGCAGCGACCGAGCGTGAGCTCGCGCCGTCCGGGGGATGGCAGGCGGTGCGGTGTGGCGTCGGGCCCGTCGACGCGGCGGCAGCCTCCGCCGCCGCGATCGCCACGCACCGCCCCGCCGCGGTGCTGCACGTCGGCATCGCCGGCGCGCGACGCGCCTCGGGCATCGCGCCCGGGACGGTCGTGATCGGCACCGAGGCGCGCTACTGCGACCTCGGCGTCGCACCGAAGTGGGCGCCGAGCGTCGTCGCGGCACCGCCCGATCTGCTCGCGGCGGCCGCGCGCGCGCTGCCGGAGGCGCGCACCGGCGCGATCGGCACGAGCGCCCGCATCGGCGGCACCCACGACGTGGATGTGGAAGCGATGGAGGGATTCGCGGTGCTCCGCGCCGCGCAGCTCGCCGGCGTGCCGGCGATCGAGATCCGCGCCATCTCGAACGAGATCGAGGAAAGCGACCGCGCGCGCTGGCAGTTCGACGCGGCCTTCAGTGCCATCATCGACGCGACCCCGCGTCTCATCGCGGAGCTCGCCCGTGCGTGAACTGACTTTCGGTTACTCCCCCTGCCCCAACGACACCTTCGCCTTCCATGCGCTCGCGCACGGACTCGTGGACGCGCCGTTCAAGATCAAGCCCGTGCTCCTCGACATCGAGGAACTCAACCGTCGCGCGCACAAGGGCGAGTTCGACCTCACCAAGCTGAGCGTCGGCGCGTTCGGGTCGGTGGGGAAGAAGTACACGATGCTCCGCAGCGGCGCCGCGCTCGGGCACGGCGTGGGGCCGCTCGTCGTGACGAAGCACGTGAAGACGCTCGACGAGGTCGCCGCGGGGAAGATCGCGACCCCCGGGCGCGAGACCACCGCCTACCAGCTCCTCCGCCTCGCGGCGCCGGCGGTGAAGGATGTCCTCGAGATGCGCTACGACCGCATCCTCCGCGCCGTCGCGGGCGGGCACGCCGAGGCGGGGCTCATCATCCACGAGAGCCGCTTCACCTACGCCGAGCACGGACTGCTCAAGCTCCTCGACCTGGGTGAATGGTGGGAGGAGCAGACGGGCCTGCCGGTGCCGCTCGCGGGGATCTGCGCGCGCAGCGACATGAAGGAGGAGACGCGCCTCGCCGCCGAGGTCGCGATCCGCGCGTCGGTGCAACACGCGATGGACGACCCCAAGGCGAGCGCCGCCTACGTGCGCGCCAACGCGCAGGAGATGTCGGAGGAGGTGTGCGCGCGGCACATCGCGCTGTACGTGAACGAGCACAGCCTCGACGTGGGCGAGGAAGGGATGAAGGCGATCGCGCGGCTGGTCGCGGCCGCCGCCTGACCCGCCCGCGCCACCGACGGCACCCCCGGACGCACGAAGGGCCGGCCCATCCGAGGATGGTCCGGCCCTTCAGTTGCCCGTCCTGGAATCGAACCAGGAACCTTCTGATCCAGAGTCAGACGCTCTGCCAGTTGAGCTAACGGGCATCGACCCCGCGTTGCCGTGGGGAACAATGAAATTATCGGCGGACCACCCCTCCGGGCAACCCCTCGGGACCAGCGGGTATCCTCCGGTCCGGCAGCGACTTGCGGCTCGACGCTAGTTTTCGGCCATGACCAGCGACCTCTCGTACCCGATCGGCCGGTTCGAGCGCCCCGGCCCGAGCACCGCCGCCGACCGTGCGGCCCGGATGGACACCCTCGCCGCGCTGCCCGCCAACCTCCGCGGCGCCGTCCGCGGCCTGAGCGAGGCCCAGCTCGACACCCCGTACCGCCCCGGCGGCTGGAGCGTCCGGCAGCTGGTGCATCATGTCGCCGACTCGCACATGAACGGCTACACGCGCGTGAAGCTGGCGCTCACCGAGGAGAATCCGGTAATCAAGCCGTACGCGGAGGCCGAGTGGGCGAAGCTGCCGGACTCGCGGCTGCCGGTGGAGCTCTCGCTCGCGATCCTCGACGCGGTGCATGCGCGACTCGACGCGATCCTGCGCAGCCTCACCCCCGAGCAGTGGGCCCGCCCCTTCCTGCATCCGGCCGGCGGCCCGCAGACGATCGACATCTGGGCCGCGCTGTATGCCTGGCACAGCCGCCACCACACGGCGCACGTGACCGCACTGCGGGAACGCGAGGGCTGGTGAAGGTGGGAGGGCCTCTTTCCGCCTTCCTCCTTCGACCTTCACCCCCGAAATGTCAAACGCCGCAGGCCCGAGGGCCTGCGGCGTCATCAAAGCTGGTCTCGCGCGGGGAGTCGCCACGCACGTCGTCATTGGAACTGTACGTCCTACCGAACGACGGCGGGCAGATCACCCAGTCGCGAACCAGCGAAACTTCTATATGGAGCTGAGGGGGATCGAACCCCTGACCTCTGCAGTGCGATTGCAGCGCTCTCCCAGCTGAGCTACAGCCCCGCATCGCGTTCCGGCAGACTTCCGATCCCGGTCCTGCCTCACATACCCGGGACGACCCAGAAAGGTTCCGGTCACGCATACGGCCCCGCCGATGGGTCTTGGCGGGGCCGCCGATTCGGGGAACCTAGTCGACGGGGGAACCGGGCGCCACCCCCCTCGTTCATCAGTATCGGACGATGCCAGCGAAACTCCACCCCCTCACCTCGGACCACGTTCGCGACCAGCTCGCCCTGCGCACGGTCACGGCCAATGGCGTGCGGACCCAGCCCGAGGGCGTCTACGTCCTCTATTGGATGCAGTCCACGCACCGCTTCGAGGAGAACTGGGCGCTCCGCCAGGCCATCCTCCACGCCGACCGCCTCGGCAAGCCGCTGCTCGTGCACCAGGGGCTCGACCCCACCTACGAGCACGCGAACGACCGCATCCATACGGTGATCCTCGAGAACGCGCGCGCCCTCCATCGCCGCTCCGCCGACCTCGGCTTCTCGTACCAGTTCGTCCTGCGCCGCCGCCGCGACGACGACCGCCGCGTGGTCGACCGTCTCGCCGCGCGTGCGGCGCTCGTCGTGACCGACCGCTTCCCCACCGCCGGCATCGCCGAGCGCACCGCGCGCTTCGCCGAGCGCGCCCCCTGCCGCGTCGACCTCGTCGAGTCGCACGGCATCGTGCCGTCGGGCGCGTTCGTGAAGGAGGAGTACGCCGCCCGCACCATCCGCCCGAAGATCGCGAAGGTCCTCGACCTCGCGCTCGAGCCGGTCGAGGAACGTCCCCCCGCGCGCGCCCTGCCGGACACCGTCTGGCGCTCGCTCGACGTCGATCGCGTGGACTTCCGCCGTTTCGATGTCGCCGCCGAGGTCGCACGCTGCGAGATCGACCACACCGTGCCGCCGGTGCCCTTCGCGAGCGGACTCGACGGCGCCCGCGCGCGACTGCAGGACTTCATCGCCGATGCCCTGCCCGACTACGCCGAGCGGCGGAACGAGCCCGCCGACGTGCGCGGCTCGTCGCGCCTCTCGCCCTGGCTCCACTTCGGGCAGATCAGCGCCGCCGAGGTGCTCCGCACCGTGCGCGCCGCCGGGCACGCCGAGAGCGCGCGGAAGTTCGAGGACGAGCTCGTGACGTGGCGCGAGCTCGCGCTCAACTTCTGCCTCCGCAATCCCGAGTTCCGGAAGCTCAAGGGGCTCCCCGACTGGGTGCACCGGACGATGGCGGCGCACAAGGACGACCCGCGCGAGGCGATCTACACCCGCGACCAGCTCGAGCGCGGCGAGACGCACGACGAGCTCTGGAACGCCGCGCAGCGCGAGCTCGTCCGCACCGGGCACATGCACAACGTCGTGCGCATGCTGTGGGGCAAGTCGGTGATGCTCTGGACGGCGCGCTACAAGCACGCGCTCGAGCACCTCATCCACCTGAACGACAAGTGGGCGCTCGACGGCCGCGACCCGTCGAGCTACGGCGGCATCCAATGGTGCTTCGGGAAGTTCGACCGTCCCTGGTTCGACAAGCCGGTCTTCGGGCTCATGCGGCCGATGAGTCTCGCGCGGGCGCGGGAGAAGTTCGATGCGGAGGCCTACATCCGGATGCAGCGCTGACCCGTATATTCCGCGCATGACGCTCGATAGGCGCGGCATGCTCGGGGCACTCGGCGGACTCGCCGCGGCGCGCGTCCTGCGGGTGGGGACCGCGGTCCCCGAGCTGCCGCCGGCGGACGCCGCGTTCCCGCGCCGCGCCGATTTCGCGATCGCTCCCGCGACGACGTACCTCAACGCGGCGTACACGCATCCCATCCCGCGCGTCTCGTCCGAGGCCGCTCGTGTCGCCGCCGAGCGGCGCGCCGCGGCGCTCCCCGCCGAGCCGGACCGCGCCTCGCCCAAGCAGCTCTTCGCGCGCCTCATCAACGCCAAGCCGAGCGAGATCGCGCACGTGTCGAGCACCAGCGCCGGCGAGAATCTCGTGATGCGCGCGCTCGGGCTCGACCATCGCTTCGACGGCAACGTCGTGACCGACGGCCTCCACTTCGAGGGCGCGTTGATGCACCTCGACACGTTGAAGCGGAAGGGACTCGACGTTCGCATCGCGCGGCCGACGGACGACGGGCGCGTCGAGCTCCGGGACCTCGAGCGGCTCATCGACCCGCGGACGCGCCTCGTGCAGGTCTCCGCCGCCGCGATGTACAACGGCTTCCGTCATGACCTGAGGGCCATCGCCGACCTCGCGCACGCGCAGGGCGCGCTCGTGTACGTCGACCTCGTGCACCTCGCCGGCGCGGAGCCCTTCGACGTCGCGGCGAGCGGGATCGACTTCGCCGCCTGCTCGAGCTTCAAGTGGCTGATGGGCGACTTCGGACTCGGCTTCCTCTACGCGCGCGAATCGGCATGGGACCGCATCGAACGGCCGGTGGTCGGCTACTACCAGGCCGCCGAGATCGACCAGCACGTCCCGCCGTTCCTCCCCGCGGGCGCGCATGATCCCGTCGAGTACGCCTTCGCCCGGGGCGCGGCCGGCCTCTTCGAGATGGGCGCGCTCACCGGGATGGCCGAGGTGGGGGTCGCCCTGCTCGCGCGATCGCTGGAATACGTGATGGCGCTCGGCCCGGACCGCATCCGGGCCCACCGCGTGCCGATGATCCGCCGGCTGCAGGCCGAGATGCCTCGCCTCGGGTTCCGGTCGATGACCCCCGCGGACTCGACCGCCGGGAACGTGACCTTCGCGCGGCGCGGCGTGGGCGCGAGCGACGTACCCAGGCGCCTCGCCGCCGCGGGCGTCGAGGTGCGCGTCGCGGCCGACTGGCTGCGCGTGTCGCCGTCCGTCTACAACGACCTCGCCGACATCGACCGATTGCTCGAGGCCCTCGCATGACGTCCATCCTGCCGACGCCGGCCGAGGTGCGCGCGGCCGCGGCTCGCATCGCATCGCACGTGGTGCGCACGCCGCTGATCCCCTCCCCCGGCCTTTCCGCGATCGCGGGCGGCGAGGTGCTGCTCAAGCTGGAGTGCGAGCAGCACGGCGGCTCGTTCAAGCTCCGCGGCGCGTTGAATGCGCTGCTGGCGCTCACCCCCGCCGAGCGGGCGCGTGGCGTGGTGGCGAGCTCCGCGGGCAATCATGGCATCGGCGTGGCGATGGCGGCGGAGCTGCTGCACGTGCCGGCGACGATCTTCGTGCCGGCGTCCGCGCCGGCGGTGAAGCGCGAGAAGATCGCCGCGCGCGGTGCGCGGGTGGACGCCTCGTGCGCGAGCTACGATGCGGCCGAATCGGCGGCGCGCGCACATGCCGCGGCGACCGGCGCGACGTTCGTGAGTCCCTGCACCGGACGCGCATTGCTCGCGGGCGCGGGGACCGTCGCCGCCGAGATCCTGGATGACCTGCCGAGCGCCGGGACGATCGTCGTGTGCGTGGGCGGCGGCGGGCTGGCGGGCGGCGTGGGCGGCTACGTGCGCGGGACGGCGCCGGGCGTGCGCATCCTCGGCGCGCAGGCGTTGCGCACCAACGCGATGACGCTCGCGCTGCGGTCGGGTCGCCCGACGGACATCCCCGACCTGCCGACGCTCGCCGATGGTCTCGCGGGGCTCGTGGATGCGGAGATGCTGGCGCAGGGTCAGGCGTCGCTGGACGGGATCGCCACGGTGGACGAGGACGACCTGATCGAGGCGATCGTGTGGCTGCACCGCGAGCACGGGCTGACGGTCGAGGGCTCGGGCGCGGCCGGGGTGGCGGCGTTGCGGTCCGGCGCGCTGCGTCCGCAGGCGTTCCCCGTGGTGATCGTGGTGAGCGGGCGGAACATCGATGCGGGGCGGTGGCGTGCCTTGGTGGGCGGTACGACGGGCGCTCGGGACCCGGAGCACGAGGAGTGAGGGGATGGACGCGGAGCGATCCGCGTTGGTGCGTGATCCTCCTGGGCGTGCGGCGGATGCGGTGCGTGGCCGTCGCCATGCTCGCATTCGCCCCCGCCACATGCGGAGGCGTTCCGCCATTCGAGATCGCCTTCGCACCGGCCGCTTCGCTGCCGGCTCCCGAGTTCACGGTCAACGGGCGACACGCGCCCCAGTTCATCTTCGTGGAGCGCGTATCGGCGATGCGCTCTGGCGGCGCGACCGAGATGTGGGCGCTCGTGCAGCGGCGCGATGCAGGGCCCTCGCTTCCGATCCAGGTGCGTTACGGTGATCCACCGCAGGGCTACCGCGAGTCGCGGTCCGCCGAAGCCCTCGGACCCGGGGAGTATCGGGTGCGCGCGAAGAGCGTCGAGCAACAGACCGTGCTCGAGTTCGCCATCGCCCCTGACGGTCGTGTCACCCCGCGTCACCAGGGATCGGGATCGTCGTCGGCACCCTGACCGAGGTCGGTGGTGTCCTAGCGCTCGCCGCACCGCCGCGGCTTATTCAAGCGTCCACGGCGGAGACACACGGTCGGCGGGGCACCGGACATTCTCTCGAGGAAGCTCATGATCACGCTGCGCGACAAGGACCGCGGGACCGCGATCGGCACCATCACCGAGGGCGACGTCGCGCTGCTGCGGCATGCGCTCGAGGAGGAGTCCCGCGCGAATCAGGACTACTACCTCACCGCGGACACGATCGACCTGCTCGAGGCGAAGGGTGGCACGGTCGAGTTCATCGCCCTGCTGCGTTCCGCGCTCGGAGCGAACGACGGTGTCGAGGTCGAGTGGAGCCGTTCCTAGCCTGCGCCCCGCCTGCCGGCGGAGGGCGGCGGATGCGGATCCTGCGTAGGCGCTGCTGACGCGTCCGTGTTCGCCGTCGCATTCATCTGCATCCGATGGATCGTCGGCACCGGTTCACCGCGCGCGTACGCACCGATCTCGATCGGCATGATCAAGAGGCCGCCATTCGACGGCCGTTCGCGCATGGGGTGTTCTTGATCCACATCATCGGATTCGGGTTCATCGCGCTGCTGCTCGCCATGGTCGCCCTCTTCCCGCGATCGGAGTGGACACAGGCGCTGCTCACGACCTACGGGGTCCGGGGCACGGGCCCGAACGGTCGGATGCGCCGCCGCGATCATCTGCGCGGTGCGCTCGTCTCGCTCGTGCTGACCGCCTGCTGCGCGTCCGCGAGCCTTCTGGCGTTCGACTGGGCCGGTGATCATCCCGCGATGTCGCGGACGAACTGGACGCTCTCCGCGTATGGGTTCGGCTTCTTCCTGTTGGCCGGGGTCTCGCTGCTCGCGGCCGGAGGGGCGGTCTGGCGATCGGTCCTTCCTCCCGGGGACGAGAGCGAACGGGAAATCGCCGCCGAGGTCGACGAGTCGGTCACCTGACGGCACGCGGCGACCGAGTCTTGCGTCGACTGAGTCGCCCACGAACTTGCTGAAGGTCCCTGCGGGTCTGCGGTTGCTCACTTCGGGTCTGCAGTTGCCCGCTTCGGGTCTGCAGTTGCCCACTTCGGGTCTGCAGTTGCCCGCTTCGGGTCTGCAGTTG
>JBGATT010000174.1:0-6956 GCA_044229035.1 Gemmatimonadaceae bacterium | reverse complement strand
ACCACGCGTACGCCGTCGGTGAGCGTGAGCGGACGCGTCGGGTACGTGTGCTTGTCGAAGAACCGGAACGGCGTGCCGTCGGCGGGATGCTCGACGATGCGGCCGACGCGGAAGCCGAGCAGGATGCCGCGCTTCACCCATGGCACCGCGCGCCACTCGCCCCTCTCGTCCCTTACCGCGGCGCGCAAGCGGCCCGACTCGAGCGCGTCGAGCAGCTGCCCGACGACATCCTCCGCCACCGCGGGCATCCCGTCCGCAGGGAGCGCGAAGAGCCGTTCGATCTCGGCTTCCAGCCGGGCAGGATCCGGCGAGGCCGCGCTCACGGCGCCACCCCGGCCGCCGTCAGGGCGGCGCGCAGCGCCGGCTCGTGCCGCGCGTCGAGCGGGACGAGCGGCAGCCGCAGCTGGTTCCGGCAGCGTCCCATCAGGGCGAGCGCGGCCTTGATCGGGATCGGGTTCGATTCGACGAACGCCGCATCGACGAGCGGCGCGAGTCGATGGTGGATCTCCCGCGCAGCGGCGAAGTCGCCGCGAGCGGCCGCGTCGACGAGACTCGCGCACGCGCGCGGCACGGCGTTGGAGATCACCGAGATGACGCCGTCACCTCCCGACGCCATCACGCCCAGCGTGAGCCCGTCGTCGCCGGAGAGCACGGCGAAGCCCGCGGGCCGGTGCCGGAGGATCTCGTCGATCTGCCCGAGGTCGCCCGAGGCCTCCTTCACGCCGCAGATGTTCCCGTGCTCCGCGAGCGCGAGCGTCGTCTCGGCGGGCAGGTTGCTCCCCGTGCGTCCCGGCACGTTGTAGACGACGATCGGCACCGGCGACTGGTCGGCGATGGCGCGGAAGTGCGCGAGGATCCCCCGCTGCGGCGGCTTGTTGTACATCGGCGAGACGTGGAGCAGGTGCGTCGCGCCGGCCGCGGCGAGCGTGTACGACCATTTGATGGCCGACGCGGTGTCGTTCGAACCCGCGCCGGCGATCACCGGCACGCGCCCCGATGCGCGCTCGACGCAGATCCGGACGATCCGCTCCCGCTCGCCGATCGCCAGCGTGACCGCTTCCCCGGTGGAGCCCACGGGCACGAGCCCGTGGATCCCCTCGGCGACCTGCCACTCGACCAGCGCCCCGAGCGCCGCCTCGTCGACCTTCCACTCCTCGGTGAAGGGCGTGATCAGCGCCGTGATCGCGCCGCGGAGCGTCGTGGTCATCGCACCTCCCCGAGATAGTCGTCGAGCGTGAAGACCCCGCGGCGCCCGGCGAGCCACTTGGCCGCCGCGAGCGCGCCCGACGCGAAGACCCGCCGGTCGCGCGCCTCGTGCACCAGCCGGACCTGTTCGAACGGCCCGTCCAGGATCAGCTCATGGGTGCCCGGCACGTGCCCGGTCCGCACGCTCGTGATCGGCACCGGTCGGCCGCGCGCCCGCTCGGCGACCGTCGCGAGCAGCCGGGCGGTGCCGCTCGGCGCGTCGAGCTTCTGCGCGTGGTGGGTCTCGACGAGATGCGCGTCGAAGCCGGCGCCCGCGTGCGAGAACCGCTGCATCGCCTCAGCGACGAGCTTGGCGAAGAGATGGACGCCGAGCGCGAAGTTCGGCGCCCACAGGAGCGCTCCGCCCTGGCTCCGCACGTAGGTCTCGACGAGCGCGCGCTCCGCATCCCAGCCGGTGGTGCCGCTCACGACCGGGAGGTCTAGGTCCGCGCACGCGCGGACGACCGCGGCGGCCGCGGTCGGCACGGTGAACTCGATCGCGACGTCGGCATGCGCGAGGGCGTCGCGCGTGAGCCCGGCGCGCGACGCCTCCGGCCCCAGGTGCGCAACCAGTTCGTGCCCCAGCTCCGGGGCGAGCGCGGCCACGAGCCGCCCCATCTTCCCGTCGCCGATCACCGCGATGCGCGTCATGACGCTGCCCGGAAGAAGGCCGCGTGCAGGCGCCGCATCGCCTCGTGCACGTCGTCGCCGTCGACGATGAGCGTGAGATTGATGCCGGTCGCGCTGAGCGAGACCATGTGGAGGCGCAGGTCGCCGAGCGCCGTGAGCGCGCGCGCCATGGTCGAGGTGCTCTGGCCGAGCCCCGCGCCGACCAGCGCGACGATGCCGCGGCCGCGCTCGACCGAGACGTCGCCGAACATCGACAGCTGCGCGACGACCGCCTCCAGGTGTTGGTCGTCATCGACCGTCACCGAGACCGAGACCTCGGAGGTCGCGACGACGTCGACCGACGTGCGGTTGCGCTCGAAGACCTCGAAGATGGCGCGCATCGTGCCCGGGGCCGCGAGCATGCGCGGGGACCGCACCTTCACCACGACCGTGCGCGTCTTCCCGGCGATCGCGCGCACGGGCAGACGCGGGGCGTCGAACGTGATCCGCGTCCCCGCGCCCGCCGGGTTCCGCGAGTTGAAGACGTAGACGGGGATCCCCTTCCGCACCGCCGGGGCGATGGTGTTGGGGTGCAGCACCTTCGCGCCGAAGCTGGCGAGCTCGGCCGCCTCGTCGAACCGGATGTGCTCGATGAGCCGCGCGTCCGGGACGACGCGCGGGTCGGCGGTCAGCATGCCGTCGACGTCGGTCCAGATCTCGATCGCCTCGGCCTCCATCGCCGCGCCCAGGAGCGAGGCCGAGTAGTCGGAGCCGCCGCGGCCGAGCGTCGTGGTGACGCCGTCGGCCGTCGCGCCGATGTAGCCGCCGAGCACCGGCACGCGCCCGGCGCGCACGAGCGGCAGCACGTGGGTCCGGCAGGCGATCGCGATCTCGTCCGGCCGCGGCTCCGCCTTGCCGAAGTCCGCGGTGGTCGCCATCACGCGGCGGGCGTCGACGAAGGTCGCGGGGACGCCGATCCGCGCGAGCGCCGCCGCGACGATCGGCGCGGCGAGGCGCTCGCCCATCGACGCGACCGCATCCTGTGATCGCGGCGTCGCATCCCCGAGCACCGAGAGCGCTTCGGCGAGGTGCGCGAGCTCGTCGAACATCGCGCCGGTGTCCGAGACCAGGTCGAGGTCGTCGCCCACGCCGAGCGCATCGATGGCGTCGAGGTGGCGGCTCCGCAACTCCTCGACGATGGACAGCGCGACGATCAGCTGTCCGCGCGCGGCCTGAGCCGCGATCTCGATGAGCCGATTCGTCGTGCCGGCGAGCGCGGAGGTCACCACGACCGGCGTGCGCGCGAGGCGCGCGCGCACGATGTCCGCGGTGCGCGCGATCGCGACCGCATCTCCGACCGAGGTGCCGCCGAACTTGCAGACGATCATGCGCGCGCGGGCGGCGTCCAGCCGAGCCGACCGGTCGCGGCGAGGAGCTCGGCGTTGAGGATCGATCCGCCGGCCGCGCCCCGGACCGTGTTGTGCCCCATCGCGACCAGCTTGAGGTCGAAGATCGCGTCCGCGCGCACGCGCCCGACCGTCACCGTCATCCCCCGCCCCGCCCCGACGTCGCGCCGCGGCTGCGGCCGGCTCTCGTCGTCGGTCACGACGAGGGGGAGCGCCGGCGCCGACGGGAGCCCCTGCACCGCCGCGTCGCCTCGCCAGGCGCGGAGCGCCTCGATCGCCTCGGGCACGCTCGGCTTGCGCGCGAACCGCGCCGACATCACCACCGTGTGACCATGCTCCACCGGCACCCGGTTCGCGTGCGCGCTCACCACGAACGGCGCCGGCGCGATCGCGTCGCCGGCGAGCGCGCCGAGCATCTTCTGCATCTCGCGCTCCAGCTTGGGCTCCTCGTCGCCGATGAACGGGATGACGTTGCCGAGGATGTCGAGCGAGGGCACGCCGGGATAGCCCGCGCCGGAGACGGCCTGCATCGTCGCGAGGAACAGTTCGCGGAGTCCGAACGCCTCGTGCAGCGGGGCGAGCGCCATCGCCGCGACGGTCGCCGCGCAGTTCGCGTTGGTCACCACGCCCCCCGTCCACCCGCGCGCCCGCTGGGCATCGAGCAGGGCGAGATGCGATGCATTCACTTCCGGGATGACGAGCGGCACGTCACGCTCCATCCGGAAGTTCTTCGCGTTGCTGAGGACGTAGCGACCATCGGCCGCGAAGGCCGGCTCGAGCACCGCGGCCGCCGTCGCATCGAGCGCAGAGAAGACGAGCGGGGAGCGCACGGTGGCGGGATCGCAGAGCGTCACCTCCATCCCGGCGACCTCTTCCGGCATCGTCCCCTCGATCCATCTCGTGACGTCCCCGTAGCGCTTCCCGGCCGACCGCTCCGAGGCCGCGACCTCGGCGATGCGGAACCAGGGATGGTCCGCGAGCAGACGGATGAACGTCTGCCCCACCGCACCGGTGGCGCCGAGGATCGCGACAGGCAGGCTGGTCATGCGAGCAGCGTCCGCACGAGGGTCATGTACGTCTCCACGCTCGCACGCAGTTCGGCCTCGTCGACGTACTCGTCCGGCGTGTGCGCGACGTGGATGGAGCCGGGCCCGAACAGGAGCGGCGTGCCCCAGTTGCCGAGCAGCGGGATGTCCGACGTGTACGCGACGGGAGCGGAGGTGAACCCCGGGACCGTGTGGAAGTGCTGCGCCGGTATGTGCGAGCCGAACTCGAGGTCGGCGCGACCGGCCGCCCACTGCTCCAGCGTGCGCCGCACCGGCGCGACGTCGCCGACGAGGCGCACCATCATCTCGGCCTCGCACGCGCCCGGGACGATGTTGGCCTCGGTCCCGCCGCGGATCAGGCCGACGTTCACCGTGGTCGGGCCGAGGACCGGATCGACCGGCCAATCGAGTCCGCCGAGTTCCTGCAGCAGCGCGAGCATCGGCGTGATCGCCGACGCCCCGAGATGGGGATACGCCGAGTGCGCCTCCCGGCCCGCCGTGCGGACGATCACGCGCTGCGCGCCCTTGCACCCGGACGCGAGCGTGCTCTCGGTGGGCTCGCCGTTGATGAGCCATCGACTCGTCGCGGGGAGCTGGTTCGCCAGGCGCGCCCCATCGGACCCGCGCTCTTCTCCCACGACTAGCAGGAGATCGACCCGCTCCTCGCCGGCCGTCGCGAGCGCATCGGCGGCGACCATCATCGCCGCGGCGATGCCCTTCGCGTCGCAGGCACCGCGGCCATGCAGACGGCCGTCGGCCCGCTTGGGCGGCACGTACGGCGGCACCGTGTCGAGGTGCGTCGAGAGCGTGACCCCACCGCCCTTGCGCGAGGCCCACACGTTGCCGCGGCCTGGCGTCACCTCCTGCACCATGACGTTCCAGCCGCGTGCGACGAGCCAGCGCGACACGAAGTCCACGGCGGCGCCCTCGTCGCGCGTGGTGGACGGGATGGCGAGCAACTCGGTGGCCAGTGCGACGACGTCGGTCATGGGTCCCAAGATAGCCGTTGGATGCGGGCGACTGTACCGTATCCAGCGGGCGCCGTCGGCAGGTGACGCCCCTCCCGCTTGCCTCCGCGCACGGCCTCCCCTAACCTTCGGTCCACGCGGGAATAGCTCAGTTGGTAGAGCACAACCTTGCCAAGGTTGGGGTCGCGGGTTCGAGTCCCGTTTCCCGCTCTGATCGGATCCACGGAATCGCCCGGGAGCGGCCTCGCCGCTCCCGTTCGTCTTTCCCCCGCCGGGGTGGCGAAACTGGCAGACGCAACGGACTTAAAATCCGTGGGGAGGTCACACTCCCATGTGGGTTCGATCCCCACCCCCGGCACTGTGAATCCCCTCGTCCCCTTCCCGCCCACCACCATCCTCTGGGTCGCCCTCGGCGGGGCGATCGGATCGGCGGTGCGGTTCGGTGCCGGCGAGGCGATGCGTCGGGTCCCCGCCTTCGCGCAGTTCCCGTGGGGCACCTTGGTGATCAACGTGCTCGGGTCGCTGGTCATCGGATGGTTCCTCCGATGGTCCGCCTCCACCGAGGCCTCCCCGCAACTCCGCGCCTTCGTAGCGATCGGGATCTGCGGCGGCTTCACCACCTTCTCGACCTTCGCCGCCGAGAACCTCGCGTTGCTGCAAGCCGGGCATGTCGCCCGCGCCGCACTGCACGCGATGCTGAGCCTGACGCTCACCGTTGCCGCGGCGTTCCTCGGCTACACGCTCGCACGGCCGTAGGCCGGTCCGCCTGCCCTAGGGCCGCACGCCCAGCGCGTGCACGCAGTACCACGCGGAGTACGCGAGGAGTCCGCTCAACGCGGCGTCACCGCCGTGCGAGAGTGCGCGGCCATCCGCATCGACCACCTCGGCCGCGAGCCCGTTCCCGAGCGGGGCGCGCCGCAGCCACTCCAGCACCTCGCTCCCCTCCGGACCGAAGAGCCGCGCGATCTGCACGGCGAGCCGGTCCGAGGAGCCGATGCGCTTGGCCGTGCGCCGGTAGAACGAGTCGTTGCGGTCCACCGCCTCCCAGAGCGGGAGCCAGAGCGCGGATCCGACCGGATCGTCCTCGAGCGCCTTGCCGCCGCGCAGGTCGATCGCCGCGACGTACGTCGCCTTGTTGTCCGTGCCCGAAGCGAAGTGGCGCCGGAGCGCGGCCCGCACGGCCTGCGGGTCCTGCACGTCCTTGGCCGCGTCCTCGTCGAGGGTCTTGCCCAAGGCATCGAGTGCGAAGGCGACGACCGCATTGCCATGCAGCGTGACGGGGAACGCCGCCGGCTGGCGGTCGAGCGTGACCTCGGTGCGATACAACGGGTGGTCCGCCTCGCGGCGCGCCAGCAACTCGTCGTGCGAGACGTAGAGCGTGTCCGCGAGGATCGGTTCCTCGACGATCTGGTCGTCGCCGGTCTCGCGGATGTAGCGCTCCGTGGCGATCGCGTACGACGAGGCGCCCTCGAGCGTGAAGCCCGGCTCGAAGAGGGTCCCGTCGAGATAGTGCACGCCGCGCCCGGGCGCATAGCCATGGATCTCGCAGGCGCGGAGGATCAGCTCCCGCGCGAGCGTCGGGTCGGCGAGTTGCACCGCCGGGACCGTCCACGCGAGCGCTTCCCAGTCGCGCACGGTGACGCCCCAGGCGCACCAAGGGGCCCGGCTCCGGACCAGGTAGT
>JBGATT010000173.1:0-7042 GCA_044229035.1 Gemmatimonadaceae bacterium | reverse complement strand
GCGAGGTCGCCGTCGCGGATCGCGCGGACGAGCCGCTCGCCGCTCAGCGTCGAGAGGAGGTTCATCGCGAGCGACGGGCCCACGCCGGTCGTGCCCATGAGGCGCTGGAAGAGCTTCCGTTCCTCGGCGCTCGTGAAGCCGAAGAGGAGCCACGCATCCTCGCGCACGACCATCGCGGTGTGCAGCGAGATCTCGCCGCCCACGCGCGGCAGCGTCTCCAGCACGCCCAGCGGCACGAGCACCTCGTACGCGAGACCGCCGGCGGTCATCACCTCGATGCGGTCGAGGCCGCCGGCGACGAGCGTCCCCTGGATGCGCGCGATCATCGCGCCGCTCCCGCGCGCGCACCCGCACCCATGCCGGCGACGGCACGAGCGAGCGGGGCGCGCATGGCGCAGGTGAGCGCCGCCGCGACGCCGTCGGCGGCGTCGGCGGGCTGGGGCGCGCTCTTCAGTCGCAGCAGCTTGGTCACCATGAACTGCACCTGGGTCTTGGTCGCCGCGCCGGTGCCGACGACGGCCTTCTTGATCTCGGCCGGCGAGTACTCGTGGATCGTGAGCCCCGCATCGGCGCCGGCGAGGAGGATCACGCCGCGCGCATGGCCGAGGACGAGCGTGGTGCGGACGTTCCGCGCGTAGAACACGTCCTCCACCGCCAGCGCCTCGGGCCGGTGCCGCGCGATGAGCTCGCGCACGCCGTCACTGATGTCCTTCAGTCGGCTGGCGAGCGGCCGGTCGGCGCGCGTGCGGATCACGCCGCATTCGACGAGCTGGTGCGTCGCGCCGGCGCGCACCACGCCATAGCCGGTGACGGCGGTGCCGGGGTCGATGCCGAGGATCAGCATCGTGAAGCCCCGCCGTCGCGCGTCACCCCGCCTGCAGCTCCGACACGTCCATGTCGAAGTTGGCGTCCACCTTCTGCACGTCGTCGAGGTCCTCGATCGCCTCGAGCAGCTTCACGAGCGACTCGGCGGCGGCCCCTTCGACCTTCACCGTGTTCTTCGGGATCCACGAGAGCTCGGCCTCGGTCGCGACCATGCCGACCTTCTCGAGTGCCTGCTTCACCGCGTGCAGGTCGTTCGGCGCGGTGGTCACGATGAACTGCTCGTCCTCGGCGGTGAAGTCCTCCGCGCCGGCCTCGAGCACCTGCTCCATCACGTCGTCCTCGCTCTTGCCGGCGGTGGGGAGGTAGATCTGCCCCTTCCGGTCGAACATGAACGAGACCGAGTTGCTCGCGCCGAGGTTGCCGCCGAACTTCGACAGCTTGAACCGCACCTCGGCGACGGTGCGCGTCGGGTTGTCGGTGAGCGCCTGGATCATGAGGGCGACGCCCCCCGGACCGTACGCCTCGTAGAGCACCTCGGAGTAGTCGATGCCCTCGAGCTCGCCGGTCCCCTTGAGGATGGCGCGCTCGATGTTCTCCTTCGGGCAGGACTGGGCCTTCGCGTTCTCGATCGCGGTGCGGAGGCGCGCGTTGCCGTCCGGGTCGCCGCCGCCGGCCTTGGCCGCCACGGTGATCTCGCGGAGGAGCTTCGTGAACATGGCACCGCGCTTCTTGTCAGCGGCGGCCTTGTAGTGCTTGATCTGCTTCCACTTGGAGTGGCCGGCCATTGGACTGCGGATGGAGGGTGAAGGATGGAGGACGAAGGCCTCCTTCAGCCAAGGCCGTAAGATACTCCGTTCCCCCGGCGGTTGTGGAGGGACGGGAACGGGAGCGGGGCGGCCCCCCGAGGGAGGCCGCCCCGCTCCTTCACTCTTCGACCGTCAGCCTAGTTCCAGCGGATGGTGAGGCTGCTCCGGAGCCCGCTCACATCGGACGCGCTGCCGTCCTGCACGCTGTACAGGTTGCCGATGCTGTAGCCCACCTGCGGGTAGAAGCTGAACTTGCCCGCGCTGAAACGGAGCCGCACGCCGGTGTTGAAGAGGTTGCCCGCCTTCACGCCGTCCACCTGCCAGAGCCGGAGCTCGACGTTCGGCTGGATGAGGATCTCCTTCGCCGTGAAGCTCACGCCGCCGGCGAGGTTCAGCACGTTCTCCGGCGGCGCATCGCCGCCGAGCTGCTGGCCGGAGAGCCGCATGAGGTTCCAGCCGGAGAGGAAGACCGACGTGTTGCGCACCGGGAAGCTGTACGAGCCCGAGGCGATGAGCCGGTCGCCCGTGCTGTACGAGGTCGTGTCCGCGAGGTCCTCGCCGAACGCCGAGTACGAGAGCCCGAGCTGCACCTGCCCGTCCCCCACCGGCCGGTCGAGGCCGACGTTCACGCGATACTCGTCCGCGGGCGTGAAGCGGAACTCGGCGTTCGCCACGCTGTACGCGGCGAACTCGGTCGATTTCCGGATGCTCGCGCCGCCGGCGAGGTTCCAGTTGCCGACGGCCCGGGCGAACGCGACGCCGCCCGTGCCGGCGAAGCCGTTGCCCATCGAGCTGATGGGGTAGCCGAGGAAGTCATTGCCGATCTGGCCGGCGGCCTCCTGCTGTCCTTCGGGGATCGTGTACTGGCCGGTCGGCAGGTTGAGGCCGACCGTGAAGACGAGGAGCCGGTCGCCCAGCGTGAAGTTGCCGCGCAGCTGCGTATCGGTGAGGCCCTTGATCGCGCTCACCGAGTTGCCGTCGGCGATCACGTCGGTGACAGCGTACGCCGTGCTGAGGTCGATGCTGAGGCGCTCGTTCACCGGCAGCGTGAAGACGAGCGGGATGGCCGTCTGCGCGACCGAGCGCTTGCCGCCGGCCGGGGACGTGATGGTATAGACGGTCGAGTGCGGCGCCAGGATGACACCCATGTCGCCGAGGCCCTGCGCGGGCAGGACGGCGGGCAGGGCGAGGAGCGAGGCGGCGATGAGGGTGCGCTTCACGTATCGGTCCTCGCTCACGGGCGACGAATGACGATGATGACCTGCCCGGTGCGGTTCGGCGTATCGGTGCCGGTGCCCGAGCTGGGGGCGTCACGTTCCGGCGGCGCCGACGTGACGGTGGTCGAGCCGCTGCCCACGGCGAGGTTCGTCGCCGGCGGGTTCACGGTCTGTGCCGCGCGGCGGGCGGCCTCCTCGAGGGCGTTCGACGTCGGCGCCGAGCTGCCACGGTCGGCCGCCTGCACCACCTGGCTCTCCGCGCCGGTCAGCCCGGCCTCGATCGTCGCCGTGGTCACCGGCGAGTTCGCCGCCTGCGTCGCGGCCTGCGCCGCCTGGAAACGCGCCGTCGCGGCGCCGAAGCCCGGGTCGAGCGAGCGCGCGTTGTCGAAGAACCGCGCCGCATCCTGGAACCGCCCGTCATCGATCGCCTGCAGCCCGCGGCTGTACGAGAGGAACGCCTGCAGGTTCGTCGTCGGACGCCGCTCCACGCGCTGCCGCTCGGCCGGCGTCAGCGTCACGCCGATCCGGTCGTACAGCTGGAAGACGATCCGCTTCTCCATGTCGAAGATCTGGTCGAGCGTGTTGTTCGCCGAGGCCGCCGGTCCGATGTTGCCGTTCGCGACGTTCACGAGGCTCGCGTCGAGCGTGACCATCGTCGCGCCAGTCTGCTGGATGACGCCGTTCACGAGCGTGCCGGCCTGGATCAGCTTGCCCGCCCGCACCGCCGTCGCCGCGTCCACGCGCTCCGACTGCGAGAGCCGGATCTCGTCCGCCAGCGCCTGCATCCGGTCGCGCTCCACCACCGTGATCCGCGACGACACCGAGAGGTCGGTGATGAGCAGGTCGGCGATGCCGCGCTCGAGCGGCTTGAGCGTGCTGTCGCTGCCCGTGAAGCGGAACGGCGGCACCGCGACGGTCAGCGGGTTGCCCGGCGTCTGCGAGAGCCGCGCCTCGTTGGCCACCGCCGCCTTGGCCGCGGCGATCGCCTCCTGGCGCGCCAGCCCCACGAGGCGCGTGCGGACGTCGTTCTTCGCCCGCCGCGACGTGCCCACCCGCAGGTAGGTCTCGTACGCGTTGCGCGCCACGGTCAGGTCCCCCGTCTGCTCGGCGGCCATCCCGGTGTAGACGGCGCTCACGCCGTCCCGCGGGTTCAGGCGCCGCGCCTGGTCGAGGACCGGCAGCGCGTCCTTGTAGCGCTGCGCCTTGTAGTACGCCACGCCCAGCGCGCGGAGCGCCGCCGCGTTCTGCGGACTGCGCGCGCGCGCGGCCTCCAGGCGGGCGATGGCGTCGCCGCGTCCCTGCGCCACGGCGGGCGCGGTGGCGAGGGCGAGCAGCATGAGGGCGGCAAGGGGACGAACGAGTCGCATCACATCTCCTATCGATCGGGATCCAGCATGTCCTCGAAACGGAGCCACTGCTTGTAGAAGTACAGGTCCACGTACCCGGTCGTGCCGTTCCGGTTCTTGCGCACGAGGAGCTCGGTCGCCCCTTCGACGCCACTGTCCGGCGCGTACATCTCCTCGCGATACACCGCGAGCACCACATCCGCCGACTGCTGCACCGCGCCCATCGCCCCGAAGTCCCCCAGCAGGGGACGCGGGTCCGGGCGCGCCGTCATCGCCGGCAGCTGCGCCGTCACCAGCACGCACAGGTCCTGCGCCACCGCCTCCGCCTTCAGCATCCGCACCACCGCCGCGAGCTCCTCGTCCTGCGCCCGCGAGGAGGCCGCGAGGGTCTGCAACGAGTCCACCACCACCACCTGCACGCCCAGCGCGCGGATCCGCGACCCCAGCCCTTCGGCCGACTCGTGCGCCAGCACCTCGAACCGCGGTGAACGCTCGCGCAGCCGCACCGCCGCCGCTCCCACCGCCGACCGCTGCAGGTCGTCGAGCTTCCCCTGCCGCAGGTCGTCCACCTTCACGCGCCCCTCGATCGCGAGCGCCCGCTCCATCACGCGCTCCGCCGACATCTCGCCGGTGAGGAACGCCACCTTGGTCCCCGTCTCCGCCATCCGCAGCGCCATCGCCAGCGCGAGCGCCGACTTGCCGCTCCCCACGTCGCCGCCGAGCACCACCAGGTCACCCGCGCGGATCCCGCCCCCCAGCCACCGATCGATGCTCGGGAAGCCGGTGCGCACGGTGTCCCCCGCCAGCGCGCCATCCGCCACCAGGTCGATCCGACGCATGACGCGGGAGATCGGGGAGATGTCGGTGGGGCGCAGGATGCCTCTAAGGTAAGGACGGACGTACCGTCCTATTCTACGGCTCGGTCACGATCTCCGGCAAGTTGGGCCGCGTCCGCCCTCAGCGCCGTGACCAAGCGCACCAGTTCGGCGCGGGCGGCCTTGTCGAGGTGCGAAAGCGTGACCTCCGTCACCACCTCGAGCGCGTCGGCGGCCGTCGCGGGGTCGCCGGAGGCACTCGTCGCGAACGCCCGCTGGAGCGCGGTCCGCGTCTTGGCCGGCATCGTGACCGCCACCAGCCACTGCCGAGCGGCCTCGGCCCGCGCGGCGCGGACCGTCGGATCGAGCGGCCAGGGCGGGCGGATCCCGTGCACCAGCCGCACCGCCATCACCGCGCCGAGCAGTGCCTCGCGCGGACCGCCGAGCCCCGCCCGGCCCGCCTGCGCGAGGAGCGCGGGACAGGGGAAGGTCGCGCGACGGGGCGCGAACGGCGTCGTGGGCGGTGTCACCCCGAGAAACTGCGGCCCCACCCGCGCCGTCCGGAAGGGGCGTACAGCGATTGGAACGCGTCCCTGACACGGACTATCTTCCCTGACCATGCACATCGCGACGTCCCTGCGCCCGACCCATCGTCGCTGATGCGCGTCTACCGCCGCCTGCTCCGCTTCCTGCGCCCGCACGCCTGGCGCCTCGGCGGCAACGTCGTCTTCAACGTGATCGCCGCCGCGCTCGACGGCATCGCCTTCACGTTGCTCATCCCGTTCCTCAACACGCTCTTCGGGTCCGACACCCCGATCGCCGGCGGGATGGGATGGCTCACCGCGCTGCAGGACCGGCTCATCGGCCCGTTCCTCGACCCGACCGACCCCATGGGATCGCTCCGCGCGGTCATCATCGTGATCCTGCTCATGGTCACGGTGAAGAACCTCTTCCTCTGGGCCGGCGGGCAGTTCGGCGCCTCGCTCCAGGAGATGATCACGCGCGACCTCCGCGCCGCGGTCTTCTCCCACATGCAGCGGCTCCCGCTCCCCTGGTTCGGGCGCACCAAGACGGGCCAGATCATCTCGCGCGTCCTCGCCGACACCGAGCAGACCAAGCTCATCCTCGCCGAGGTCGCGACGCGCACCGTGCAGAATGCCGCGACCATCGGCGTCACGGTGATCATCCTCTTCAAGATCTCGCCGCGCCTCACGCTCGTCTCGCTCGTGATCGCGCCGGTGATCATGGCCTTCCTCCAGCCGCTGCTGCGCAAGCTGCGCAAGGGGAGCCGCCGCCTCCGCAACGAGTACGGCGAGATGACCTCGGTGCTGCAGGAGGTCGTGAGCGGCATCCGCCTCGTGAAGTCGTTCCGCGGCGAGGCCTACGAGGACGACCGCTTCATCAAGGCGTCGGCGCGCTACTCGGGCGGCATGACCCGCATCCAGCGGCTCTCGCTCATGTCGAGCCCGCTCACCGAGGTCCTCGGCACCATCATCGCGATGGGCGTCCTCTGGATCGGCGCGCGTGAGGTGCTCGGCGGCGGCGGGATGCAGGGGAGCGTGCTCATCGGCTTCATGATCCTCGTCATGCGCCTGCTCCAGCCCATCAAGCAGCTCTCGCAGGCGCCCACCACCGCGCAGCAGTCGCTCGCCGCGGCGGAGCGTCTCTTCGAGGTGCTCGACCAGCCGGCCGAGACGCAGACCGACCGCGGGACGCGCGAGATCACCGCGCTCACGCAGGGTGTCGCGTTCGAGCACGTCTCGTTCGCCTACGGCGACGAGGCGGTGCTCACCGACGTCTCGCTCACCGCGCGCCGCGGCGAGATCGTCGCGCTCGTCGGCGCGAGCGGGGCAGGGAAGAGCACCCTCGTGGACCTCATCCCGCGCTTCATCGAGCCCACCGGCGGCCGCGTGCTCGTCGACGGCATCGACTCGCGAGAGATCAAGCTCCATTCGCTTCGCGCGCTCACCGGCATCGTCTCGCAGGACACGGTGCTGTTCAACGACACCGTCCGCACCAACATCGCCTACGGC
>JBGATT010000172.1:0-7090 GCA_044229035.1 Gemmatimonadaceae bacterium | reverse complement strand
ATGTTCGCGTGGAGTACCTTCTTGCAGTCCATGCAGCCCCACCCGGCGCCGCGGCACTTGGTCTCCACCTCGGCGACCGTCTCGGGCGGCGAGAAGGCCTTGTGGAGCTGGTAGATGACGGGGCACTTGTCGGGATCGCCGGCGTCGGTCTTCCGCTGGCGCGCGGGATCGGTGACCGCGGGGCGCAGCTTGTCCCACACCTGCTCGGGCGTCTCGAGGAGGCCGATGGTGTTCCCGATTGACTTGGACATCTTCGCCTGCCCGTCGAGCCCGGCGATGCGGCGCGTGGGGGTGAGGCGGGGCTGCGGCTCGGGGAAGTAGGGCGCGTCGGGGGAGAAGCGCGCGTTCCAGTTGCGCGCGATGACGCGGGAGAGCTCGAGGTGCTGGACCTGGTCCTCGCCCACGGGGACGATGTCGGCGAGGTAGAGGAGGATGTCGGCGGCCTGGAGGACGGGGTAGTTGAGGAGCCCCGCCATCACCTGCTCCTGGCGGCCGGCCTTGTCCTTGAACTGCACCTGCCGCTCGAGCTCGCCGAGGGGCGTGATGGTGTTGAAGATCCAGGCGAGCTCGGTGTGCTCGGGGACGTCGGACTGGACGAAGACCGCCGCCTTGGCGGGATCGAGCCCCGACGCGAGGAGCGACACGGCCATCTCGCGCGTGCGGCGCCGGAGCTCGTCGGGCACGAACGCGATGGTGATGGCGTGATAGTTTACGATGCAGAAGAAGGACGGGTGCTCGTGCTGCAGCGCGACCCAGTTCTTCACCGCCCCCAGGTAGTTCCCGATATGGAGCTCGCCGGAGGGCTGGATCCCGCTGAAGATGCGTGGCATGACCCGAAGTTACGGAGCGTGGGATGGGCTATCAACCGGAGCGGGCGGAACTCCTCGGGATCGTGGTCCGGGCGGCGCGTGACGCGGCGGCGGTGATCCGCGAGGCGGCGCCCCGGGTGCGGAGCATCGACTGGCAGAGCAAGGGGCCGACGGACTTCGTCTCCGAGGTGGATCTGGGGGCGGAGGCGCGGATCCTCGCGATCGTCTCGCGGGAGCTGCCGGAGGCGACGATCCTCGCCGAGGAGACGGCGGCGGCGACGCCGGCCGACCGGGTGGCCAAGGGGCTCGCACTGGTGATCGACCCGCTCGACGGGACGACGAACTTCCTGCACGGGTACCCGGAGTACGCGGTGAGCATCGGGGTGCTGCAGGACGGGGAGCCGGTCGCGGCGGTGGTCTACGACGTGCCGGGCGAGGAGCTCTTCACGGCGACGGCGGGGGGCGGCGCCTTCTGCAACGGGGCGCCGATCCGGGTGAGCACGATCACCGACCCGCCGCGCGCGCTGATCGGGACGGGGTTCCCGTTCAAGGACCCGGCGGACATCCCGCCGTACCAGGCGCAGATGTCGCGCGTGATGGCGCAGGTGAGCGGCGTGCGGCGGCCGGGGGCGGCGAGCATCGACCTGGCGAGCGTCGCGAGCGGGCGGTTCGATGCGTTCTGGGAGAACATGCTCTCGGCGTGGGACTATGCGGCGGGGATGCTGCTGGTGCGGGAGGCGGGAGGGGTGGTGACGGACCTCGGCGGGGGGTACCTGCGGCCGGTCGCGGGGTCAGGGGTGATCGCGGGGAATCCGGTGATGCACGAGTGGCTCGCGAGGACCGTGAAGGGGTGACGGGAACGGCGGTCACCACAGAGGGCGCAGAGGGCACAGAGAACGGCGGAGAACCGCAACGGCATCATCTTGGAGGAGTGCACTGACGGTCCCGGCTCGGGGACTCCCTTCAGAGGCGCTGCTCCGCCGTTCTCTGTGCACTCTGTGCCCTCTGTGGTAAGGCAGTTGCAGCCCCCCGGACCCGACACGGTAGATTCGATGAGCGTTCCGCTGCCTTCCTCCTTCTGCCTTCTGCCTTCTCCGATTCATGTCCCTCGTCGAGTGCGTCCCGAACTTCTCCGAAGGCCGTCGCCCCGAGGTCATCGCCGCCATCCGTGACGCGATCGCGGCGGTGAAGGACGTCGTGATCCTCGACGTCTCCAGCGACCCGAGCCACAACCGCACCGTCGTCACCTTCGTCGCGCCGGTCGCGACGGCGTCCGACGCCGCCTTCGCCGGCATCAGGAAGGCGAGCGAGCTCATCGACCTGAACCACCACACCGGCGAGCACCCGCGCATCGGCGCGACCGACGTCTGCCCCTTCATCCCGCTCGAAGGGGCGTCGATGGAGGACTGCATCGTCCTCGCGCGCACCACCGGCGAGCGCGTCGGCCGCGAGCTCGGGATCCCCGTCTATCTCTACGAGCGCGCCGCCTCGCGCCCTGACCGCACCAACCTCGCCGACATCCGCCGCGGGGAGTTCGAGGCGGCGAAGACCGAGATCGGCACCAATCCCAACCGCGTGCCCGACTTCGGCCCCAACGCGATCCATGCGACCGCCGGCGCCACGGTCATCGGTGCGCGGCCCTTCCTCGTCGCGTTCAACGTCTACCTCGGCGGCAAGGAGAACCTCCACGTCGCCAAGAACGTCGCCAAGGCGGTGCGCGGCTCGTCGGGCGGGCTCAAGGGCGTGAAGGGGCTCGGCATGGAGGTCGATGGCCAGGCGCAGGTGTCGATGAACCTCGTGGACCTCGATGCCACGCCGCTCCACCGCGCGTACGAGATGGTGAAGATGGAGGCCGAAGCGCAGGGCGTGACGCCGACGTGGAGCGAGATCGTCGGCCTCGTCCCCGAGCGCGCGCTCTTCGAGGCCGCGGCGCGTCATCTCCGCTGGCGCACCTACACGCCGGAGCTCGTGCTCGAGCGGCAGGTGCGGAAGGCGGCGTCCGGCGGCGAGTCGCTCGCGGGCTTCGTCGCCGAGGTCGCGAGCTCGGCGCCGGTCCCCGGCGGCGGCTCGGTGGTCGCGCTCACGGGCTCGATGGCGGCAGCGCTCGCGCAGATGGTCGCGGGGCTCACCGTGGGCCGCAAGAAGTACGTCGCGGTGGAGGCGGAGATGAAGGAGATGGGACTCCGCGCCGCGCACCTGGTGCGCCGCCTCGCGGAGCTCAAGGACGAGGATGCGGCGGCGTACGCGCTCGTGAGCAACGCGTACAAGCTCGCGAAGGACACGCCGGAGCAGGTCGCGGCGCGCGACGGTGCGATCCAGGTGGCGCTGATGAAGGCGGCGGAGGTGCCGCTCGAGACGGCACGGTGGTGCGCGGAGGTGGCGCAGCTCGCGGCGTTCTGCGCCGAGAAGGGGAACACGAACGCGGCGAGCGATGCGGGGGTGGCGGCGTTGCTGGCCGAGGCGTCGTGCAAGGGGGCGGCGTACAACGTGCGGATCAATGCGGTGGCGATGCCGAACAAGGAGGCGGGGGCGCCGCTGGTGGCGGAGGCGTTGCGGTTGGTGACGACGGCCGGGGAGTATGCGCGGCGGGCGACGCTCGCGGTCGAGGCGCAGCTGGCGTAGGCCGATTCACTGCAACGGCTTCACCACAGAGAGCACAGAGGGCACAGAGAACGGCGGAGAGGTGCTTTGGGAACGACGGCGCGCGCGGGCTTTGCCTGCGCGCGCTTTCTCCTTGCGGGACGGCGATGCGGAGGGAGGGGAGGCACCGGAGGTCGCGCCAAGGCGACGCGGCCGCAGGACCGCGCAGCGCGTCCGAGAGCGTCGCCGTCGCGACCTCCGGGGCCGACCCGACCGCGGGCCGACCTTCGGCCTCCCGATGGGCCTGGAAAGGCGTGGCAGCGATGCAACAGTGTGAGCGTGTGAGGGGCAGAATGCCGGGCTTGGACGACTCGTAGACGCCCGCTCGGCGCCGCGTCGGTGATGTCGCGCACATATGAGAGGCGGCATGTCTCCTGCGATAGTGGGCGGCATGACCGAGTCCCCGCGCTCCCTGCCCCTTCTCCCGATCGCTGGCCGCCGCACCCGCATGCCGTGGCGGCGCATGGTCAGTGCGATGCTGCTTCTCGTCGCGACGATCGCTATGGCGTGCAGCGGCGAACCGACCGCGCCGGCCGAGCCGGTGGTGGGGACGCTGCGACTCCGCTCGCTCTTCGCCGAGGGCGAGAGCCCGGCTGAACTCCGCCTCACGATCGACAGCGTCCGCGTCGTGCTCGCGCGCCCCGGCGTCACCACGCCCGTCGTCGACGCGCGCGCTGCCTTCAGCGAAGGGGCCACGCTGTCGTGGGTGCTCGAACTCGCGCGCGCCGATGAGCCGCTCAACGCGCTCGTCGAGTTGCGCGGCGGCACCGAACTGCTCTACTCCGCGACCGCCATCGTCACGGCGGCGCCCACCGTCCCCGGCGGTCTCGACGCGCGGGAGGTCACGGTCCGCTACGTCGGGCCGCCGCGCGCGATGGCGATCGTCTTCTCGCCCGACACCGCGGTGCTCCGCGCGCGCGGCGAGCGGAAGGAGATCGGGGCCATCGCGCTGAATCGCGCGGGCGAGCCGCTCCCCGGCAAGTCCTTCACCTGGAGCTCGTCAGCGCCGGAGATCGCGACCGTCGATGCGAGCGGGCACGTGACCGCCGTCGCCGAAGGCACCGCACGCATCACCGCCTCGGTGGACGGGCTCGAGCGCAACGCGATGGTGACCGTCGCGGTCGTCGCGTCGCCCGAGCGCACGTCGCTCGACGTCGAGCCGGCGAGCCAGCCCGCGGACGGCACGAGCGCGGCGACCCTCCTCGTCACGCTGCGCGACGCGAACGGCAATCCCACCGGCGCGAGCGGCGGTGCGCTCGCGCTCACCAGCAACATCGGCACACTCTCCGAGGTCGCCGACCATGGCGACGGCACCTACACCGCGACGCTGACGAGCACGACGATCGGCACGGCGGTGGTGCACGCGACGCTCGCTGGCGCGGCGCTCGCGGACACGGCCGCCGTGGAGTTCACGCGGCCGCCGAGCGTGATCACCTCGCTCGAGGTCTCGCCGTCAGCGTTCACGCTCGTGGCGATCGGGTCCACGCGTCCGTTCCTCGCGGTGGTGCGCGACCAATTCGGCGAGGCGATGCCCGCCGTCGCCGTCACCTGGAGCTCCTCGGCGCCCGCGGTCGCGACCGTCCATGCGACGAGCGGCCTCGTGACGGCGGTGGCGAACGGCAGCACGGCGATCACCGCGACGGTGACCGACGCGCCGGGGCTCAGTGCCTCGCGCGCCGTCACGGTCCTCGCGGAAGCGGCGCCGTCGCGCACGACGCTCGTCGCCGCGCCCGCCATGGCCATCGCCGACGGGACCGAGACGATCGCGATCACGGTGCGGCTCTTCGATGCGCTCGACCATGCGCTCCTCACCGGCGGCGACGCGGTCTCGATCCAGACGACACGCGGCACGGTGTCGGGCGTCGTGGATCATGGGAACGGTTCGTACACCGCCAGCCTGACGAGCACCGACGTCGGCGCGGCCGTCGTCCGCGTGACGGTGAACGGGAGCGAGACGCCCGCGCAGGCGGCGATCGAGTTCCTGCCCATCCCGCGCGTGCTCACGCGCGTGGAGCTGACGCCCATCGACGCGCGCTTCACCGCCCTCGGCGCCACGCGCGCGTTCACTGCGGTCGCCCGCGACCAGTTCGATGACGCGATGCCCGCCATCGCGTTCACCTGGAGTAGCAGCACCGCGGCGGTGTCGGTCGATGGTGCCGCGACCTCGGCGCCAGCGGTCGTCACCGCCGTCGCGAACGGCGTGGCGACGCTCACCGCGACGCCCACCGTGACGCCCGCGGGAGCGTCCGGTCTCGCCGCGCAGGTCGTCGTGACGGTCTCACAGTCGCCGTCGGCGACGCGCTCTACGATCAGCGCCGATCCCGCCTCGCGCATCGCGGACGGCGCGAGCGCGGCCACGGTGCAGGTCACGCTCATCGATTCGCTCGGGACCGCGCTCGGCCACTCCGCCGGCCCCGTCGTTATGGAGACGGGCCACGGCACGCTCTCGGCGGTCACCGATCAGGGCAATGGCAGCTACAGCGCGACGATCACGGCCGCGTCGCCGGGGCTCGCGACGATCACCGCGCGCGTCGGGGGCGTCGCCCTCGCGTCAAGCGCGAGCGTCACGTTCACGCCGATCCCGCGCGTGCCCGCCGCGGTGGAGATCGTCGCACCCGCCACGCCGCTCGACGCGCTCGGCGCGACCGCCACCTTCAGCGCGACGGTGCGCGACCAGTTCGGCGACCTCCTCCCCGGCGCGCTGGTCAGCTGGGCGAGCACCGACGCCGGCGTCGCCACGATCGACGAGGCGAACGGCCTCGCGACCGCGGTGACGAACGGCAGCACCACCATCCGCGCGACGGTCGCGGGCGCGCCCGCGATCACCGCGAGCGTGCCGCTCGCCGTGGCGCAGCGCGCCTCGCGCACGCTGTCCACCATCGCGGCGAGCCGCGACACGATCATCAACGATGGCGCGACGGCATCGACCCTCGAGGTCACGCTCCGCGACCGACTCGGCGCGCGCCTCGCGACGGGCGGCAGCGCGGTGGCGATGGCGACGAGCGCCGGCACGCTCTCCAGCGTGACCGACCTCGGCGACGGCCGCTACCAGGCCTCGCTCACCAGCACGACCGTCGCGCTCGCGACGATCTCGGCGACCGTGGGCGGCGAACCGCTCGGCTCGACGGCGCTCGTCCGCATCCTGCGCGTCCCCTCGGTCCCGACCGCGGTCGAGATCGTCGGCGGGCCCGCCACGCTCGATGCCCTCGGCGCGGACGGCGCGTTCAGCGCGCTCGTGCGCGACCAGTTCGGCGAGGTGATGCCGGCGGCCAGCGTGACCTGGCAGAGCGCCACGCCCGCGGTGGCGACGATCGACGCCGCGAGCGGCCTCGTCACGGCCGTCGCGAACGGCGCGACCACCATCACGGTGCGCGTGACCGGTGCGGCGGGGGTCACCGCCGGCGCGCCCCTCACGGTCGCGCAGCGGGCCTCGACCTCTCGCTCGACACTCGTCGCCTCGCGCGACTCGATCATCGCCGACGACACGACCGCGGCGACGGTCACCCTCACGCTCCATGACCGCCTCGGCGTGCGGCTCGCGTCGGGCGGCAGCATCGTTGCGCTCGCGACGAGCGCGGGCACGCTCTCCGACGTCACCGACCACGGCGACGGCCACTACACCGCCGCGCTCACGGCGAGCG
>JBGATT010000171.1:0-7155 GCA_044229035.1 Gemmatimonadaceae bacterium | reverse complement strand
GTCGATCTTCCGCGCCCGTGGCGCTTCCTTCGGCACGAGCACCGTCAACAGCCCGTTGGCGAAGCTCGCGGCGATCCGGTCCTCCGCCACCGCCTGCGGCAGCTGGAACGTCCGCTTGAACGCACCCTGCACGCGCTCGGCCACGTGCCACTTCGGTGCGGCGGCCTCGGTCGTCGTGGCGGTCGACGCACGCTTCTCGCCACGGACGGTCAGGACGCCCTGGTCCAGCGTCACCTCCACCTGTTCGGGGGCGATGCCGGGCAGCTCGATCTCGAAGCGATAGCCGTCCGCCTCCTCGCGCACATCCGTCGCGGGACTCCAGGTCGCCGGTGCGGCCGCGGCGCGGCCGAAGGCATCCTCGAAGAGGCGGTCGACCTCGCGGCGGAGCGTGAACAGCGGGGGCAGGGTCGTCGTGCGATACACCATGGGTCGATCCTCCGATGGGCTGATGTGAGTCACTGATGGCACACGCACCCGTGTGCCCGACGTCCTCCTCCTCGCGCATGGGGTGTGCCGACCGCGCTCGGCCGCCGCGGCACGTCCCTCTGCCGACGCGACCGGACGCGCTGTCAACTTGACCGTCCCCGACCTTGTCGCGCGACCCGGCCGCGGCATAGCTTCCGCTCATCCCACCGCCCCGATGACCACCCCACCCACCCAGCCGACCGACGCGGACGCGCGCGCGGCGCGCGCGCTGCGTGCGCTCGCCGCCATCAGCGCGGAACTGGCCTCGGCGCGCGCCCTGGAGACGAGCATCGAACGGATGCTCACCACGGTGCGCGAGCTGGTGGAGGCGTCGGAGACGGCCGTGTGGCTGCACGCGCCGCAGGGCATCATCCGCGGGTGGACCAGCGGCGGAACGAGCATCACCGAAGCGGAGGTGCGCGCAGGGCTCGCGGCCGGAGGCGTCCCGGGCGGACCGCACGTCGAACCGATCGTCCTCGGCGAGCGCCGGGTGGGCGGCCTCGTCCTCCGCCTCACGCGCCCCTTCGCGCCCGAGGAGCGGCTGCTCGTCACCGCGCTCGCGAATCTCCTCGCGCCCGAGCTCACCCACGCCGAGCGATCGCGGCAGCTCGAGGTGGAAGTGGCCTCGCGCACGGCCGAGATCGAGCGGGGGCGGCGGTTCACCGAGAAGATCATCGACTCGTTGCCGCTCGGGCTCTACGTGATCGACCGCGAGTATCGCATCCAGAGCTGGAATCGCAAGCGCGAGACCGGCATGCAGGGCGTCTCGCGCGAGGAGGCGCTCGGCCGCACGATCTTCGAGATCCTGCACCGACAGCCGGCGGAGATGCTGCGACGCGAGTTCGACGACGTCTTCGCGACGGGACGGATGCAGGAGTACCAGATGGAGTCGCTCGCCTCCGGCGAGCAGCGCACCTACCGCATCACCAAGATCCCGATGCGGCTCGGGGACGGCGCGGTGACGCACGTGATCACGATCGGCGAGGACATCACCGACTGGCGGCAGGCGCAGGAGCGGTTCACGCAGGCGGAGAAGCTCGCGGCGATCGGACAGCTCGCGGCCGGCGTCATGCACGAGATCAACAATCCGCTCGCGACGATCGCCGCTTGCGCCGAGTCGCTCGGCTACCGGATGGAGGACCTGGAACGCTCCGGCGTGACCATCGCGCCCGAGACGCAGGACTTCCTCGACATCATCGACAAGGAGGTCGTGCGCTGCAAGCAGATCGTCGACGGCCTCCTCGATTTCAGCCGGCCCAAGCAGCCGCGCAAGGAGCGGGTCGACCTCAACGATGTCATCCAGCGGACGCTCTTCCTGCTCAAGCACCACGTGCGCTTCAAGCGACTGCATGTCGAGACCGAGCTCGATCCGCTCCTCGGTCGCGTGCCGCAGGCCAATACCGAGCAGCTCGTGCAGGTCTTCATGGCGCTGCTCCTCAATGCCATGGACGCGATGGGCGAGAAGGGGACCGTGCGCATCGTCACGCGTCGTGACGGCGACACCTCGGCGATCGCCGAGGTGGTCGACACGGGACACGGGATCGCGCGCGGCGAGCTGGGGAAGATCTTCGAGCCGTTCTACACCACCAAGCCGCAGGGGCAGGGCACGGGGCTCGGCCTCAGCATCTGCTACGGCATCGTGCAGGAGCACGGGGGGAGGATCGAGGTGGACAGCATGCTGGGGCAGGGGAGCACCTTCCGCGTCATCCTCCCGGTGGTGGGCTAGATGAAGGTCCTGGTCATCGAGGACGACCCGACGGTCGGGCAGTTCGTCAAGCGCGGGCTCGAGGAGCAGCGCTGGTCCGTGGACCTCGTCGCCGACGGCGAGGAGGGCGAGGCCCTCGCGCGGTCGCAGCCGTACGACATCATCGTGCTCGACCTGCGTCTCCCGGGGCGAACCGGGCAGCAGGTGCTGCGGAACCTGCGCGCCCGCGGGTTCGAGAAGCCGGTGCTGGTGCTCACGGCGCAGGACGCGGTCGACGCGAAGGTCGAGACGCTGCGGGCCGGGGCGGACGACTACGTCACCAAGCCGTTCGCCTTCGAGGAACTGCTCGCGCGCGTCGAGGCGCTGGCCCGGCGGCCGCGTGCGATCGTCTCCCCGCGCATCACCGTCGCCGACCTCGTCGTCGATCTCGACGCGCGCGAGGTGTCGCGCGCGGGCAAGCCGGTGGAGCTGACGCCGAAGGAGTTCCTCGTGCTCGAGTACCTCGCGCGTCACGCGGGGCGCGTGCTCTCGCGCACGCTCATCACCGAGTACGCCTGGGGCTACCATTTCGATCCCGGCACCAACATCGTCGACGTGGTGATCAACCACCTCCGCAAGAAGATCGACGCGCCGCACGACAAGAAGCTCATCACCACCGTGCGCGGGGTGGGCTACGTGCTCAAGGCCTAGGGCGGCGCGTGCGGACGATCCGCGGGCGGCTGACGCTGGCGTACGCGGTCGCGCTCGCCGCGACGCTCCTCGTCTTCGCGGCCGTCATGCTGTCGGCCAGCCGCCGGTCTGCCGAGCGCGTGTTGCAGATGCGCGTGGAGAGCATCGCGCGCCTGGGGTCCCGCGTGCTGGAACAGGCGGGAACGAGCTTGTACGGCAGCGTCGTCATCCCCGAGGATTCGGTGCTGCGCGCGCTCCCGCCGCTCTCGGCCAGCGTGGGGAGCCGATTGGCCGCGCTGCCGGGCTTCGTGCTCGTCGCGGATACGGCACGCCTCCTCTATGCGAGTGCGCCGGTCGCGGCGCTCCAGGAGAAGGACCAGACGAAGCTGATCTCCGCGGTCCTCCGCGCCTTCACGCCGGAGCGCCCCGCGGGGTTCATCACGCTCGATTCGCTCCCCGGTCGCCTCTTCGTCCGGGTGAACTTCGAGCGTCCGGCCCAGCGTGGCCCCGCGCTGCGCGTCGTCGCGGCGGAGTCGGCCGAGGAACTCGAGTTCTACCGTCTCGACATCTTCACGCCGATCCTGATCGCCTTCCCGCTGATCTTCGTCCTCTCGGTGTTCGCGGCCTGGGCGCTCGCGGGGGCGTATCTCGAGCCGGTGAACCACCTCATCGCCGACATCGAGGCGATCCAGGACGGGCGGTCGCTCCACCGGCGGCTCCCGGTGGAGAGCGACGAGAACGAGCTCGACCGTGTGGCGGAGAAGGTGAACGCGATGATCGCGCGGCTCGAGGGCTCCTTCGCCGCGCTGCGCCGCTTCACCGCGGATGCGAGCCATGAGCTCAAGACGCCCCTCACCGTGATGCGCGCCGACATCGAGCGCGCCATGTCGGCCCCGAACGTCCCGCCCGACCTCCTGCCTCCGCTCGAGGAGGCGCTCGCCGAGTCGGCGCGGATGGCGGATCTGGTGGACTCGCTCCTGACACTGGCCCGGGCCGACGAAGGGCGGTTCGACATCCACCGCGAGCGGGTGGACCTCCAGGCGATGGTCGAGGACGTGTACGAGACGGCGACGATCCTCGGCGAGGGTCATGGGGTGAAGGTGTCGCTGGTCGCGATCGAGCCGGTGCAGGTGCTGGGCGACCCCGTCCGGCTGCGGCAGCTGTTCCTCAACCTGATCACGAACGCCGTCAAGTACACCGGGGGGGACGGCTCGGTGACGGTGGCCCTGGAGCGACGGGGTGACCAGGCGGCCTTCGCGGTGCACGACACCGGCCTCGGCATCGCGGCCGCCGACCTGCCCTTCATCTTCGACCGATTCTGGCGCGCCGACCGGGCGCGCTCACGGGCGTCGGAGCGGGGCGGCTTCGGTCTCGGGCTCGCGATCGCCCAGTGGATCGCGCACGCGCATGGCGGGGCGATCAACGTCGCCTCGCGCCTCGGGCGCGGGAGCACCTTCACGGTGACGATCCCGGCGGAGCCGGCCGCGACGCCCCCGGCGAAAGCTCACGGGGCATTAAGCGAATCTTAATCTTCCCCCGATTACCAGCTTCATCCGGGGGCTCTAGTTTCCGGCCACGGTCGACGCCCTGACGAACGATCCCGGGCGCCGTCACGCGACTTTTCACCCTCGGAGACGTACGCGTGTTCAACAACCTGATCGAGTCGAAGCCGCAGAAGACGCGCTCGCTGGGCTCGACGATCTTCTCCATCTTCTTCCACGGCCTGGTGATCACCGGGTCGGTCATCGCGACGAAGCAGGTCGGCGAGGCCGTCGCGGAAGAGGTGATGCAGAAGGTGGATTTCGTCGAGATCAAGAAGGACGAGCCGCCTCCGCCGGACGAGCCGCCGCCGCCGCCGCCCGACGCGGTCGCCGCGCCGCCGGTGGCGAAGGGCTTCCAGGTGCTCACCGCGCCGATCAACATCCCGGACGTGATCCCGGAGATCGACCTGTCCAAGAAGCTCACGAACGAGGATGACTTCTCGGGTCGTGGCGTGGCGGGCGGCATCGCGGCGGGCGTGGTGGGCGGCCAGGCGCAGACCATCCAGACCGACCAGCCCTACTTCGACTTCCAGGTGGAGAAGCCGGTGGCGCCGGTCCCGGGCACGGGTGTGCCGCGCTACCCCGACATCCTCCGTTCCGCCGGCGTCGAGGGCGAGGTGCTCGCGCAGTTCGTCGTGGACACGACGGGCCGCGTGGAGCTCAACACCTACAAGACGATCCGCAAGTCCCATGACCTGTTCGAAGCGGCGCTGCGCAGCGCGCTGCCCAACATGCGCTTCCTGCCGGCCGAGGTCGGCGGACGCAAGGTGAAGCAGCTCGTCCAGCAGCCGTTCGTCTTCGCCCTCCAGAAGTAGACCAGACCCTTCCCTATCCGACCCATCAGGAGATTCGTCGCATGAACATGGATATTGGCCACATCTTTGCGCAGAGCCCCGCGTTCGCGAAGGGCATCTGGTTCACGCTCGCCGTGATGTCGCTCTGGTCGCTGACCGTCGCGTTCGGCAAGTGGTGGAACCTCCGCAAGGCCCAGAAGGAGACGCTCAAGTTCGCGCCCGAGTTCTCGCAGTTCCTCGAGGAGGACAACCTCTCCGAGGCGATCAACCTCGCGCAGTCGTACAAGAAGTCGCACGTCGCCCGCGTCCTCGGCGGCGCGCTCGATGAGGTCAAGCCGCTCATCCTCGATGGCTCGGTCACCGTCTCCGACATCAACTCGGCCGAGCGCGCCGTCGAGCGCAACATGCTCGTCGAGATCGTCTCGCTGAAGCGTGGCCTCGCCGTCCTCGCGACGGTCGGATCGACCTCGCCGTTCGTCGGACTCCTCGGCACCGTGTTCGGCATCATCAACGCCTTCGCCGCCATGGGCACGTCGGGCTCGACCGGCATCGCCGCGATCACGATCGGCATCGCCGAGGCGCTCATCGCGACCGGCTTCGGCCTCCTCGTCGCCATCCCGGCGGTGTGGTTCTACAACTACTTCCAGACCAAGATCGACAACCTCACTTCGGAGATGACCTACGTCTCGAAGGAGATGATCGACTACCTGATCAAGGGTGTCTCGGGCGAGTTCGGCCGTTCGCGCTTCACCCGTGAGTTCTCGACGAAGGCCGGCGGCAACGCCCCGATCTCGCAGTAATCTCCTCGACGATCCCAGGAGGGATTCGCGATGGGTATGTCAGTCAACGCCGGGGGCGGCGTCAAGGCAGAGCCGAACGTCGTCCCCATGATCGACGTGATGCTGGTGCTCCTCATCATCTTCATGGTGGTGACGCCGGCGGTCGCGACGGGCTTCACCGCCGAGCCGCCCTCGGGCATCAACCTGAAGGCGCACCCCGAGGCCGACGAGGACCAGATCCTCGGCATCGACAAGTTCGGGCAGTACTTCCTGAACAAGCAGCCGATCGCCAACGAGACGCTCGGCGATGCGCTGAAGAACATCTATACCGTCCGTACCGTCGACCAGATCCTCTATCTCAAGGCCGACAAGGGCCTCGAGTACGGCAAGATCCTCGACGCGATGGACATCGCCTCGAAGAATGGCGTCCGCGTGGTCGCCGCGATCACGGACCAGACGCCGGGAACCGAGTCCTCGGTGGCGGGTGACGAGATCAAGCAACCCACCAAGACGCCGTAAGGGAGCCGACCATGGGAATGAGCGTAGGCGGAGCCGGCGGCGGCCTCAACAACGAGCCGAACGTCGTGCCGATGATCGACATCATGCTCGTGCTGCTGATCATCTTCATGATCATGCAGCCCATGATGCGGAAGGCGATCGACCTCCAGCTGCCCGATCCGCAGCCGGCGGTGGTCACGGCGAACAACGCCTCCGACCAGATCGTGCTCGAGGTCCTGCCCGACGGCTGGTTCGCGGTCAACCGCGACTCGGTCAAGAAGGAAGGGCTCGGCGCGCGGCTCAAGGAGGTCTACGACCCGCGGCCGGAGAAGATCATGTTCATCAAGGGGCATCCGTCCGTGCAGTACCAGGACGTCATCTTCGCGATGGACGTCGCCCGTGGTTCGGGCGTCAAGGTCATCGGCGTCACGCCGAAGGACACGCAGTAAGCGCCTCGGTCCCCGGGGCAGGTACGGCGGACGAACCTTTCCAGGCTCGTCCGCCGTATTACTTCAGGAGCCCGGCGCGGGAACGCGCCGACCCGTTCGCCCCCTTCATCCCCAGATGAGCACCACCGACCTCACGCCTGCTGGCTTCCCCAAGCGCCCGATCCGGCCCCTCCACGGGATCCCGGACCGTGACCCGCGCGGGCGTGCCGGGCTCTTCCTGTCGGCGCTCTTCCATCTGCTCATCGTCGTGCTGCT
>JBGATT010000170.1:0-7167 GCA_044229035.1 Gemmatimonadaceae bacterium | reverse complement strand
AACGCGCGCGCGAACGCCAGGTCGTCGAGCAATCCCAGGGCCGTCAGGCGATCGAGCGCCGCCGAGATCGCCGCCCGCGGATGCTCCCGGTCGGCCAGCCAGCGCTCCAGGTCCTTCGCGCTCCGCGCACGCCGGGCGAGCGCGTCGAGCGCCTTGTCATAGCACGCCGTCATCGCGGTCGCCTCGACGAGTCGCGCGAGTTCCACCGCATCGAGCACCCGGCCGACCCGCAGCTTGAGTTCCGCGATCGTGTCCACGGAGACCGGTGCGATCGCGACCCCCGCCACCTCCACCGCGTAGCGTCCCGCGCGCCGCGCGACCTCGCGGATCGCCGTGACAGGCCCAGGAACGGGTGTCGGGGGCGGACCCGAGTGGAACGGCGGGGATTCCGGGCCCCGACGACTCACCACAGATCGCACCCCCGACTGAACCACGATGGAGGCGGAAGGATGAAGGATGAAAGTGCGAACACTCCCGGTCCTCGCTCCTGCCGATGCTCGATTGTCCCCTGCCCTATTCGTCCGTCTCCGACTCGGTCACGACGGCCTTGTTGATGCCGAGCACGCCCTTGACCTTCTCCTCGACCTCGGCCATCACCGCCGGGTTGTCCTTCAGGAACAGCTTCGCGTTCTCGCGGCCCTGCCCGATCCGCTGCGTCCCGTAGCTGTACCAGGCACCCGACTTCTCGATGATCCCCGACTCGGCGCCGATGTCGACGAGGAGCGAGGTGTGCGAGATCCCTTCGGCGTACATGATGTCGAACTCCGCCTGCTTGAACGGCGGCGCCACCTTGTTCTTCACCACCTTCACCCGGACGTGCGACCCGATCACGTCCTCCTTCTCCTTCACCGGGCCGATGCGGCGGATGTCCAGCCGCAGCGACGCGTAGAACTTGAGAGCCTTGCCGCCGGTGGTCGTCTCGGGATTGCCGAACATCACCCCGATCTTCTCACGCAGCTGGTTGATGAACACCACCGAACAGTTCGAGCGGGCGATGGCACCAGTCAGCTTCCGAAGCGCCTGGCTCATCAGACGGGCCTGCAGACCCACGTGCGAGTCTCCCATCTCCCCCTCGATCTCGGCCTTCGGCACGAGCGCCGCCACCGAGTCGATCACGATCACATCCACCGCCCCGCTCCGCACCAGGATCTCGCAGATCTCGAGCGCCTGCTCCCCGGTGTCCGGCTGCGAGACGAGCAGCTTCTCGACATCCACGCCCAGCTTCGCGGCGTAGTCCGTGTCCAACGCATGCTCGGCGTCGATGAACGCCGCCGTCCCACCCTGCTTCTGCGCATTCGCCACGACGTGCAAGCAGACCGTCGTCTTGCCGCTGCTCTCGGGACCGTAGATCTCGGTGATGCGCCCCCGAGGGATCCCGCCCACGCCGATCGCCGCATCGAGGTTGATCGCCCCGGTCGGGATCGCATCGATCTTCACCCGCATCCCTTCGGCGCCGAGCTTCATGATGGCGCCCTTGCCGAACGACTTCTCGATCTGTGAAACCGCGAGTCCCAGCGCCTTCGAACGGTCTGCCTGCTGTGCGGCGGTCGCCATCACTGCCTCGATTGGTGCTGCCTGTAGCGCCGGCATGGCCGACTCGTGAGAGGGAATCTACCCCGCCGGTGGTGCGGGGCCATCCCGAACGAACTGCGAACGAACGCGGGAATCGCGGACACCGAACAAATTGCGAAAACGACCGGACTTCGCAAGGGCGAGGCGTTTCCGCGAGCCAGCTACTTATCCACACGTCTGGCCGATCACCTTCCTGCTTGTCAACAAATGCCGCAACTCGCTAACAGGAAACGACTTGACATGTGGGGTGCGTGTGCGGAACGCGTGGATGCCGGTGGAAAACCACGCCGGCGTCCACAGCCGCCCAGCCGACCCCTCACACCCGGAACGCATCCTCGACGTGCTTGACCAGCACGCGCTCACCGTCCACGAGGACCCCGACGACGTCGAATCGGTACGACTCCTCCGCCCGGCCGTGACGGTCGATCCAGACGCGCGCGCTCTTCACGAGTTCGCGCTGCTTGCGGTGATGCACGGCCTCGACCGGATCGCCGAACTCGGCGCCGCGTCGCGCCTTCACCTCGACGAACGCGACGAGCGCGTCGCGCTCCGCGACGAGATCGATGTCGCGACGACCGTTCCGGAAACGGCGATACACGATCCGCCATCCCTTCCGCGCGAGCCATCGCGCCGCGATGCGCTCGCCGAGTTCGCCGAACCGCTGGTTGTGTGTCGACATGGCGCGAACCTAGGGGCTCGACGCGCAACGATCCGCATCGGCGCGTTGCGCACCGGTGCGGATCGTTCCGCGGAACAGCCATCGACCGTCGCGCGACGCCACGGCCCGTCGCGGTCGCCTCAGAGTCCGTCGTGCTCGACTCGGAGGCGATCGCGCGTCCGGCGGTCAGACGCCGGCGAGGGCCCGCTCGGCCGGCTCCGCTGCGTCCTGGTAGCCCGCCTTCGTCGCCGCCTCGATCGCCTGCTCGCGCAGCTTGCGGTGCAGCGTGCGGACGTGGATGCCGAGCAGCGCGGCGGCGCGCACCCGGTTGCCGCCCGTCTTGGTCAGGGCGTGGCTGATGGCGATGCGCTCGAGCTCGTCGAGGTTCAGGGTCGGGATCTGCGGAAGGGTCGTGTACATGTGCCTTGGGGTTCGGGAAAGGACCGATGAACGGCGGTGGCGAGCCTGGTGGGGGTGAGCCCGTGACCGATAGCTAGCGCCTGCCGTTCCGCCCTCCAAGACACTCTGTCACAGTGTGTGTGACAGTCCGTCCCGCCCCCCTCAGGCCGCGTGCCGCTCCCCGGCGATCCGGTCGATGTCCTCGAGCCCGATCAGGACGTCGCGCGGCTTGGAGCCGTCCGGCGGCCCCAGCACCCCTGCGAGATGCAGCTGGTCGATGATCCGCGCCGCGCGCCCGTAGCCGATCTTCAACCGGCGCTGGAGCAGCGAGGTCGATCCGCCCTGGTGCTGCACGCACACCTCCGCGGCCTCGCGGAAGAGCTTGTCCCGGTCGCCCTGGTCCTCGGCCGACTCCTCACCGCCACCGGCCTCGGCGGCCTCCATCGCGCGCACCTTCTCGAGGATGTCGCCCTCGCCGGTCGCGGTCTCGTCGATGGGGATGAGTCCCTGCGCCTCCATCGCCGCCTTCCGGGCCTCCTTCCGCTCCGTGTACCAGAGCATCAGGCGCTCGGTGTCGTCGTTCGAGAGGAACGCCCCCTGCAGGCGTGCCGGCTCGCTCTTCCCCGGCGGGATGAAGAGCATGTCGCCGTTGCCCAGCAGCGACTCGGCGCCCATGCCGTCGAGGATCGTGCGACTGTCGATCTGCGACGCCACGCGGAACGCGATCCGGCTCGGGAAGTTGGCCTTGATGAGGCCCGTGATGACGTTCACCGACGGCCGCTGGGTCGCGAGGATCAGGTGGATGCCGATCGCACGCGCCTTCTGGGCGAGCATCGCGAGCGGCGTCTCGACCTCGGCGGCGCAGGTCATCATGAGGTCGGCGAGCTCGTCGATGACCACGACGATGTACGGGAGGATCCCGCCCGTGTAGTCGCGGTTCTCGAAGCCGACGTTCGGGTCCTTCGGCTTCCGCAGCGTCGCGCCGTTCCGGACCTTCTGGTTGAAGTCCTGGATGTTGCGCGCGCCGTTCTCCGCCAGCAGCGCATAGCGCTCCTGCATCTCCATCACCGCCCACTTGAGCACCGCTGCCGCATCGCGGTTGTCGGTGACGACCTTGTGGCGCAGGTGCGGGAGCACGTTGTACACGCTGAGTTCGACCATCTTCGGGTCGACCATCAGGAAACGCAGCGTCTTGGGCGTGTGCCGGTAGATGAGCGAGGTGACGATGGTGTTCACGCAGACCGACTTGCCCGAGCCGGTCGCGCCGGCGATGAGCAGGTGCGGCATCTTCGCGAGGTCGGCGATGACCGCGCGCCCCTCGAGGTCCTTGCCGAGGGCGATCGGAAGGGCCATCGGCTTGTTCTGATAGTCGGCGCTCTCGAGCATCTCGCGGAACGCGACCATCTCGGGATTGGGGTTGGGCACTTCCACGCCCACCGCCCCCTTCCCGGGGATCGGCGCGACGACGCGGATGGAGGGCGCGCGCATGGCGAGCGCGAGATCGTTCGCGAGGTTCGCGAACTGGCGCACCTTCACGCCCGGCGCCGGCTCGATCTCGTATTGCGTGACCGTCGGCCCGCTCGTGCGACCGGTGAGCACGCCCTCGACCTTGAAGGTGCGCAGCGAGTCGATGAGCTTCGCGCCCATCGCGTCGAGCTGGGCGCGCCCGGCCTCGAGGTTGCGCTCGGGGGCCTTCGTGAGCAGGGCCGGGCTCGGGAGTTCGTCAGGATCGAGGAGCGACGAGGGCGACGACGAGGACGTGGAGCGAGGCTTGGCAGCGGTCGAGCGCGGAGCGGATGCCGCGGGTGAGAGTGGATCCCCCTCTCCCTCCCCTTCTCCCTCCTCCTCGACCTTCCCCCTCTTCCCTCGCCCGGTCTTGAGCGCGGCGACGGAGGCGGCAACGACCTCCTCGCTCCCGTCCCGCGCCTCCTCGCCCCTCCCCGCCCCACCGTCCGGCTTCGCCGACAGCCCCATCAGCCCGAGATCGACCTCCGGCATCTCCTTCGCGTCCGGCTCCAGCGACTCGGCCTTGGTGAGCGCCGCCGGATCGGTGGCGCTGACGGGCGGCTTGGTGCCCACGGCCACGATCGCACGGAGCGGATTCCATCCCAGGGTCACCGCGGTGAGCACGCTGACCGCGATCACGATCACGAACCAGGCGCCACCGCGCCCGAGGGCTTCGGCGAGATAGAACCCCGCGAACGACCCCCAGAGTCCCGCGAGCGGATCACCGCTGCCGGCAGGGACCGCGCCGAGACGCGCGAGCCCGGCCGCGACCGGCACGATGAGCACGAGGCCGATCGGGAAGAGGTCGAAATGCTGACGCGACGACTGCTCGAGACGGCCCAGCAGCCGCAGGGCTCGGACGGCGGGGATGAACGCCACCACGATCGCCGCGAGCGCGCCCACGAGGCCGAGGATGGACCAGCGGATGCAACCGCCGACGGGACCGAACGCGCCGCCGGCCGCGGCGCAGGACTCGAACGAGCCCGGTGCACGGCCGAAGAGGAGCGCCCCCGCGACGAAGAGCGATCCGACGAGGAGGACGATGCCCGTGATCTCGCGCCGCAGCCCGGACGGTGCCGGAGCGGCTGCGGAGGTGGCGACGGGCGTGCTGGTCCGCTCGGGGACGCGCGTCGCCTCAACGGCGACGGTCTCGGGCTTCCGCGCGCGCGTGCGCCGCGGGGCGGGCGCGAGGGGCGAATCGAGGAGGAGCGGGTCTTCCTGGGGGAGCTTCCGCGGCATCGGTCTCGGGGGTGCTGGGGGACATATCCGAGACGATTCGGTCGGCCTTCGGGATACGCTCAGGGGCCGCGGTGGAACGCCCAGCCGACGGTCAGGCTCACCGCGCCGGTCTCGGCATCGACCGATCGCAACACGCGGAACTGCTCGCTCCGGAACCCGACCGCGGCCGTGAGCGGGAGTCTCCGCGAGGTCCAGCGGAGGTATGTCTCGGCGTCCATCCCATGCGCGCCGTCCTCGGGATCGTCCGCGAGCGGCACGTACAGACTGCCGCGGATCCCGACGGAGAACGCCGTCGTCCCGAGCGGCGCGCTGTACCGGCCGCCGAGCTTGAGGAAGCGGTACTTCGCGTCGTGATCGCGGTCCGTCGCGACGCTGTACCCCGTGCGTGTCCCCACGCCGAACTCCGCCTGCACGTGCGGTCGACCGTAGAGGAGCGTGAACGTCGTCGCGGCGTACGCGCCCCCGTTCGGCACGGACTCCGCCGCACCGAAGCGCGCGAGCTGGAACCCCGCGCGGTATCTGGGCAGGAAGACCTGCGCGTCGAAGCCCCCCGCCTCTCCCGTGTACTCGGTGGCGTTGGCGCCCGGCTCCTTCATGAGCAGCCGAATGCCGTTGGTCCCGACCGAGAGGTGGCCGTCGATGGCGAGTTGCGCATCGGCGCGCGCCGTCGCGAGGAGCCCGAGCGCGAGCGCCAAGGCGCGCACCGCCGGGAGGACGGTCATCGGTCCTCCGGCGCGACGCGGAGGGTCACGCGGTAGGCCGCGAGGCGGCGGGCATTCTCGGCGCGCACCGCCGCGACGCGGTTCGCATGCGCCGAGCGGACCGCATCGTTGGCGCGCACGTGCTCCGGGATCTCGCGCCCCTTCTCCGTCGCCGCGATCCCTGCCGCGCCGAGGAGCATGATCCCGGCGACGCCCGCGGCCCGGGGATCCGGTGCGTACGTCTCCCCGAGGGAACCGCTGCCGCGCACCGCCGACGCCACGAGCGACGTCGCGACCGCGGCGGCGGCACCGGTCAGGAACGTGCGCCGACGGTGCGGCGCCATCCGCTCCGGCTTGAGTCGGGTGCTGTCGAGCGACGGCGGTGAATGGAGCGCCAGGGCCGCCCCGCTCGCGCTCGCGCGCCGCGTGACCAGCACCGAGTCCCGGGTGCGCTCGTCGACGGCCACGACCCGGAGGTCGTACTCCCCCGGCTCGACGAGGGCCGCGACGCCATCATGCGCGCGCAGGCGCACGCGCCCGCGATCGCGGACGAGCGCCGAGTCCTGCGGGACCATGCGCCCGCTGGCACGGTGGACGAGCGAGACGCGCACGACGGCGGCGCGCGTCGTGAAGACGCGAAGGGCCCCCGCCTCGTCGGCGCCACCGAGCACGTACTCCGCATCGGGTGCGATCGCGAGGCCCAAGGTCCGCTCGCGCGCGACGGTGAGCAGCGAGTCGAGCCCCGTCCAGCGGAACTCGACCGGAAGGACGCTCTCGGGGCTCGCACGGACGAGCGCGACGAGGTGCCGCAGGGCGGAGTCGGGATGTTGTGCCTCCGTCTCCTCGGGGTACCAGGCGAGGGCGAGCAACTGGCGCAGCCAGACCACCTGGGCCGGTCGCAGCTGTCCGGCGAACGACTCGAGGTCGCGTCCGAGGCGAATGGCCTCGTCGTAGCGCAGGTCGTTGACGGCGCGCTTCATCTGCTCGATGACGTCATCGGTCGGCGAGCGGCGCTGCTGGGCGGCGAGCGGCCGCCCGCCGAGCGACAGCGCGCCGAGCACGAGGCCAACGACGAGGGCACCGCGCCGGACG
>JBGATT010000169.1:0-14703 GCA_044229035.1 Gemmatimonadaceae bacterium | reverse complement strand
GTCGGTCGCGGCGCGCAGGCCGGCCACCGGATCGATCAGCGTCGCACTCCCCGGCCGTGATGAGCGCACCGGCACCGCGCCGTACCGCGCCGCCGCCGCGAGCTTGGCCTCGTCGAAGTCCACCGCGTACACCGCGAGCGCGCCCAGCGCCTTCGCCAGCTGCACGGCGGAGATGCCGAGCCCGCCGATGCCGATCACCGCGACGGTCTCTCCGGGCTGCAGCCGCCCGCGGCGGATCGCGTGGAGCGAGGTCGCGCTCGAGCACATGAGCGCCGCTCCGTGCGAGAAGGGGATCTCCGCCGGCAGCGGGACGGCGTTCCGCGCCGGGACCACGATGTACTCGGCGTGCCCGCCGTCGCGGTGGTGCCCGATCATCTTCCCGGTGGAGCAGTACTGCTCGCGTCCCGCGACGCAGTGCGCGCACTGGCCGCAGGTGACGAGGTAGTGCAGGCAGACGCGGTCGCCCACCGCGTGGGTGGTCACGCCTGCGCCGAGCGCCGCGACCTCGCCGGCGACCTCGTGGCCGAGCGTGATGGGCGCGACGAGCGACGCCGAGCGCCCCGCGCGGTAGTGCGCGTCGGAGTGGCAGATGCCCGCGGCGCGGACGCGCACGAGCACCTCGCCGGCGGCCGGGACCGGGGTGGGGAGGTCCGCGAGAACCACCGGGGCGCCGATGGTGTCCAAACGAAGTGCGCGCATGGCGAGTATCCGATGAGGCGGTGAAGGGGGCGCGCGGAATATGCGCCCGCCGTCGCCGGAGCGCCCACCCGCGCGTAGCTTCTTCCCGTCCCACCCCGAACCCGTCCGCCACCCTGCGGCCCCGACGACCCATGCGACGCACCTTCTCCCGTTCCCTCGCACTGCTCCTGCTCGCCGCCGCGGCGCTCCCCGCGCAGGACCGCCTGCGCCAGATGCCCGGCTACGAGCGCTACGCGGCGATGGCCCCGCGCCTCCAGGGCGCGATCAAGAGCGGCGCCGTCACGCCGCAGTGGGCCGAGGACGGGCGCAGCTTCGACTTCACGGTGGACGGCAAGCGCCGCCGCTTCGACCTCGCGACGCGCGCGGTGAGCGACGCGCCCGCGCCGACCGCGGGCGCGAACGGCGGCCGGCGTGCCGGGTTCCCGGCGCGCGGACGCCAGTTCACCGAGGCCTGGACCGCCGACTCGGCGCGCCGCGCCTTCTACAAGGACCGCAACATCTTCATCGCGAACCGCGACGGCTCGGGCGAGCGCCAGCTCACCACCGACGGCAGCGAGAGCGGGCGCATCAAGTACGGCACCGCGAGCTGGGTCTACGGCGAGGAGCTCGGCCAGGTCACCGCGATCTGGTGGTCGCCCGACGGCAGCAAGCTCGCGTTCTACCGGTTCGACGAGCGGCCGGTGCGTGACTACGTGCTGCAGATGGACCAGACGACGGTCGCCGGGAGCGCGGCGAGCGAGGCGTACCCGAAGGCCGGCACTGAGAACCCCATCGTCGACCTCTTCGTCTATGACGTCGCCACCGGCGCCACGCAGCGCATCGACGCGCGCGACGGCAAGCCGCTCACCGACGACGTCGTCGGCCACTACGTCTACGGGATCTCGTGGACCAAGGACGGCAGCGAGCTGCTGCTGCGCCGCACCAACCGCCGGCAGAACATCATGGAGTTCGCGGCCTGCCAGCCGACCACCGGCGCCTGCCGCGTGATCGTGCACGAGGAGTGGCTCCCCAGCTGGACCGAGAACTCGCCGACGATCTCGTGGCTCGCGGACGGCAAGCGCTTCATCTGGGAGTCCGAGCGCACCGGCTTCTCCAACTACTACCTGTACGACCTCTCCGGGAAGCTCCTCGCGACGCTCACGAGTCACGAGGCCGAGGTCGCGGGGATCGTGAAGGTCGACGAGCGCGCGAAGCAGCTGTGGTACTACGCCCGCACCGGCGACAACTTCATGAAGGTGCAGCTCCATCGCGTGGGGCTCGACGGCAAGGGCGACCGGCGTCTCACCGATCCGGCGCTCAATCACTCGGTCTCGGTCTCGCCCGACGGCCGGTTCTTCACCGACGTGGCGCAGACGGCGGCGATCGCGCCCACCACGCGGCTCATGGACGCGAACGGGCGCGCGGTGGCGACGCTCGCCGAGACCGACCGCACCGCCTTCGACGCGGCGGGCTTCAAGCCGGCGGAGCTCTTCACCTACACCAGCGCCGACGGCACCACGACGCTCCACGGCATGATCCACAAGCCGTCGAACTTCGACCCGTCCAAGCGGTACCCGGTGCTCTTCTCGGTGTACGCGGGCCCCGCGACCAACGGGGCGCGCGAGGCCTTCACGCCGCCGATGGCGCAGACCGAGTTCGGCTTCATCATGGTGACGCTCGACACGCGGAGCGCGGCCGGCCGCGGCAAGCGCGCCCTCGACGCGATCTACCTCAAGCTCGGGCAGGTCGAGATCGACGACCTCGCCGCCGCGTCACGGCACCTCGCGAAGCTGCCCTACGTCGACGGCCAGCGCGTCGGCATCTTCGGCACCTCGTACGGCGGCTACTCGTCGGCGCTCGCGCTGCTCCGGCACCCCGATGCCTTCGCCGCCGCCTCGGCGATGTCCGCGGTGACGGCGTGGGACCACTACGACACGATCTACACCGAACGGTACATGTACACGCCGCAGGCCAACCCCGAGGGTTACGGGGCAGCGCGATGGAGTACGCGAAGGACCTGCGCGGCCGCCTGATGATCTACTACGGCACCGCCGACGACAACGTGCACCCCAACAACTCCATGCAGCTCATCCGCGCGCTGCAGCAGGCGGGGAAGAGCTTCGAGGTGCAGGTCGGGCCGGACGCGGGTCACACCGCGCTCAACCAGCAGCGGATGATGGAGTTCTTCATCCAGTCGCTGGTGATCGAGAAGGGGTCGGTGGTCTCGATGGACTGAGGCGGGCGCTCAGCGGCTCGTCCGGCGCGGCCCGATCAGGGCCGCGCGGACGGGCCGGTCCATGTGGAAGTAGACGCGGAAGAGCTCGAACGCGATGATGCAGTCCCACGCGATCACGAGCCAGAGCAGCACCGCCTCCATCGGCAGGTCGGCCCAGGCTCGCACCTTGATGCCGAGCATCTGGTCGTGGTGGTAGTTCCACCAATCGTAGGGCACGCCGAGCGTCGCCTCCCAGATGAGGCTCACGAGCAGCAGGATGCCGAACGCGAAGCCGAACGCGCGCCAGTTCACGAACGGGCTGATCGCGCGCAGGAAGAGGAAGGTCGGCAGGAATCCGAGTGTCATCACGAAGATGAAGTAGCCCGGGAACCCCTCCGGGTGCGGGCCGACCCGCTTGAAGACGATCCCGGCGGCGAGCAGCGCCAGCCAGATCCAGAGCGAGCCCCAACTGACGTGGATGAGCTTCGGCACCGCCCGGCAGAGGTCCCGGTGCACGTCGGGGTCGTAGTCCGCGAGCCACTCGTCGTTCGCCCACAGGTAGACCGCGATCGTGAAGAGGGCGCCGAGGATGTAGAACGCGAACTCCTCCACCGGCAGGTACCCGCTCACCCACGACATCGCCGCCCAGTCCCACGACGGCAGGTAGATGCCGAGCGTGGCGTAAGGGTTCTTGAAGGTGAAGAACGTGTACCCGAACACCGTGTCGAGCACGAAGCCGATCGAGGCGATCGCGACCGACGACCAGATCAGCGCCCGACGATGCACGTTGGGCTTGTGCGCCTGCAGGTGCAGCCCGAACAGCACGAGGATCGGGAAGAGGAAGAGGAGCAGGCTGATGGTGTAGCCGAAGCGCGACGCATTCGGGTCCTTGAGCGCGTCCTCAGGACGGGCCTGGATGGACGCGAGCGTCAGCACGGCCGGGAGGCCGAGGGTGACCACCATCCCGAGCAGGATGCGGATGTCGCGGCCTGGATCGGTCTTGCGCATGGGGGGTGGGGCGAGGGGATGACGCCGGCACCGGGAAGCGGCGCGCGTCGTGCGCCACTATCTTAGCCGCCAGCCCCGCCGCGCACATCCTCTCCCTCCGCTCCCCCAGATGAACCTCGACCTGCGACGGCACAAGACACTCGTCCTGTGGCTCTTCGTGGGTATCTGGTCCTTCTGCGCCGTGATGCGGCTGCGGGAGGCGCGCCACATCCCGACCTACGACTTCTTCGTCACGCGCGACCCGGCGGGCGGCTACCCGACGATCACCGGGTTCGACGACGAGTCGGCGGAGGGGAGGGGGCCGTTCGCGATCGGGGACCGACTGGTCCGTGTGGGGACGACGGACTTCCGCGGGCAGGGGCAGCTGCGGTTCCTCGCGGTCTGGAGCGATGCCTGGTACCGCGCCGACGCGACGGTGCCGGTGGAGATCGAGCGCGACGGCACCCGGATGCAGGTCGCCCCCTGGCGACGCCCGGTGCTCCCCGCGCGCTACTTCCAGGTCTTCATCACATCGCTGGCCAACGCCATCGGTGCGGTCATCATCCTCGCGCGGGCGCGGCCCTCGCGCGGGGCGACCGCGATGTTCTTCGGCCTCGCGATCTACTCCACCATGTACATGGCGGAGTGGGTCGCGCCCGGTCCCCTCTTCTGGGTCTCGTTCGGCATCGCCTGCGTGACCGCCACGGTCGCTCCTGTCGCTTTCGTCTTCCAGGCGATGGGCTTCCCGGACGAGGCGGGTGGCCTGAAGGGGCGCAATCTCCTCTGGCCCTGGCTCTTCGTCGGCCTTGGCCTGCTCTGGGTCTCGATCGTCTTCGGCGTGCCGTTCGATGCCGTGCGCGCGCGGGAGCTCGCCCGGCCGTTCTCCGGTCTCTGGATCGTCACGCAGCTCACGCTCTACACGCTGAACTACCGGCGCAGCTCGCCGGCCGGCCGGCGCCAGGTGAAGTGGGTGCTCTACCTCGCCTACGTCGGGGCGCTGATGAGCTTCCTCGTCTTCCTCGGCACCGGCGACCTCGCGCTCACCACCTCGTCACCGCGCTGGGCGTCCCTCACCATCGCCGCCGCGTCGGTCCTCTTCCCGGCCTCGCTCATCATCGCGATGCTGCGGTCGGATCTCTTCGACGTGGACCGCATCGTCGGGGCGACGGTCTCGTACAACGTCATGGCGATCGTCGTCGTCGGCGGCGGGCTCGCCGTCGTCCCGCCGCTCACCGCCGGGCTCGCCGCGCGCCTGGGGCTCGACCCCTCGATCGGCCGCACCGTCATCGCCATCGGCCTCGCCGCCGTCGTCATCATCACCGAGCGGCGCCTGCGGCCGTACATCGACCGGCTCTTCTTCAAGGAACGCTTCGCGCTCGAACAGGTGATGCAGGAACTCCCCGAGCGCTTCGCCGCCGTGCGCAAGGCCGACGGGATGTGGACGCTCACCGGGGAGACGCTCGTCGCCAACCTGCGACCGGCGAACTGCCTCATCTTCCTCTCCGCCGGCGACACCTTCGTGCCCGTCTTCGCCGACGGCGATGCGCTGCCCGCCGCCCTTGATGCGCGGACGCCGCTCATCGCCTGGATCGACGCGCTCCCGGGGGCGGTGAAGGTCGACGCCCGCCTCCTCGGCCCGGGCGCCGAAGGGCGCGCGATGCTCGAGAGCCTCGGCACCCGCGTCGTCGTCCCCATCCACCGCGGCCGCCACCTCGAGGCCTTCCTCCTCCTCGGCGAGAAGCGATCCGGCGACATCTTCACCCCGACCGACCTCACGCTCCTCACCTCGCTCGGCAAGACCGCGTCGAGCCACATGCTGCGCTTCGACGAGGCCGAGCTCCTCGAGCGCGCGAAGGCGATGCAGGAGAAGATGCGCCGGTACGTCCCCGGTGCCGTCGCGGAGGCGATCGCGCTCGGCGACGACCTCGCGACCGGCGAACGCGAGGTCTCGGTGCTCTTCGTGGACATCCGCGGCTACACCGCCTTCGCCGACGGCCGCCAGGCGACGGACATCTTCTCCACCGTCAACCGCTACACCGAGACGGCGAGCAAGATCGTGACGGAGAACGGCGGCGTGGTCGTCGAGTTCAACGGCGACGGCATGATGGCCGTCTTCGGCGCCCCCCGCCCGCTCGCCGAGAAGGAGGCGAGCGCGGTGCGCGCCGCACGCGCCCTCGTCGACGCCGTCCCGCGCATCGCCGGCCCCGAGATCGAGGCTCCCGTGCTCCGCGTCGGCGTGGGCATCGCGACGGGGATCGCCTTCGTCGGGAACATCGAGGCGGTGGACCGGACCATCTGGAGCGCGATCGGCAGCACCACCAACCTCGCGGCGCGACTGCAGGTCCTCACGCGCGAGAAGGGGGCGAGCGTGCTCATCGACGCGACCACGCACCAGCGCGCCGGTGCGCCGGCCCGCGATTTCGTGCGGCACGCCGATGTCGTCATCCGCGGCCGCAAGGAGCTCGAGACCCTCTACGGGCTTCCGCTCACGCCGGGCGCGGTCGCCTGAACCCGGCGAGGTACGGCATCAGCAGCATCAACATCCCGACCGCGATCGTCGCCGCCATCAGCACCGCCTCGCCCGGCCACGCCGCCGCCCCGATGCGCTCGAGGTAGTAGAGGCTGCCCCACGTCAGGTACGCGTAGATCGGCCATGCGAGCAGGCCGGGCGTGAACGGATTGTCGAGGCGCACCGTCCGCCGCTGCAGGAGCACCATCGCGAACGGCAGGGCGATCGCGATCGTGAGCGCGGTGTACTCCGCCGTCACCCCGCTGCCCGTGATGCCGAACACCTTCGCGACGCCCGCATCGAGGCCGATGGCGAAGACCGCCATCAGCAGGAGCAGGACGACCTGGCCGTGCAACGGCCGCTCCTCGCCCCGGAAGTAGCGCGCGCCGAGCCGCACCGTGCAGGAGAGCGTCGTGATGACGATGAACCAGCCCAGGAAGTTCGACACCGGGACGCTGAACCAGTAGGCGATCGGCGCGTCCACCGGCTCGCACCACGTCCAGAGCGAGAGCCCGCCCCGCAGCGGACCCGTCTCGTCCATGCAGGGGAGCAGGGTGTTCGCGACCGCGCGCGTGCTGCTCATCACCGGGTCGATGACGAGGTCGAGCGTCATCGCCGTCGCACCGTCGTAGAACGGCCGTTGCCACCAGGGGAGCCCGAGCGCGTCGCTCGTGCGCATCACGCAGTAGAGGATCGAGGCCCAGCAGATCCCGATCGTCACCGGCACCCAGTCGGGACGGCGCCCGAACATGAGCCAGAGGTTCGCGTAGTCGTAGTCGTGCGTCGTGTGGAGCGCGAGGGCCTCCACGCTCATCCCGTACGCGAAGGCGGCGAAGAGCGCGACCGCCTGGTAGCGGCTGACCTTCGCCGCACGAACGAGATAGTAGACGAAGATGGCGAACGGCGGGAGGACGGCGAGCGCGACGAGCCAGGCCGGGAGGTCCATGTTCAGGAGCGGGTGCGAAGGGTCAGCGGCCGAACCACGGGAACGGACGGAGGAAGAACGACTGCACGCGCGCGCCGAGGAAGGCGAGGCCGCGCGCCCACGGACTCAGGTGGAAGTACTCGACCCAGCCCTTCCCCGCCGGGCCCTGCGACGGCGTCCAGGTCACCGAGGCGCGCACGTAGATGGGCGTATCGAGCAGGTCCATCACGTTGTCCTTCCGCCAATCGCTCGGCGTCACGTCGAGCGACCCCGTCACGGTCGGTTCCCACACGCCCAGCGCCGCCGAGTAGCAGAAGGTCAACGCCCCCTCGTACTCCGCGGCCGGCGTCACCTTCGCGAACATCACGCCCTCGGCGGGCGTCTCGGTGCGCGCCCAGTTCCACTCGAGGTTCGTCCAGAAGATCTGCTGCGTCCCCCACGGATGGTCGTGGTAGCCGCGGCCATCCACCGGGCGCGCGACGCCGTCGATCGTGATCGTCCCCTGCGAGCGCATGAGCGGCGCCGAGAACGAGACCGCGGTGAAGAGGCGCGCGTCGGTGCGATCCGTGAAGTAGCGCCCGGACGGCGTGGGAAGGAAGCCGAGGTGCTCCGGCCGCATCGTCAACTGCGCCTGGAATCCGGGGAGGTCGATCGTCACCGCGTAGTGCATCGTCTCCGGCGTCGCCCCGACGATGCGCACGGAGCAGGCGTCGATGGCGATGGTGCGCTCCCCGGCGGCCTCGCGGAACGAGAACGCCTGCGGCGCGTAGTTGCGGATCCGCTTGATCGCCCGCGTCGGGTCCTTGTATTCGAGATAGACCGACGCCTTCCGTGTCGCGAAGACGGGGTTCTGTCGGCTCATGACCAGCACGAGGTCGGTGCCGTCCTCGCACGCGAGGTCGAAGTACCACCACTCGAACGCGCTCGGGAACGCGGCGAGGTCGGCGGCCGGCATCTGCGGGCCGTCCCACGCGAGCGCGAATGGCGTGAACGGCGCTTCGAACCCGCCGGGTGCGGTCACGCTCAGCGCGCCCAGCCGAGCGTCACGAGCACGCGCCGCTCGATGACCGAGCCCCCGAGGGCGTGCACGCGCTTCTGGTCGAGCAGGTTGGTCGCGCTCACGCTCAGCGTGACGGCGTCCCGCAGCGGCACCCGCGCGTGCAGGTCGAGGGCGGTCGCGGCCGGCAGCACGGCACGCCAGGTGCCCACGCGGAAGGCGAAGGCATCGGTGTAGCGCGCGCCCACGCGCACGCGCAGGCCGCGTGGGTGCTGCCAGCTCGCCGCGAGGTTCGCGGCGTGCGGCGGCGCGTTGGCGTCGATGGTGTCGCCCGGCGCGAACCGGTCCTGGTCGATGGTGAAGTCGTACCAGGTGTAGTTCGCGTCGAAGCGGAGGCGGTCGTTCGCCTGGTACGCGGCGCCGACCTCGGCGCCCCGCTCGGTCGCGCGCCCGGCATTGCCGAAGGAGAGGATGAACGCGGTGTTGCCGTTCTCCAGCCGGCTGATGGCGTTGCCGACGGTCCCGATCACCGCCTGCTCGAGGCCCGCCCGCGCCGGCTCCGGCACCGCTGCTGGCGCCGTCCAGATCGGGAAATCGGGATTCGTCGCCGGCATGATGCCCGTCGCGAAGTCCGTGATGACGCTCTGGTAGGCATCGACGGTGAGGAAGAGCCGCCCGAGCTGCGCCTTGTACCCCACTTCCAGCCCCTGCACGACCTCCGGTTCGAGCGAGGCGTTGCCGAGCGCGTAGACCGGCACCGCCGCTGACACCGTGAACAGCTCGCCGTTCGGTACGCCGCCGAGCGCGGCGCCGAGCGGCGAGGCGCGCAGTCCGGCCTCGAGCGCCGAGAGGTCCTGCGGCGCGCCTGCCGGGAAGCGAAGGAACCGCTGGAACGCGCTCGGCGCGAGGTAGCCGCGGTTGAACGTGACGCGCAGCGCCTGGTCGCGCGCCGGCGCGAACACCACGCCGAGCTTGGGCGAGACCTGCGACGCGAACTGCGAGCCGCCATCGACGCGACCGCCGACGATCACCTTGAGTCGTGGAAGGACGGTGTAGTCGAGTTGCTGGAAGAGCGCGTAGATGCCGTCGGTGCGGCCGTCCTCCGCGGCATCGAGCACCGTGCCCTTGGAGTCGACGCTGATCTGGCGCGCCGAGGCGCCCACCACCCAGCGGCCCGCGTCGCCCGCGAAACGGAAGGTGCGTTGCCCTTCGATGTGCGTCGTGCCCCCGCGATCGAATCCGCGGGTGCCGCTCGCGAGCGCGGTCTGGTCGCCGTCGCGGCCGGTGTGGTAGGCGAAGAGGCTGTAGTCGTCGGCCGTGAGCGCGATGCGGGCCCACGGGCGCGTCGCCTCCTTCACCTGGGATCGACCGGTGCCCGTCGTGATCACCGTGTTCGCGACGCGGCTCGTGCCGCCCTCGATCGTGAGGACGCTGCCGTCGGCGGCGTAGCGATCGGCGCGGAGCGCCCCGAACGTGACCTGCGTGGGGTCGGGCGTCCCGCTCGCGGCGCCGGGGAGACCGAATGCGCCGGCCTTGGTCTGCCCGAACAGCGGCAACAATTCGTAGCCGGGCGCCGGCGCCGCGACCGCGCCGAGGCCCGCCGCGTCGTACTCCGCCGCGAGGTCGCCGAGGTCGGTGCGCGCGCGATCCCAGGTGTCGCTCTGCTGGAAGCCCGCGCTCGCGCGGAATCCCCACCGCCCGTCCTCGGTGAGCCACGACTGCCGGCCGTCGACCTTGAGCAGCCCCAGTTGACCCGCCGAGACGTTCACCCGCGTGCCGGGCGTCTCGCGCACCGCCGGCGTGGTGATGGCGAGCACGCCGCTGAACGCGTTGGCGCCATACAGCGACGCGCCCGGGCCGCGCACCATCTCCACCCGCGTCGCTTCCTCGAGCACCGACAGGTCGGCCCATTCCTGGTTGCCGAGCATCGGGATGGAGACGTCGCGGCCGTCGATCAGCACGAGCGTCCGGCGATTGAGCGGCGTGTTGAAGCCGCGCGTGTTGACGTTGAAGTCGAAGAGGCCCGCCTGCGCGGTGCGCACGCCCGTGAGATCGGCGACGAGCATCGGGAGCTGCCCCGAGGCGGCGAGGTCGCGCACCCGCGCCGGCTCCACCGAGACGATCGCCGCGGGCGCGTCCACGGTGCGTTCCGGCACGCGAGAGGCACCGCTCACGCGCACGAGGCCGAGCAGCACCGGGTTCGCGCGCATCGCCGCGTCGAGCACGCGTCGCTCACCCGTGGCGAGCACGAGCGTGTCGGTGCGCGGCACGTACCCGAGCCAGCGGAAGAGCACCGTGTGCGTCCCCGGCGCGATCCCCGTGATGCGATATCGGCCGCTCGCATCCGTGGTGCCCGTGCGACCGCCGCTCACCATCACCGTGATCCCCGCGAGCGCACGCTGCGTGGCGGCGTCGCGCACCGTGCCCTGGAGCGTGGCGTCCGGTTGCGCCGCGACGGCGCGTGGGAGGAGCAGGATGGCCAGCAGGACCGACACGTGTCGGGCCACCGGACGCGAGGCGTGGTGCATGGAGTTCTCCGGGATGTTCAAGCCGCCGGCCGTGGGACACCGCGCCGGGGCGTCGAGCGCTGGGAGAATCTGTCCCCGACGGGGCCTGCGCGTCAGGGCCGCAGCGCGGCCGCGACGGCGTCGAAGCGCGGGTCGCCGCGCAGCGGACCGAACGCCGGTCGGACCAGCACGTGAGGCAGGTCGGTCGCCCGCTGCGCGACCGCCCGCTCCAGATGGTCGAGCGCCGCGGCCCGCTCGCCGAGTCCGGCGCACACCTGCGCGAGCAGCACCGGCGAGATGTAGCGCGTCGCCGACTCGGCCTCGAGCGCTGCGAGGGTCGCCCGCGCGGCCGCCGCCTCGCCGCCACGCGCCTGCGCGTAACCGAGCGCCGAACGCGACTCGGGACTCGCCCCGGAAAGGAGCACCGCGCGGTCGAGCGCCTCGCGCGCCTCCGCGTGCCGACCCGTCTCCGTCAGCGCGAGTCCCTGGAAGAGGTGTGCCAGCCCGAACGTCGGGTGCTGGTCGAGGACGAGCGCGAGCTCGCGCGCCGCCTGCTCGGCGTCCCCCTCGTACACGCGGAGGATCCCCGCACTCGCCGCGATCGAGGGCGAGAGCGGGTCGAGTTCGCGCGCGCGCGCCACCTGTGCCCGCGCCTCGGCGAAGCGCCCCAGCGGTGCCAATAGATGCATCGCGTACCATTGATGCGTCACCGGATACTGTTCGCGCGACGAGAGCGCGGCGAGGTAGTCCTCCTCCGCGGTCGCCCATGCGAAGGCGTGCAGCGCCCGCACCGACGCCCGTGCCGTCAGCGCCTCGGCGGCATCCGCACGGATGGCCAGCGCCTGCTCGATCGCCGCGAGCGCACGCGGCATCGCGTCCGCCGGCGCGACGAGGCCGTAGATGGCCAGCGTGAGATGGCAGTCGGCCAGCCCGGTGAGCGCGAGCAGGAAGCGCGGGTCGAGCCCCACCGCGCGCTGCAGGTGCTCCAGCGCGCGCTGCATCGACGCCGGCGTCCGTTGGCTCCACTCGAAGCGGCCGCGGAGGTACGACTCGTACGCATCGAGGCTCGAGGTCGGCGTGTCGACGATGCGACCCGAATCGCCGATCAGCCGCAGCCGCAGCTGGTCCACGATCGCCTGCGAGATCTCGTCCTGCACCGCGAAGACGTCGGTGAGCTCCCGGTCGAAGCGCTGCGACCAGAGGGCGAATCCCGACGCGACGTCGATGAGGTCGGCGGTGATGCGGATCCGCTGGCCCACCCGGCGCACACTGCCGGTCAGGACCGTCGTCACGCCGAGCTCGGCGCCGATGGTCCGGATGTCGGCCGACCGGCCCTTGAACGCGAAGGCCGACGTCCGCGCCACCACGCGCAGGGTCGGCAGCGCCGACAGCGCGTGGATGAGGTCCTCGCTGATGCCGTCGCCGAGGTAGTCGTTCTCGGGGTCGCCGCTGCCGTTCGCGAAGGGGAGCACGGCGATCGACTTGAGCGACGTCGCCCCCGAGCGGCGCGCGACGGGCCGCGACTGCCGCGACGGGGTCGTGAGCAGCTCGACGAACTCCTCGATCGTCGCCGGACGCTGGTCGCGGTCGCGCTCGAGGGCGCGGAGGAGCGCGCGCTCCACATGGCCGGGGATCGGCTCGATCGCACGGCGCGGGGCCACGGCGGTGTGCACCGCCTTGTTCGCGAGGATCGCCGTCGGCGTGGGGCCGGAGAAGGGCGGGGCCCCCTCGAGCGCCTCGTACAGCACCGACGCGAGGCCGTAGACGTCGGCGCGCTCGTCCACCGACTCGTCGCTGAACATCTGCTCGGGCGCCATGTACGCCGGTGTGCCCACGAACATCCCTTCCATCGTGACCGACTCGGTGCTCCCCGCCACCATCGCCTTCGCGATCCCGAAGTCCACGACGAACGCGTGCCCGTGCTGCAGCAGGATGTTCTCCGGCTTCATGTCGCGGTGCACGACCGCGCGGCTGTGCGCGTAGCTCAGCGCCTCCGCCACCTCGCGTCCCAGCCGCAGCACCTCGGCCACCGCGAGCCGTTGCTCGCGCTGGAGCCGGTCGCGCAGCGACTCGCCGTCGATGTACGGCATGACGAGGTAGAGCATCGTCCCCGCGTCGCCCGAGTCGTAGATGGGGACGATGTGCGGATGCTGGAGCCGCGCCGCCGTGCCGATCTCGCGCAGGAAGCGGTCGGCGCCGAGGTTGAGTGCCACCTCGGGGCGGAGCACCTTGAGCGCGACGGGACGGTCGTGCTTGAGGTCGTGCGCGAGGTAGACCAGCGACATCCCGCCGCGTCCCACCTCGCGGTCCACGGCGTACCGCGCGCCGAGCGCGTGGCGCAGGGCCACGAGCGTCTCCTCCGGTCGGCCGGTCGGCGCGTTCATCCCGCCAAATATCGCCGCATTCAGGGCGCCGAGCGAGCGCTCCGCTCCCGATAGCGCTGCAGCCATGCGCGGCTCCAGCCCGGGAAGTCGCCCGCCCGGAGGGCCGCGCGCGCCTGCGCCATGAGCTGGATGAGGAAGGTGACGTTGTGCAGTGCCACCAGCCGGAGCCCCAGCATCTCCTCCGCCGCGAAGAGGTGCCGGATGTAGGCGCGATCGTACTGCGTGCAGGCGGGGCAGGGACAGCCGTCCACCAGTGGCCGGCGGTCGGTGCGGTTGGTCGCCTTCTTCACCTGCACCTGCCCGTCCGGCGTGAAGGCGGTGCCGTGCCGCCCCATCCGCGTGGGGGCGACGCAATCGAAGAGGTCCACGCCGCGGGCGACGGCCTCGACGAGGTCGTCGGGGTGCCCGACCCCCATCAGGTACCGCGGCTTGGTGCGCGGCAGTTCGGCGTCGCACACCTCGATCGTCGCGAGCATCGAGGGCTTCGGCTCGCCGACCGAGAGACCGCCGATCGCGATCGCGTCCCAGTCCCCGGCCGCGAGGATCCCGCGCGCCGACGCCTGGCGCAACTCGGCGTGCACCCCGCCCTGGACGATGGGGAGCAGCGTCTGCGGCGGCGCCGGCATGTCGTCGTCGGGGTGATGGGTCGCGAGGGAGGGCGCGCCGTCCGGGACGGTGAACTCCGGGGGGACGTCGCGGCCGTCACGGCCGATGCGGTCGAACTCGGTGCGGCAGCGGTCCAGCCAGCGCAGCGAGCGCTCCATCGCCGCGCGCGAGGCCTCGAGGTCGGAGCGCCCCTCGATGAGCTCGTCGAGCTGCATGATGCAGTCGGCTCCGAGGTTCCGCTCGATGCGCATCACGAGTTCGGGGGTGTAGTGGTGCTTGGAGCCGTCGAGATGGCTGCGGAAGGCGATCCCTTCCTCGCTCACGGTGCGGAGCTGGCTGAGGGAGAAGACCTGGAACCCGCCCGAGTCGGTGAGCATCGGACCCTGCCAGCGGGTGAAGGCGTGCAGGCCGCCGAGGGCGCGGACCATGTGGTCGCCCTGGCGGAGGTAGAGGTGGAAGGCGTTGGCGAGGATCATCCGCCCGCCGGCGGCGGCGACCTCCTCGACGGCGAGGCCCTTGATGGTCCCGTGGGTGCCGACCGGCATGAAGGCCGGGGTCTCGACGGTCCCGTGGGGGGTGGTGAAGGCGCCGAGTCGCGCCGCGCCGGCGTCGTGTGAGGTCTGGAAGGTGAAATCGGGCACGATGGAAGTTAGCGGTGCCGGGGAGGGGTGTCGGGGCGGTTCACAGCAGGTTGGGGACGGCTGTGCGGCGGTCGGGGGCGACTGTGCGGCGGTCGGGGGCGACTGTGCGGCGGTCGGGGGCGACTGTGCGCCGGTCGGGGGCGACTGTGCGCCGGTCGGGGGCGACTGTGCGCCGGTCGGGGGCGACTGTGCGCCGGTCGCGGGCGACTGTGCGCCGGTCGCGGGCGACTGTGCGTCGGTCGCGGGCGACTGTG
>JBGATT010000168.1:0-7191 GCA_044229035.1 Gemmatimonadaceae bacterium | reverse complement strand
CCGGGGCGCGTGGATCGAGGTCTCCTCGGGGCGGAGCGGGAACTTCGTCGCGGTCAGGACGGCCCCCTGATGCCCGGCGGGCTCCGGATCGTCCGGCAGGGACTGCTGTCGGCGCTTTTGCTCGGAGCCCTCCCAGCGCTCGCCGCGGGGCAAGGGAACTGCACGGTCAACAACCGGGCGACGTGCACCGTGGGGGGCACCGCGAACTTCGGGATGAACCTGACGGTGACGACCGTCGTGCGGTTGCAGATCCCGTCGACGGTGGTGCCGCTCGGCACCGCGACCGCTGCGGAGTTCGCGGCCGGATTCGGGACGCCGGCGCTCACACCGCTACTCATCCGGGCGAACAGAAGCTGGACAGTCACGCTCCGTTCGACCGCTGGAACCTGGATGGGGACGGGGCCGCTGGCGCGCCCGAACAAGCCCGTCGGCGAGTTGCAGTGGGGGACGGCGGCGGGTGGGCCGTTCACCAACATGAGCACCACCGCCGTGACGATCGGGACCGGCGTGGCCACCGCCGGTACGACCGTGAACCTGTATCTGCGGTCCGTCTACCAGTGGACGCTGGACCGCCCAGGGGCGTACAGCCTTCCCCTGCAGCTGACGATCACGGCTCCCTGACCGGTCGCTGAGGTCCAGTACGGGCTGGGCGGCGCCCCTATCGGCGCTCGTCGAACCAGCCGACCAGTGCCTCTCCGAAGGCCGGCAGGTCCTTGGGGACCCGGCTCGAGATGAGGTTGCCGTCCCTGACCACGGGCGCATCCACCCACTCAGCGCCAGCGTTCACGACGTCGTCCCGGATGCCCACGGTGGAGGTCAGGCGGCGACCGCGGACGATCCCGGCGCTGATGAGGACCCACGGTCCGTGGCATATCGTGGCCACGAGGCCACCGCGCTCGTGCACGGTTCGGACGATCTGGAGCGCACGCGGGTCGCGCCGGATCTTGTCCGGCGCCCACCCTCCAGGCGCCAGCACTCCAGCCAAATTGGCTGGGTCAACATCTTCGATTGAGACCTCGACCGGGGCAGGGTAGCCGTGCTTCCCGTGGTACAGTTGGCCACGGAGTCCGACCAATGGAGCGGAGATCCCCGCCGCCTCGAGGCGCAGCTTCGGATACCATACCTCGAGGTCTTCGTACTCGGGGCCGATCAGAATGGCCACGGTTTGCGTCGTCATGGCAAAAATGTTGAAAAGGTTGCTGTTCAAGGAGAGTTAATCAATCAAAGCATTAGAAAGTAGATTCTAAAGTCATAAAAAATGCCTATTTACTGAGCATGTCTAATCCGATGCATTAAATGCATAACGGCGAGATTCCATGCATTTCGTTATGCATATCGCTGTCACGGCGACCCTGGCGCGAGCGTTTCTCACAATCGCGATAATCCACACAAGGACCTGCCGGGCAGCGGGCGGCGAATGTAACTAGATATCCACATCGCCGAACTTATCCACACTCACGCCGCAGAATGGCGGTACTCGCGGCCGATCACGATCATGTGGAAAAAGTTGGCCGACCGAATGACGTCGGCCATCAAGCTACCAGACTGTCATTCAGGCGCAAGGTCACCGCTCGCCTTCGCGGACTGAAATGCCATCGCCCGGAGACGTGCGACCCGAAGCGCCATCGGAGGGTGCGTGGCGAACAGGTCCCCCACGAACCCCGCCTTCTGGCTGACGCGTCGGCCGAGGGGGTCGGCGATGCAGAGGTGCGCGACCCCGCCCTTGATGGTCTTCGTGGGTGCACCCGCCTTCTCGATCCGGTCGAGCGCGTCGGCCAGGGCCATCGGGTTCCTGGTGAACTGGGCGGCCATCGCGTCCGCCAGATACTCCCGCTTCCGGCTGATCCCCATCGCCAGCATCCGGGTGATCAGGGGGGCGAGGAGCCAGCTGATCAGCCAGATGACCAGGAGGACGAGGAGGAGTCCTCCGACCTTGCCGCCGCGATCCCTGCCGCCGCCCCCGCTCCGGTGGCGGCCGATCCGCATCGACCGGCCGAGTCCGTCCGCGATGAGCGCGATCGCGCCGGCCAGTCCCGCGACCATCGTCATCAGCTGCATGTCGAGGTTCTTCACGTGCCCGAGTTCGTGGGCGACGACCGCCTGGAGCTGATCTCGACTCAACATGGACACGAGCCCGGTCGTGACGGCGAGATGGGGATGGTCGGGGTCGGTCCCGGTCACGAACGCGTTGGGGTCGGGATCGTCGATGAGGTAGATCCTCGGCTTCCGGACGCCCGCCGCGATCGCCATCTCCTCGACCACGTTCTCCAGCTGCCGGTTCTCGTCCATCCGGCCTTCCGGGAGGGGGTAGGCGCCGGCCGACCAGAGGACCTTCTCCGGGCCCGTCCGCCTGATCCACATCACCGTGCCGGCCGCGATGACGAAGAGCGCGATTCCCCCCCAGGGGAAGGCGTGGCGGTACGCCCCGGGCGGTCCGTTGCGGGTCATCTCCCAGGCCAGATAGTCGCCGCCGAATCCCAGCCAGGCGAAGAAGAGGACGAACGCCGCGACCAGCCACCGGGACTTCCGGCGGTTGGCGGCCTGCTGTTCGAAGAGGTTCATGGCCCGGACGGCGGGCGCGATGTGGCCTGGATGGGCCTAGTTCCGCCGGAACTCGACCTTCGGGACCGCCCGTTCGGCGGCGTCCTCGATCTCCCACAGCTCCGCGATCGCCGCACCCGCCATGTTGGCGACCAGGTTGGTCGGGAACTGCTGCTGCTTGATGTTGTACGCGGTGGCCGTGTCGTTGTAGCCCTGCCGGGCGAACGACACCTTGTTCTCGGTCGAGGTCAGCTCCTCCTGGAGCTGGCGGACGTTCGCGGTGGCCTTGAGGTCCGGATAGGACTCGACCACGGCCATCAGCTTGCCGAGCGCGCCGCTCAGTTGCTGTTCGGCAGCCGCGGAGGCGGCCACGTGCTGCGGGTCGAGCCCGGCGGCGGCCATGATCGCGCCGTTCCGCGCGCTGATGACGGCGGCGAGCGTGTCCTTCTCGAAGTCCATCGCCCCTTGGACGGCCTGGACCAGATTGGGGATGAGGTCGTGGCGACGCTTGAGCTGGACGTCGATCTGCTTGAGCGCGTTCTCCGTCTGGCCGCGCAGGGCGATCAGCCCGTTGTATGCCGCGACGAGCCAGGCGAGGAAGACCGCGGCGATGACCACGAGTGCGAACAGCATGCGAGGCTCCGAGGGTGAGGGCGACGGGGCACGGCGAGCGGGCGGGACGCCGACCGAATCCTATCACGAAACACGACGGGAGGTAACGCGCGCGGCGTCACCTCCCGTGGGACCTTCGGGCCGGAGGACTCAGGCCGCGGACTGTTCCTTCTTCTTGGCCATCGCGTCCTGCACCCAGGTGATCGGGATGAGGAAGAACGGCGTGAGCACGATGCCGAGCAGCATGTTGATCCAGGTGAGCCCGATGTAGTACGCGCCCATGCCGAGGCCGGCGATGAGGGTACCGAGCGGACCGCCGATCTGGTGTTCCATCTGCTGAGCTCCGTGCGGGTTGCGGTGGGTCGATGGTCGTACGATGCGTATCTTAAGGACGTGAACGCGCAAAGGGAACGGGGGGTTCGCGAAGGGGTCCCGGGCGCCATCGCGGCGCTGCCCGCCGGACGCTGGCTGCTCGCCGTCTCGGGCGGGCGGGACTCCATGGTACTGCTCCATGCGATGGCCGCCACCCGGCGCGAGGAGATCGTGGCGGTCGCGACCTTCGACCACGGGAGTGGGCTGCCTGCTCGGCGCGCGGTCGACCTGGTCACCCGGGAGGCGGGGCGGCTCCGGCTGCGCGTCGTATCGGGCGCGGCACCGCGCGCGGTGCCGCGGACCGAGGCGGCATGGCGTGCCGCGCGGCATCGGTTCCTCGACGCATGGGCGGAGGAGCTCGAGGCCACCGTCGTCACGGCGCACACCCGCGACGACGAGATCGAGACGGTGGTCCAGCGTCTGCTGCGCGAGGCCGGCCCTCGCGGCCTGGCGGGGATGCGCGCGTCGGTGCGGGCGCTCGAAGGACGCGCGCGCGTGCGGCCGCTGCTCGAGGTCCCGCGCGTGAGCGTCCATGCGTACGCGACGGAGGCCGGGGTGGCGTGGCTCGAGGATCCCACCAACGCCGAGCCGACCTTCCAGCGCAATCGCGTGCGGCACGAGATCCTGCCCGCGCTGGAGCGCTCGCGCCCGGGATTCGCCGAATGGTGCTGGCAGCTCGGCGGCCGCGCGGCGGAGTGGCGTGCGGGGTTGGACGAGCTGCTCCTCGACGCGGGCGTGCAGCGGATCGCGCCGGACAGCGTCATGGTCCCGGTCGCGCCGTTCGCCACCTGTGCGGCGACCGAGTGGGCGGTGCTCTGGCCGGCCATCGCGGCGCGCGTCGGGGTGGTGATGGACCGCCGTGGCATCGCGCGCGCCGCCGACTGGGCCCCGCGCGCGCGGCCGGGGCAGGGCATCCCGCTCGCCGGTGACGCGCGCATCGTCCGGACGGCGTCCACGTTCGTCGTGCGCGCGTCGGGAACGACGGCGCCCGTTCCCGACTATATATTGGAGCAATGACCGTTCCTGTCGCCGACCCGCGGCTGAAGGGGCGCGCCGTCAAGCGCATCGCCTTCGACGAGGAGACCATCGCCCGCCGAGTGCAGGAGCTCGGCCGGGAGATCACCGCCGCCTATCCGGACGGCGAGCTCCTCGTGCTCGGGCTCCTCAAGGGGAGCTTCATCTTCCTGTCGGACCTCGTGCGCCACATCGAGCGCCCGCTCCATGTGGATTTCCTCGTGGCCTCGTCGTACGGGGACGCGACGGTGAGCTCGGGGCACGTCAAGCTCGTCTACGACCCCAACACCTCCCTCGAGGGGAAGCACATCCTCCTCGTCGAGGACATCGTCGATTCGGGGCGGACGCTGCAGAAGCTCATGGACCTGCTCCGGGAACGCCAGCCGCGCTCGCTCGAGATCTGCGCGCTGCTGCACAAGCACATCGCCACCGAACTGCATCACCCGACACGGTTCGTCGGGTTCGATGCCCCTCATGAATTCCTCGTCGGCTACGGATTGGACCATGCGGAGGATTTCCGCCATGTCCCGTACGTCGCGAGCCTGCAGTAAGGAGACGAATGGCCACGCCCAACACCCCGCAGAAGCCCGGTGGCTTCGGCAAGTTCTCCCGGACGCTCTCGTTCTGGCTGATCGCGTTCCTCATCCCCATCGTGCTCATCCAGTACGCGATGAAGGGGAGCGAGGCGGTCGTCGAGGTCGACGCGTCGGTGTACTACCAGCAGCTCGACGCCGGCAACATCTCCAAGGTGACGGTGATCGGCGGCAAGGAGATCGTCGGCGAGTTCCGCAACCGCTTCCTCGTCCGCGGCCGTGAGGTCAAGGGCTTCAAGACGCTGTTGCCGATCGCGAACAACCCCGAGGACATGAAGCGCCTCGAGGCCAAGGGCGTCGTGCTCAAGGCGCAGGAGCCGCGGCCGAGCCTTGTCGCGGTGCTCGTCTCGCTGCTGCCCTGGGTGCTGATCCTCGGCATCTGGATCTTCCTCTTCCGGCAGATGCAGGCCGGCGGGAACAAGGCCTTCTCGTTCGGCAAGTCGAAGGCGAAGCTGCTCTCGGGCGACACCCCGAAGATCACCTTCGCCGATGTGGCCGGCGCCGACGAGGCGAAGGTGGAGCTGCGCGAGATCATCGAGTTCCTGAAGGATCCGCAGAAGTTCACCAAGCTCGGCGGTCGCCTGCCCAAGGGCGCGCTCCTCGTCGGCCCGCCGGGCACCGGCAAGACGCTGCTCGCCAAGGCCGTCGCCGGCGAGGCGGGACGTCCGTTCTTCTCCATGTCGGGGTCCGACTTCGTCGAGATGTTCGTCGGCGTCGGCGCCTCGCGCGTGCGTGACCTCTTCGAGCAGGGCAAGGCGAGTGCGCCCTGCATCATCTTCATCGACGAGATCGACGCGGTCGGCCGTCACCGCGGCGCTGGCCTCGGCGGCGGGCACGACGAGCGCGAGCAGACGCTCAACCAGCTGCTCGTCGAGATGGACGGGTTCGAGTCGAACGACGGCGTGATCCTGATCGCCGCGACCAACCGTCCCGACGTGCTCGACCCGGCGCTCCTGCGCCCGGGCCGCTTCGACCGCCAGATCGTGGTGGATTCCCCGGACCTTCGCGGTCGCGAGGGGATCCTCAAGGTGCACGTGCGCAACAAGCCGCTCGCCGAGGACGTGGACATCCACCGCCTCGCGCGCGGCACGCCGGGGATGGCGGGTGCCGACCTGGCGAACCTCGTGAACGAGGCGGCGCTGCTCGCGGCCCGCAACAATCACGACAAGATCTACATGGTGGATTTCGAGAACGCGAAGGACCGCGTCATGCTCGGCGCCGAGCGCAAGTCGCTCGTGATGCGCGAGGAGGAGCGCCGGCTCACGGCGTTCCACGAGGCGGGCCATGCGGTCTGCGCGATCCGCGTGAAGGGCAACGACCCGCTGCACAAGGTGACCATCGTGCCGCGCGGCCGCGCGCTGGGCCTGGCGTTCACGCTCCCCGAGGATGATCGCGTGTCGGTGACGCGCGAGCAGCTCGAGGCGCGGCTGGTGATGGCGTACGGCGGGCGCGTGGCCGAGGAGATGATCTTCGGGCGCGACCACGTGACGACGGGGGCGGCGAGCGACATCCAGCAGGCGACGGGGATCGCGCGGCGCTACGTCTCGCAGTGGGGCCTCTCCGACGCGATCGGGCCGATCCTCGTGGGTGACAACGAGCAGGAGGTCTTCCTCGGCCAGCAGCTCACGAGCCGTCGGCAGGTCTCGGAGCGGACGGCGCAGCAGGTCGACGACGAGGTCGCGCGCGTGATCAACGAGGCGTACAACCGCGCGATGGACACGCTCACCGCGCATCGCCCGTTGCTCGACAGCATCGCCACGGCGCTGCTGGAGCGCGAGACGCTCACGCGCGAGGACATCGCGATCCTCGAGAAGGGCGAGACGCTGCCGCCGCGGATCGATCCGCCGACGACGGCGCCGCTCGTGCCCGCCGCGCCGGTGCTGCGCCCGGAGCCGACGCGGGTGCTGCCGCCGCTCGCGGGACCGGAGCCGACGCCGGCCTGAGGATCAAGGCTGAAGGGTGAAGGGTGAATGTGCACGGCGATGCGGGGGCGGGGACTCGGTCCCTGCCCCCGCATCGCGTCGTGCGTTCATCCTTCGACCTTGAGCCTTCCTCTACC
>JBGATT010000017.1:0-32796 GCA_044229035.1 Gemmatimonadaceae bacterium | reverse complement strand
TCGGCGTCGCCCCGCTGCGGGCGCACCTCGCCGAGTGCACCGATTGTCGCGCGCGCTACGACGAACTGCGGATCGTCGCCGAGGCCGTCGACGCCCTGCCCCACTTCACGCCGAACCTGCGCTTTGCCGATGGCATCATGGCTCAGGTGCAGATCGTCGAGCCGTGGCACGTCGCGGCCTCCGAATCAGCCCGCCGGCTCATCCCGACGAGCACGCCGATGCGCGTGCTCGTCGGCGCTGGGGCCGGACTCGCGGCCGTCACGATCTCCGGAAGCGCCGCTTGGCTCGCCTTCCGCGGTGATCTGGCCGGCTGGGTGGTGGGACTCTTCCTCGATCGAACGCGCCAGACGCTCGTGACGGGCGCGGGGGAGGTCGCGGCGGGTGCCTTGGGCGCCGACGCCACGACGACCCTCGCCTCGGGCGGACTGGCGACCCTTGCCATCACCTCCGCCGTCCTCGCCGTCGCGGCGACCGGCGCGGTGCTCGGCTTCCGCCGCCTCGCCGTCACCGCTCGCGCCAACCGGAGCTAGCCCGATGCGGCGCTCCATCATCATCTCGGCCGCGGCGCTCCTCGCGCTCGCGGCCGCGCCCCGTTCCGGATCCGCACAGGTCAGCACCGCGGCCGTGCCCGCCGAGAGCGTGACCGTTGCGCTCGGCGCCTTGCACGTCTCCGAGGACAGCGTGCGGATCAACGGCCGTTACGTCCGCGGCGATGTCACCATCGCCGCGGGGGATACCGTGCGTGGTCCACTCGTCGTGATCGGCGGCATCGCGGAGATCCTCGGCGTCGTCGCCGGTGACGTCCACACGCTCTGGGGCGACGTGGTGGTGCGACAGGGTGGCACGGTGGCCGGCAGCGCGACCGCGTACCGCGGGACGGTGACCATCGACGGCGGCCAGGTCCGCGGGGCGATGGGCTCCTGGCAGCGCGCGGCCGTCGCGGCGACGGCGTCGGCGCCGATGTCCCGCGCGCGGATGCTCGCGGTGACCGCCGGCTGGGCGGCGGTTCTCGTCGTCCTCGGTCTCCTCGTTCTCGTGCTGCTCGCGCCGAATCTCGAGCGCACCGCTCGCGTGCTCGAGGAGGATTTCGGCCGCGCCTTCTTCGTCGGCGTGCTCGGCCAGTTCGGCTTCCTCCCGCTGTTGCTCCTCGCCTGCGTGGCGCTCGCCGTGACGGTGGTCGGGATCCTGCTCATCCCGTTCGTGCTCGTCGCCGCGCCCATCGCGCTCGCCGGGATCGTGACGCTCGGCTGGCTCGCCCTCGCCCTGATGGCCGGCCGCGCCCTCACCAAGGCGCGACACGAGGGCACCTCACGGGCCGAGGCGCTGCGGGCGATCGTGATCGGCGTCGGCCTCCTGATGACGCCTTGGCTCATCGCCGCGGCGCTGCAGGGTACCGGCATGCCCGCCCTGTTGGCGCGCATCGTCGCGGTCGCCATCGCGTGGGTCGCGGTGAGCGCCGGATTGGGCGCCGCGTTGCTCTCGCGGGCCGGCGGCGGCCGGCGCGGCCCGGCCGAGCGACCGCAGCCACCGATGCAGGGGTGGCAGACCCCGACACCGGTGGCCGGCGTGGCGGCCGCCCGGCGTCCGATCCCGGCGCGACCCGGCGCTACCCCGCAGTAGTCCGCACGCCGAGCTGCTGCGCCACCGCCATCGCGACGGCGGTGAGCTTCTTGGCGGCGGACGAGTCGGGGTCGGAGACGACGATCGGCGCACCCCGGTCCGCGCCCTCGAGCACCGGCGGGTACAGCGGGATCTCGCCGAGCAGCGGCACCTGCAGCTCATCCGCGAGCCGCTTGCCTCCGCCCGTGCCGAAGATCGCCATCGGCTTGCCGGTCTCCGGCGACTCGAAGTAGCTCATGTTCTCGACCACGCCGAGCACCGGTACTCCTGTGCGGCGGAACATCATCGCGCCGCGCAGCGCGTCGCCGACCGAGACCTCCTGCGGCGTGGTGACGATCACCGCGCCCGCGACGCTCGTCGCCTGCACGAGCGAGAGCTGCGCGTCGCCGGTGCCGGGCGGCATGTCGACGAGCAGCAGGTCGAGGTCGTCCCAATCGACGTCCCGCAGGAACTGCGTGATGATCTTCATGACGATCGGGCCGCGCCAGATGGCGGGCTGGTCGCGCTCGATGAGGAAGCCGAGCGAGATCACCTTCACGCCGTGCGCGAGGAGCGGCATGATCTTGTCGTTCTGCACCGGCGGGGCCTCGTCCACGCCCATCATGCGCGGGATGTTGGGGCCGTAGATGTCGGCGTCCATGAGCCCCACGCGATAGCCGGCCTTGGCGAGCGCGATGGCGAGGTTGGTCGTCACCGTGGACTTGCCGACGCCGCCCTTGCCCGACGAGACCGCCACGATGCGTCCGAGCCGCGGATAGGTGACCGGGGTCGGCGCGGCCGGCGTGCGCGGCGCGGCCGCCGGCTCGTTCATCACCGGCAGGGTTCGCGCCTTGGCCGGCGACGATCCGGCGGCGGGGTTCGCGCTCGCCGAGGCGGCCGGCGCTTCGGCGGCATCCTTCACGTCGACCCGGACATCGGTGACACCCTCGACCTTCTCGAGCGCCTGCCGGACCTGCCGAGCGAGCGTCGGGTCATCCTGCGCCGCGAGAAGGAGGGTCACGCGCACCTTGCCGTCGCGCGTGGCCGCGATGTCGCGCACCTGCTGGGTCTGGTACAGCGACGCGCCGGTGCGCGGATTGGCGATCGGGGCCAGCGCCTCGGCGAGGCGGGCCTGGAGTGTGTCGGTCATATCAGGGGAAGTCGGGGGGCCCAGCGTTCGGTTCCCCTGAACGATAGGCCCCCCGCTCGGCTCCTCAAAGTCTTGCGCGACCCGGGAACTCGACAGCGCCGGGTTCAGTAGCCCGGGAAGTTGTTCGCCCAGGTGTTCTGGTAGACGCGCAGCGAGCCGAGGGAAGAGAGGGCCGAGTTCACGTTGCACGAGTTGTAGTAGTACGACTTCGTGCCGAAGAGGTCGTTCACGTCGTTGTCGTCGACGGTATAGCCGAGCTTCACGTTGAGACCGGTGATCGTCGCACCCTGCACCTCGTTGGTGCCGTTGGACCGCAGGCGCCCGCCGACGATGATGATCCCGTTCCATCCCGCGGTGTTGCCGTTGAGGCGGAGATCCCCGTAGACGATGAGCAGCCCGCGCCCGAAGCTGCTGAGCACGAACTCGTTGTTCGGGGAGGGGCCGTTGTTCACGATGACCGTGGGCCACCGCGTCGGGTTGGCCGTGAACCAGGCGGTCGAGGGGAACCCCGTCCCGGCGTAGTTGGACAGGAAGTCGGGGGTGATGGCCGACCCGTTGACGATCTCGGCCCAGTCGAACGGCACGGTCGTGGACGCGAGCTCAGGGGTCGAACCGAGCGACTGGACCTTCGGATCCCCGGTGAGGGGCGAGAGGCTGCCGTCGTAGCCGGGGTAATCGGGGACGGCCACGGCGGCGACGGTGTCCCCAGTGCCCCCGGACGCGACGGGGCACTGGTCGACGCCGCTGATCGCCCCCGACGCACCGGTCTTGTTGATGCCATTGATCCCCGTCATCGCCGACTGCACGGTCATCGTCATCTGCTGGAACGTCGCGAAGGCGGAGCTCATCGCGACGGAGTTCCCCGCGTTCGCGACGCCCGCGCGCGTGCGCACGCCGCGCGCGCGCACCAGATAGAGCGCCGGAACCGTCGTGCCGACGGGGGCCCGGAGCCGGGTCGTGACGATGTCGGCGTAGCCGTTGCTGAGCGTCACGCGCGTCGATTCGACCCCCGCAGGGGGAACGGCGGGCAGGCCGAGTCCGGGACGGTTCCGCAGCCCCTGCTGGAGGCCGGTCTCGGCCAGCGCCGCGGCGATCTGCGACTGCACCGATGCGTCGTCGGCCGCGCGCTCGCTACTGAGCATCGCGAAGCCCGACGCCAGCGCGCCGACGAGGATGAACATCACGAGGATGACCATCGGCAGGGCGAATCCGGCGCGCCCGCGGGTCCGGGTCGTCGGCATGGTCAGTAGACCGCGTTGCGGAAGAAGATGGACAAGCGGACCGGATGGGTCTCAGGCGCGCCGGTCCCGGGTGAGTTCCGCTCGCTCTCGCCCACGAGCACCAACTCGATGCCCGTGATCGTATTGAGGCTGGCAGGCACCGAATCCTGCGACGCGGTCGCGCCGTTCACGTAGAATCGGAAGATCGCGGTGTTCTGGAACGGGACGGCGACTTCCTCCGCCGTCCCGCCCGCGGGACGACGCCAGAGTGCAGTGCGACCCGGCACCAGCGTGCTGGGCGCCAGCGTGTACACGACGTCCTGCAGGAGCATCACCGGCGCCCCGGCGGCGAGCGAGGGGAATGCCGGGCTGAGCGACAGCAGTTGCCCCCCCGCGATCGGCGTGATGGCCGGTGTGCCGGTGCAGTCGCTCGCCGTTCCGGCGGTGGGCGCGGTGGTGGACGCCACGTAGGTGTACGGGGCGTTGAGCGCGGTGTCGCGGTACGCGTACCCGCGGTAGACCGCCTGCGTCCGGATGAGGGAGTCCACCGGGACGAAGGTCACGGTGCTGTTCGAGCAGTAGATGCCCATCGCATACGGCACGCGCACCGAGATCGCCGTGGTCGTGGCCGACACGATCCCGCGCGGCTCGATCATCCGCATCTCGTCGCGGACGATGTTGAGCGCGTTGCGCGAGACCGCCCGGGCGTCACGCATCCCCGTGCTGCGGGCGAAGAACCGCGTCTGCGCCACCATGAGCCGCGCGATGGTGACGCCGAGCATGCCGAGGAGCACGATCGACACGAGCACCTCGGGGAGCGTGAATCCGCGGCGGCGCCTCACGAGAAGAGCGACCCGGTCGGGGGGAGGCTGCGGTCCACCCGCACCGTGTCGGAGCGGAAGGCGGCGCTGTTGGGACGGATGACGATCTGGATGCGGCGGATCGCCTGCGTCGGGCTCGACACCGTGACGCATCGCTGATGCGGGTAGGCGACGAGCGCGCTCACCGTCTGGCAGCTGGTGGTCCCCGACGCCGGTAGCGAGGCGAACGGCATCGTCGCGTACAGATCGACGGCCGTCGAGATGGCGGTCGCACGATCGACACCGATCGCGGTGACGCGGTTGCCGACCGCATAGCGCAGCGTGACGCCCGTGTGCACGGTCGCGATGAGGCCGAGCAGGCACACCGAGACCATGACCTCGATGAGGGAGATGCCCTTGCGATTGTTCATTGACGCCTCACGATGCCGGTGGCCGTGCGCGAGACCGTCTGCGAGACGCCGGATCCCGAGACCGTGAATCGCACGGCCGCATCAGCACGCCCGTTGGGGAAGATGGTGACTCCCGCCGTGGGGTCCACCGCGAGGGTCGCGCGCAGGTCGAATCGCGGCCCGAAGTCCCGCGATCGCAGGACGGTCCCGGTGCCTCGATCACTGATCGAGAGGCGGGTGCCGCTGAGCGTCAGCCGGACCGGTGCGCGACGGCGCACCGCCAGCTGCCCCGCTTCGGCGAGCATGCCCTCGACGACCGTCGCGGATCGGAGCACACGGTCGCGGGCGATCTGACGGCCGATCGAGTTCGCCGAGATCGTCAGGAGGATCCCGACGACCGCGACGACGATCAGCAGCTCGATGATGGTGAACCCGTGTCGGCGTGACGGTGCCGGGGGGTGGGACCGGGGCACGGCTGGATTCCTTGTTGACACAACCCGGGAGACTCGGCCCTCGGTCACCCGGGTCACATCGGGCGGTCAGTCCGCCAGGGCGCCACTCTCCAGCAGGCTCCGGGCCTCTCCGAGGACGCGGGCCTCGACATCGACCGGACCGCCGGTGATCAGGGCCCCGGACGCTCGCGCGTGCCCGCCACCCCCGAAGGCTCGCGCGAGCGTGTTCACGTTGACGCCCGCCACGCTCCGGAACGACACCTTGACCTTCCCATGCCCGAGGTCACGGAACATGAGGGCGAGGCGCACCCCGGCGATCGACCGCGGGTACTCCGACACGCCGTCCAGATCCTCGCTGGAGACCCCGTGCCGTTCGAGCGCGCCGGCCGGGATCCGCACCCAGGCCATGCCGTGGGCCATGTCCACCTGCAGGCTGTCGAGCGCATCGCGTAACAGGTGGAGGCGGCCGAGCGGCACGCTCCCATAGATCCGCGCATACATCTGCTCCGGATCGACGCCCGCAGTGAGGAGCACGGCGGCGACGGCAAGGCAGCGCGGCGAGGTGTTCCCGAAACGGAATCCGCCGGTGTCGGTCACGAGCGCGGTGTAGAGCGACCGGGCGATCGGGGTCGTGATGCTCAGGCCCCGCGCCGTGGCGAAGTCGAACACGAGTTCAGCGGTCGCGCAGGCGGCCGTGTCGCTGAGCATCGTCCGCCCCGGGGGTTCCTCTCCGGGCAGGTGGTGATCGATCACGAGCGCGTCCTGCGGGAGCGCACGCACCGCTTCGGCGAGCACGCCGAGCCGCTTGACGTCGCTGATGTCGAGGACGATGAGGCGATCGATGCCCTTGAGCGCCGCGGCTCCCTCGGCGCTGCGCTCCTCGACGTCATCCCCGAGCAGCCACCGGAAGAGTTCCGGCCAAGGGGTCGGGTTGACGATGAAGGCGCGGATCCCCATCTGGCCGAGGAGTCGCGCGAGGGCCGTCTGCGAGCCGCAGCCATCGCCATCGGCGTTGATGTGCGTGGAGAGCGCGACGGTCATTCCCGGCCGGAGCTCGGCCGCGAGGCGCGTGATGGCCTCGAGGCGGGCGGACGGGACGTTCAGGATGTCCTGCAATGCTAGACCGAGTAGTTGGGCGCTTCGCGCGTGATGGTCACGTCGTGCGGGTGCGACTCGCGCAGCCCGGCGGCGGTGATGCGGACGAACTCCGCCTCGGTGCGGAGCGCGTCGAGGGTCGCGGTGCCGGAGTAACCCATCCCAGAGCGCAGGCCGCCGACCATCTGGTAGAGGACGTCGGACACGGGACCCTTGTACGGGACGCGCCCCTCGATGCCCTCGGGCACGAACTTCTTCGAGGCCATCTCGCCGTCCTGGAAGTAGCGGTCCGCGCTGCCATCCTGCATCGCGGAGAGGGAGCCCATGCCGCGGATCATCTTGAAGCGGCGGCCCTCGGCGAGGATCGACTCACCGGGGCTCTCCTCCGTCCCGGCGAGCATCGATCCCATCATCACCGTGGACGCGCCGGCGCCGATCGCCTTGACGATGTCGCCGGAGTACTTGATGCCGCCGTCGGCGATGATCGGCACGTCGCCGGCCCCGATGACCGCGTCCATGATGGCGGTGAGCTGCGGGACACCGATGCCCGTGACGACCCGCGTGGTGCAGATCGAGCCCGGACCGACGCCGACCTTGATCGCGTCGACCCCGCGGTCCGCGAGCGCGCGCGCCGCGCCGGTCGTGGCGACGTTCCCCGCGACGAGCTGCACCTGCGGGAAGGTCTCGCGGACCTTCGCCGTGGCATCGAGCACGCCCTGCGAGTGTCCGTGCGCCGTGTCGACGATGAGGGCATCGACGCCCGCATCGATGAGCGCCTTGGCGCGGGCGAGGAAGTCGCCACTCGCGCCGATCGCGGCCGCGACGAGCAGGCGCCCCTCATGGTCCTTGGCCGCATTCGGGTAGGCGCGACGCTTGTGGATGTCCTTCACCGTGATGAGGCCGATGAGCTTGCCCGCGTCGTCGACGACGGGAAGCTTCTCGATGCGATGCTTGCCCATGATCTGCTCGGCAGCGTCGAGCGAGGTGCCCGCCGGCGCCGTGATCAGGCGGTCCTTCGTCATCGCCTCCGACAGCGGGCGGTCGAGGTGCCGCTCGAACTGGAGGTCGCGATTGGTGATGATCCCGACCAGCGTGCCGCTCGCGTCGACGACGGGGACCCCGCTGATGCGGAACCGCGCCATGAGGGCGACCGTCTCGCGCAGGGTCGCGGTCGGCTGCAGCGTGATCGGGTTGCGGATCATACCGCTCTCGGAGCGCTTCACGCGATCGACCTCGGCCGCCTGCCGGTCGATCGACATGTTCTTGTGGAGCACGCCGATGCCGCCGGCGCGCGCCATCGCGATGGCCATCTCGGATTCGGTGACGGTGTCCATCGCCGCGGAGACCAGCGGCACCTGGAGCGTGATCCCGCGCGTGAAGCGCGTCGTCGTGGTCACGTCCTTCGGATGGACCTGCGAATGCCGCGGGACGAGCAGAACGTCGTCGAAGGTCAGCGCGGCGTCGGAGCGGATGCGATCAGTCGGGAGTCCCATCCTGCAATTTGCGCGGTGACCCCTCCCATTTCCAGCGGGTCAGGCGCTTCCGGCGGGCTTGGGGGGCTCCGGCGGCTTCGCCGCCGGCGCCGCGGGCGGCGCTGCGGACTTGGTGGCCCCCACGAGGTCGTCCGCGACGGACTTGCCGGCGGCCGCGACGCCGCTGAGGACGTTCATCGCCTTGCCCATGAAGCCCATCGCTTCGGCGACCGTGCTCGCGGATACGTTGCCCGCCCGGAGCGTGTCCTCGATCCCCTCGGCGAAACGCTGGAAGACATTCGGACCGGGCGCTTGGCGCTGCGCGTACTTCGACTCCAGGAACTCGACGTAGTCGAGCACCATGTATGCCTTGTCCTCCGGGAGCGCCTCCAGTCGGCGGAGGATGCGCTCCTTGAGCAGGTCGTTCACTGCGGGAATCCCCAGCGCGCGCGTTCGCCGCGCGCATCGACGTGGACGAACGGGCCATGCGCCCCTGTGGAACGATAGACCCCCAGCCCCCCCACGAGTTCCGGATACTTCTGCTCCACCTTCTCGACGAGCTTCGAGAGGAAGATCGCATCGCGCAGATCGACCTTGCGATCCTTGTTGAGATCGTCCATCCGCCCGTCGCCGTTGACGTCGACATAGACATCGGCCGCGTCGCCGTACGTGTGGCGGCTGTCGCGCGCCCTGCCGGCAGCGGTCCCCCGCGAGTTGTACTGCGGCGAACGGAAGCCCGAGAGGACCCCGAGTCCCTGCGCCGGGATCCCGGCGAGCCGGAGCTCGGAGACGAGGAGTTCGAGCTTGTCGATCAGCCGCTCGTCGAGCAGGAGCATCTTCGGCCAGACGTCGCGCTGGTCCTTCGTGAGGAACTGGCCCAGCGTGAAGTGCGTCGACACATGCACGGACTGGTCCTCGGCCCCCACTTCTATGAACCCGGCGGGCACTCGATACGCGTCTGTCCTCGGACGACGCACTTCGGCGGGCCAGCGCCCGACGCGATACACCCCCACACGTCCGTCCTGCTTCTCGGCGAACGGGACGAGCGAGACGAAATGGAAGGTGTCGGCCGAGAGCGAATCGCGAACGGAGAGGATCCCGGGAAGCGCGAGCGCGTCGGAGCCGAAGACCCGAGCGAGCGCGTCCAACTCCTCGATCGGCGCGACGTCAGGCCGGATGATCCGGAACCGAAGCCGACCGCTGCGCCCGCGCAACGAGTCGGCGACCGACATCACCGGATCGTCAGCGGCAGGAGCGGTGGCGGCACCTGCGGCCGTTCCAAGGACCACGGTCGCCGCCAAGGCGAACGCGCGTAGGGAGCGGCGAAATGCGACGACTTGGTGCAAGGTCGAACCTCGGGTGCGTGTTCGAGGTCAAGGACGCAACATAACCGAGGCTCGTCCCAAGCCACAGTTCCAAAGTGATAGTGTCGGCTCGAAAGGCCACGTCCGATGCGCGGACCATTCGGTCAGCGGGCTACGCCAATCGGTCAGTACACGTAGACCGGAGTGCCCACCGGAACAATCCGAAAGAGGGTCTCGATGTCCTCGTTCCGTACGCGGATACACCCGTGACTGACCGAACGGCCAATGCTCGTCGGATTATCCGTTCCGTGGATGCCGTAGCCGTCGCCCAAATAGAGACGGTTCGCCCCGAGGACCCCGACGTACCGTCGCTGGTTCGTGCCGAACGGAGGCACGATGAGCGAGTTCCCCACCCGGATCTCCTGTCCGTCCTTCACTTCGAACGGGACTTCGCGACCGTCGGGATAGCGTGTCACGACGTTCGCACCGGAGATGGTCACGACCCCTCCACCCGGCGCAGGGATGGTCATCCCGCGCTCGAGGCGGAGCAGTTCGAGGTTCTTTCGCTGAGCCGCCTCGACGAAGTGCCAGTCGGGCGGGACCCACGCCGGATCGATGTCCTTCCGCTGCACCACCAGGCGACCCCGCGGCGTCTCGAACTTCCACTGCTCGCCCGTCGCGCCCGCCTTCTCGAGGAACTTGCCGCTCCCGGTGGCCACGCGGGTCTCGAACATCACCTCGTCACCCCGACGGTACCAGAGGCGGTTGTCGGCGATGGAGATGACGATGAACGGGGTGTTCGACGCTGAGTCGACGGCAGCGCGCCCGCCGAGTTGGGTCGCGAGCGAATCGGTGACGCCCTGGGCGATGGTCCGCGCATAGCGCAGTGCGCTCGAATCCGTGGCCAGCGCGAGCCGCGCCGCCTCCCGTTCCTCGCGGAGCCGCACGAGGTCACGTGACTGGAGCACGACGCTCGTCCCGAGGGCGAGCGCGAGGACGCCGGTCACGGCGACGGAGGGTATCCGCGGATCCATGCTAGAAGAAGTAGGCCGCGAACCCGGCCTTGAGATTGGGCCGGATGGCGTCGAAATCGAGCCGGGAGACCCGGATGGTCCCGGCAGGCGCCGCGGTGGAATCGCGCGGCGACTCGGGGACGAGCCGGATGCCGCCGCTCAGGGAGATCTCGCGGTCGGCGACCTGCTCGACGCGATGGATCCCTCGCGGGACATCGGCGTTGACGAGTGCGGAGCGCAGGACGATCTCGCCGCGCTCGAGGGTCAGCTGCCCATCGCCCAGGGCGAGGGCGAGGTGCGCGTCCGCGGTGCGGGCGGTGCGGGCGCGCGCCTGTTCGAGCGCGAGGCGTATGCGATCGACCTCGGCGGCAAGACGGGCGTCGGCCGCCCCTTCCACCGCGGCGGCGCTGGCCTCGTTGAGGGACGCGATCTCGCTGGCGACGGCCCGGCGCTGCGCGAAAAGCGCCGCGGTGCCCAAGGCACCGAGGATCGCGGCGGCGAGCAGGAGGGAGCGCGGCGTCACTGCTTGATGAACGAGAGGAGATCGAGGACCGGCGCGCCGGTGGGCTGCGAGCGCCCGTTGCGCACGCGTGCCGTGATCATCACCTGCGCGAGTGGCGTCAGTCGTCGCGCCTCCTCGAGCAGGTGCGGAGGCACGGCGACGTAGAGGATCGCATTCTCCCCGGACGGCCCCATCGCGAGCAGATAGGGCTCGTCGGGCTGGAGCGCCCGACGGAGCGGGTCGGCGGTCTGGAGACCGACGACCTGCACGAGCCAACGGACCGTGCGCCCGCGGAGTCCCTCGGGGTCGAGTCGCAGGTCGGCGGCGGTGAGGGAGGCGGCGTAGCTCGAATCCGCCGGGACGAGCGAGCTCTCGGGGACCCACGCCTCGATGCGCACGCGGACCCAGCCGCGGTCGCGCACGATCGGCTCCACGACGGCCCCGCTGTCGATCATGCCGATGGCGCGCGTCCCTGGTGCGACGCTGAGCGGGACGGTGGTGGTCGCGCGGAGCGCGCCCTCGCGATACTCGATCGCGGGAGAGGTCGGCGGGGTGGCGGGCGGGGGCTCGGCGGGGCGCGATGCGGGGGCCGCCGGGGCCGGCGTGGTCGCGACCGTTGGTGCCGCGCGGGCCGCGGGCTGCGCGGCGATCGCGGACGAGAGGACCCAGCCGTCGCGACGGATCCGCGCCCAATCGCCCTTCCGCTCCACGATCCGGATCCCTGCGCCCGCCTGCAACACCCCGAGGATGCGCGCGTTCAACGACGCATCCGCGCGCAGGCGGAGCGTGCCGCTGCCGCCGACGGTCGCGGGGAACGAATCCCGCTTGGCGCCCAGCCGTGATGCGTCGATCCACCCTTCGAGCGTGACGGTCGTGAAGCCCGCCCGCGCCGTCCCCGTGCGCCAGACGGTCCCCGACTCGACGGTCGCGATGATGTTGCCGTCGGGCACGGCCCGCACCTCCGCGTCTCGCGTGGTGCGTCCCTGCTGCGCCGCCATCGGCACGGCGAGGGACGCGGCGCAGAGGGCCGCGACGGTGAGGGACGTGAAGGAACGAAGCAGGTGCATCGCTGGTAGGGGGGGAGGCATGGGGCTAGATTGCGCTCTCGCGCGTCTCTCTAGACTCGCGCACGTCACTCGAAGGTATACCCCGCACGGAACAGGGCCAAGATGGCTTCGAAGGTGGACCGGCCGGTCGTCCTCGTCGTGCTCGACGGCTGGGGCTATCGCGAACAGACCGAGGGCAACGCCATCGCGATGGCGCGCACGCCCACGTGGGACCGCCTCTGGGCGCGTGCCCCCCGGACGCTCCTCGAGGCGAGCGGGCGGGCCGTCGGCCTTCCCGAAGGCCAGATGGGGAACTCCGAGGTGGGGCACATGAACCTCGGGGCGGGGCGCGTGGTGGTGCAGGACCTCGTCCGGATCGGTGATGCGATCCGCGACGGGTCGTTCTTCTCGAACGCCACGTTCCGTGCGGCCTGCGCCCACGCGCGCGCGAACGGCGGGACGCTGCATCTCGTGGGGCTCGTCGGAGATGGCGGCGTGCACGGGCACGACGACCACCTGGTGGCGCTCGTCGAGCTGGCGACGCGCGATCGCGTCCCCAAGGTCGCGTTGCACCTCTGCCTCGACGGCCGCGACACACTGCCGACCTCGGCGCTCGGGTTCGTGCACTCCCTCCGCTCGCGGATCGGCGAGCGCGCGACGATCGCGAGCATCGGCGGACGCTACTTCGGGATGGACCGCGACCAGCGGTGGCCGCGGACGCAGAAGTGGTACGACGCCGCGGTCCGCGGCGTGGGCCCGTCCACCGACGACCCGATCGCGTTCATCGAGGGGAACTACGCGCGCGGCGTGACGGACGAGTTCCAGGAGCCGGCCGTCGTGGTGCGCGATGGGCATCCGGTCGCGCCGATGCGGGATGGGGACGCGGTGATCTGCTGGAACTTCCGCTCCGACCGCATGCGCCAGATCGTGCGCAGCCTCGCGATCGCGGGCTTCGACGGCTTCGACGTGCGCGACCGTCCGCGCCTGCATGTCGCGACCATGACGCAGTACGACCAGACCTTCGGGCTCCCGATGGCGTTCGAGCCGTTCTCGATGGCGAAGATCATGGCCGAGGTGCTGCAGGACCACGGCATGAGCTCGCTGCGCACGGCGGAGACCGAGAAGTACCCGCACGTGACCTACTTCTTCAACGGCGGGAACGAGGTGCCGTACGCGGGCGAGGAGCGGATCCTCGTGCCGAGCCAGAAGGTCGCGACCTACGACCTGATGCCGGAGATGAGTGCGCCGGGGATCACCGAAGCGCTCACGAAGGCGATCCTCGGCAAGACCCACGAGTTCACGCTCTGCAACTACGCCAATGGCGACATGGTCGGACACAGCGGCAACATCGCCGCGACGATCCAGGCCGTGGAGTGCGTGGACCAGCAGCTGGCGCGGATCGTGGAGGCGGCGGAGCGCGCGGGAGCGCGGCTGCTGATCACGGCGGACCACGGCAACTGCGAGATGATGATCGACCCGGCGACGGGGGGCCCGCACACGGCCCACACCACCAACCCCGTGCCGCTCCTGCTGGTCGAGGACGGCGCGTCGGGCCCGCTGCGCGCCGGTGGCGCGCTCTGCGACATCGGCCCCACCGTCCTCGCGATGCTCGGTGTCGAGCCACCGCGCGAGATGACGGGCCGCGACCTGCGACTCCCTGGAGCGACCGCGTGATCCGTCGTACCCTTCCGATCGCCCGCGCGATCGCCATCGTCGCGCTCGGCGCGACCTCCCTCGCCGCGCAGCAGGTGGGCTACACCCCCGAGACGAGTCCCTTCCAGGACCTTCGAGGGAAGCAGGCGCTCACGCTCACCGCGGGCGTCATCGCGCCGGGCGGCGATCCGGCCGGCGTGGGACCGCGCACCGGCGCTCAGCTGAGCGTGCGCTACGAGCTGCTGCTCACCGGACCACTCTGGCTGCAGGCGCGCGCCACCTACGCGCCGAGCCTCGATCGCACCTACAAGGATCCGCTCGTCACCGGCGCCCCGCGGATCCTCGGCACCTCGACGCGGCCGCTCGCCGCGATCGAGGCCGGGTTCGGGATGAACCTCACCGGCAACAAGTCGTGGAACGGCATCGTGCCGCAGGCGCACGGCGCCCTCGGCTTCGTCACGGGCGGCACGCGGCGCGCCGATCCGGGTGGCTATCTGTTCGGCAACAAGTTCACGATCTCGTACGGCCTGGGCGTGCGCATCCCCACCGGCGACCGGTGGGAGGTGAGCGCCGACGTCACGCACCTCTTCTGGAAGTACAGCTATCCGCTCGACTACGGGCCGAACGGGGCGGCGGTCACGCCGATCATCTCCTCGGGCACGCTCTCCCCGTGGAAGGGGAACCTCCTCCTGAACGTCGGCATGAGCCGGTTCTTCTTCCGGTGACGCCGCCGCGGGTCGCCACGCTCACGAGGCGCGTGACCTTCTCGGCGGCGCACCGGTACCGGCGCCCCGAGTGGGACGACGCCAGGAACGCGGCGGTGTTCGGCGCATGCGCGCATCCGAACTGGCATGGACACACCTACACCTGCGACGTGACCGTCGGCGGTCCGATCGACCCGCTCACGGGCTTCTGCGCCGACCTCGCCGCGCTCGACCGCGCGCTCCGCGAGCGCGTGCACGCCGTACTCGACCATCGGAACCTCGTGCTCGACGTGCCCGCATTCGCGGAGGGGAAGCTCATCCCCACGTCGGAGAACGTCGCCTGGTGGATCGCGGAGCAGGTGCAGGACGCGCTCGGGCCGGCGACGCGCGTGCTCCGCGTGCGGCTCGCCGAGGAGGCCGGGCTCTGGGCCGAGGTGGACCCCGCATGACGGCGCCGCCCGACGGCGCGCCGAGCCTCGATGCGGTCGACGAGGTGCCCGTCTGGCTCGAGGTGAACGGCCAGCCGGCCGTGACGTGGATGTGCACGCCGGACCAGTTGCCCGAGCTCGTCGTCGGCTGGTGCTTCGGCGAGGGGTACATCGATTCCAAGGCGGACCTGCTCTCGATGCGCCCCTGCGCGAAGGAGCCGGGCTTCTGGGTCACGGTCCCGTCGGCCCGGTACGAGACCGTCGAAGGACAGGAGCGACGCCGCGTGCTCGCTTCCGGCTGCGGCGCGGTGACCACGATCCTCGGGTCCCTCTCGAACGTACCCCGCCGTGCGATGAGGCCACCGGTGCCCGACCTCGCCCGCACGCGCCTCCTGTTCAAGGAGCTGTTCGCGCGCGGCGAGCGCTACGCGAGCACGGGCGGCATCCACGCCGCCGCGCTCACCGACGGCGAGACGCTGCTCGCGCACGCCGAGGACATCGGACGGCACAACGCGGTCGACAAGGTGCTCGGCCAGCGGCTGCTCTCGGGCAAGCGACCCGACGACCTGATCCTCCTGGTGACGGGCCGCATCTCCGGCGAACTCGCGTTCAAGGCGGCGCGCGCGCGCATCGCGGTGGTGGCGACCCCGAGCGTGCCGAGCACCATCGCCGTGGAGATCGCGCAGGCCGCGGGGATGGTGCTGGTGGGACGCGCGGTCTCGGGGCAGCCGCAGGTCTGGACGACATGAGCGGGCGGGCATGAGCGCGCCGCGACGCCGCTGCGTGGGCGTGATACTCGCCGGCGGCGGGGCCACGCGGTACGGAGGACGCCCGAAGGGACTCGAGCGGGTGGGCGGGATGCGGATCATCGACCGGGTGGCCTCCGCCCTGCGTCCGGTGACCGACGATCTCCTGCTCATCGCGAACGACGCCGGCGCGGGATCCTGGCTGCCGGGAGTACGGACGCTGCCCGACGTGCGTCCCGGCGAGGGCGCCCTCGGCGGACTGCACGCCGCGCTCGCACACGCCGCGGACGACATCCTGCTCGTCGCGTGGGACATGCCGTTCGTGCCCTCGGTGCTGCTGGAGGCGCTCCGTCGTCGCGGCGAGCGCGGCGACGCGGACCTCGTGGTCCCCGCGAGCGACGGCTCCCGCCGCGGTGTGGAGCCACTCTGCGCCTGGTACGCCGCGGCCTGCCTGCCGCCGGTGACCGCCGCACTCGACGCCGGGGACCGTCGGGTGATCGCGTTCCACGACGCGGTACGCGCGGAACGGATGCCCCTGGAGGAAGTGCAGCGCTATGGTGACCCGGCGATGCTGTTCGCGAACGTGAACACCCCGGAGGATCTGGCGCGCTGGTCCCCCGGCGCCCCACCGCCGCTGCTCGCGATCGTGGGGAAGAAGCATGCGGGCAAGACGACGCTCACGGTGCGGCTCGCCGCGGAGTTGTCGCGTCGCGGGCACCGGATCATGACGCTCAAGCACGGGTCGCACACCTTCAACCTCGACCCGGCCGGCACCGACACGTATCGGCACTACCACGAAGGGAACGCCGAGCGCGTCGCGATGGCGTCGCCCGACAAGTTCGCGCTCGTGATGCGGTGGGATCGCGAGCAGTCGCCGGAGGCGCTCGCCGCGCGCTACCTTGGCGAGGCGGACCTCGTGCTCTGCGAGGGCTTCAAGGCGAGTGCCCTGCCCAAGGTGGAGATCCATCGCGCGAGCGAGCACGCGACCTCGCTCCTCTCGGATGGTCCACCGAACGCGGGCAGTTGGCGTGCCATGGTGTCGGACGTGATGGTCCCCGGGTTCGACGGCGCGCGCTTCGCCCTCGGGACCGACGACTGGCTCGACGCGCTCGCCGACTGGGTCGAGCGCGAGTACCTCTCCCCTGCCCCTCGATGACCGCCACGCTCGCTCCGCATCGCAACGCACTCCGCATCCTGACACGGTCCGCCACCATCGCCGCGACGCTCTGGTGCGCCACGGCCTGCGCCTCGGCCTCCGGTCCGTCGGCACGCGCGTCGGCGCCGGGACCGATCACGCCCGACCTGCGCCGCGTGCCCGCCCCGTCGGAGTCGTTGCGTGCCGAGCCTGCTGCGCCGCGCGCGACGGCGCCCGCACGCCGCGCCTTCGCCCACCTGGCCGATTCGCTCCTCGGCGATCCGATGTTCCGGTCCGCGCATTGGGGCGTGCTGGTCGTCGACGCCGCCTCCGGCGATACGCTGTACTCGCGGAACGCAGGCAAGCTGTTCATGCCGGCGTCGAACCAGAAGCTCATCACCGGTGCGACCGCGCTCGCGCAGCTCGGCGGCGACTTCCGTTTCGAGACCCGCGTCCTCGGCGCCTCGGCGCCCATCCACGGCATCCTCACGGGTGACCTCGCGGTGATCGGCTCGGGTGATCCGAGCGTCAGCGACTCGCTCACGGGCGGCGACGCGATGGCGCCGCTGCGCGCGCTCGCCGACTCGCTCGCGGCGCGCGGCATCACCGAGGTCACGGGCCGTCTCATCCGGGGTGGCGACGCCTTCCCCGACTCGACGCTCGGGTACGGGTGGGCGTGGGACGACCTCGACTACGACTACTCGGCGCCGGTGGACGAGCTGTTCTTCAACGAGGGCTTCGCCCGCGTCACGGTGGTGGCAGGGCGGACGCCGGGGAGCGCGGTGACCGTGCGCACGGCGCCGGCCGGCACGGTGCCGCGCATCGGCCGCGTGGACGTCTCAACGTCCGGGAACTGCTGCATGCTGCGCTCGCGGGTGGAGTGGTACGGGGTCGTGCGCGATGGGCGTCCGCAGCTCGACCTGCGCGGCGAGGTGCGGCCGGGCGATAGCGTGACGGTGGCCGTCGCGCTGCGCCACTCGTCCGCGGCCTGGCTCGAGGCGTTCGGCGAGGCCCTCGCGGCGCGCGGCATCACGGTCCGCGGAGGAGTGGAAGCGAACGCACTCGCCGACACGACCGGTCTCGTGCCGCTCGCGACGCGCACGTCGCCGCCGCTGCGCGAGATCCTGTCGCGCTTCGAGAAGCCGTCGCAGAACCAGCTGGGCGAGATCCTCTTCAAGACGCTCGGCCGCGTGCGCACGGGCGTGGGCACGGCGGACAGCGCGCGCCGGGTGGTGGAGCGCCAGCTCGTCGCGTGGGGCGCCGACAGCGCCGGGTTCGCCGTGCGGGACGGCAGCGGACTCTCGCGGCACGACTACCTCTCCCCGGAGACGATCGTGCGCGTGCTCGACGCGATGCGGCGGCACGGTGAGTTCCGCACCTTCTACGACGCGCTCCCGATCGCCGGCATGGACGGCACGATCCGCAACCGGATGCGCGGCACGCCGGCCCAGGGCAACGTGCACGCCAAGACCGGGACGCTCGACAAGGCGCGGGCGCTCTCCGGCTACGTGACCACGGCGGATGGCCGGCTGCTCCTCTTCTCCATGCTCGCGAACAACCACGTGGTGCCGAACCGCGAGGTGGAACGGGTGCAGGACGCCCTCGCCGCGTTCCTGGCGGGCGCCACCCTCGGAGCGCCCTGATGCTCTCGGTCGCCGAGGCGGTCGCGCGGATCGTCGCCGGGGTCCGGCCGCTCGATGAGGAGTCGGTGTCGCTGCGCGACGCGCTCGGTCGCGTGCTGGCCCATGACGTCATCTCGCCCATCACGCTCCCGCACTGGACCAACTCGGCGATGGACGGCTACGCCGTGCGCGGGGCTGACATCATCGGGGCGAGCGACACGGAGCCGGTGGAGCTGCCGGTGCTCGAGACGATCGCCGCCGGGGCATTCGCGACGCGACCGCTCGGCCCCCGACAGGCGACACGGATCATGACCGGCGCGCCGCTGCCGGAGGGCGCCGACACCGTGATCCGCGTGGAGGACACCGACGCGGGCCTCGCGCGCGTCCGCATCCTCAAGGATCGCGACGCGCACAAGAACATCCGGTTGCGCGGCGAGGACCTGCACGAGGGGACCGTGGCGCTCCCGCGCGGCATCCCGGTGGGCGCGGCCCAGGTGGGGATCCTCGCATCGATCGGTCAGGCGACGGCGCGTGTGCACCGCCGGCCGCGGGTGGCCATCCTCGGCTCCGGCGACGAGCTCGTGGATCTCGATCGCTTCGAGGAGGTGCGCGCCGGGCAGAAGATCGTCAGCTCCAACTCGTACACGCTCGACGCGCTCGTGCGGAGCGCCGGCGGCGAACCGGTCGGTCTCGGCCACTCGGCGGACACCCTCGACGCGATGCGCGCCCTGCTCGAGCGCGCGATCGAGGAGCGGCCGGACCTGATCGTGACCTCGGCGGGCGTGAGCGTGGGTGAGTTCGACCACACGCGCACGGCCCTCGAGTCGTTGGGCGCGACGATGGACTTCTGGAAGGTCCGCATGCGCCCGGGGGCGCCGCTCGGGTTCGGCGCCGTGCGCGGGATCCCCTGGATCGGCCTTCCGGGGAACCCCGTCTCGGCGATGGTCACGTTCGAGCTCTTCGTCCGTCCCGCGATGCGCCGGATGCTCGGCCACGCACGACTGCACCGCCGCCCCGTCGCTGTCCGGCTGGACGAACCGGTGAGCATCGGCGCGAAGCTCACGCACTTCCTGCGCGCCATCGTCACACCGAACGCCGACGGCGTGATGACGGCACGCCTCACGGGGCCGCAAGGCTCGGGGATCCTGACATCCATGTCGCTCGCGAACGCCCTGCTCGTCGTGCCCGAGGACCGATCGACGGTCCCGGAGGGCTCGATGCTCACCGCCCTGCTGCTCACCGAGGATGCCGGGACGGCCGAGGGGTTCGCGCTCTGACCGCGCGCGCCGTCACCGCGTCGAGGCGCTGATGCGCCCGGAACTCGCCACCCTCGACCAGCGGTTCATGCTGGTGCCGCAGGAGGTCGCGCTGCCCATGGGCGTGGTGACGCTCGAGAAGCCGCGGAGTGCCGACGACCTCATCAGCGAGGCCGATTTCGCGGAGGACGACCGGTTGCCGTACTGGGCCGACCTCTGGCCCGCAGCGATCGTGCTCTCGACCTGGCTCGAGACGCATCCGGTCCCCGTGCGGGCCGACGGCTCGCGCCCGCGCGCCATCGAACTCGGATGCGGGCTCGGCCTCGTGACGACCGCGGCGACGCGCGCCGGCTACGACGTGCTCGCGACCGACTATTACGTGGACGCGACGCTGCTCACGGCCCGCAACGCGCTCACGGTCACCGGCCGCGAACCGGCGGTCCGCATGGTCGACTGGCGATCGTTCCCCGACGACCTCGGGACGTTCGACCTCGTCCTCGCGGCGGACGTGCTCTACGAGCGGCCGTACGCCCCGCTCGTCGCGGAGGCGATCCGTCGGACCCTCGCCCCTGGCGGGCGCGCGCTGGTCTCCGACCAGGGTCGGGTGGCACTGGGGGACTTCCTGGTGGAGGCCAAGGCGCGACATCTCGTGCCGCGGATCGTCCATCATGAGACCCGGCCGACCGTTCCCGCTGCCCCGGAGGGCTCCGCCGTGCACTCGATCACCGTGTACGAACTGCGCCATGCCTAGCTCCGCCTTCTCTCCGCTGCAGATCATCGCCTTGCTGGCGATCGTCGGGATCGCCGCCTGGCTGATCCACCGCGCCGGTGCCGACCTTCGCGAACAGCTCAGGGAGCGGAAGCAGGCAGGGCCGCGGTTGTCGCCGGAGGAGGTGGCCGCGATCACCTCGCGCGGGCTGGCCACGCCTGAGCAGCTGTTCGCGATGTCACCGAAGGAACAGCAGATGCTCGCCGCCGCGGCGCTCGCGATGCAGGCGGGTCAGAGCCAGCGGCGCACGCGCGAGCAGTAGTCCTCGTACACCGCGCCGAACTTCCGCCGCAGGTAGTCCTCCTCGCGCGGCACGACGAGTGCCGCGGTCATGACCACCGGCACCGCGACGAGGAGCACGACGGCGAGCTTGTCGGTCCAGACGCCGATCCCGACGTGGATGATCGCGAAGCCGATGTACACCGGATTGCGCGACCGGGCGAACGGTCCCTCGTCGACGATCGCCTTGGTCGCCTTCCATGGCTCCAGAGGCGTCCGGTGCCGATCGAAGACGACCTTGGCCCAGGCGAGGAGCGCGGCGCCGACGGCGACCAGCGTGACGCCGACCGGGGACCATCCCGCGGGGCGCGCGTGCATCGGCCACGCGCGGTGCAGCATGATGCCGACGAGCAACGCCGCGAGGTACGCGAGCGGCGGTTTGTACGGCAGCTCCGGATGGTCCGGGGACCCGTCAGGCAGGAGGCGCGGCGGCTTCGCCATCCCGCCCGTCAGCGCAGCTGCTGTGCGACGACCTCGGCGATGTCGTACACCGGGACCTCGCTCCCCTGGGCCTTCACGCCGTCGGCCATCATCGTCATGCAGAACGGGCACGCCACCGCGATCGAGTCGGCCTTCGTCGCCAGCGCCTCCTCGGCGCGCTCGACGTTGATGCGCTTCCCGACCTTCTCCTCCATCCACATGCGGCCGCCGCCAGCGCCGCAGCAGAGCCCCTTGTCCTGGTTGCGCGGCATCTCGACGAGGTTCATGACGGGCAGCGCGCGCTTGAGCGTCTCGCGCGGGGCGTCATACACCTGGTTGTAGCGGCCGAGATAGCAGGAGTCGTGGTAGGTGAAGGTGCTCACCGGTCCGTGGAGGTCCTGGCGGAGCGGCACGCGGTCCTCGGCCATCAGCTGCTCGATGTAGGTCGAGTGGTGGATGACCTCGTAGTGGCCGCCGAACTGCGGATACTCGTTGCCGAGCTGATGGAAGCAGTGCGGGCAGGCGGTGACGACGGTCCGCACGCCATAGCGCTCGAGCGTCTCGACGTTGTCCTTTGCGAGCATCTGGTAGAGGTACTCGTTGCCCATGCGGCGCGCCGGATCACCGTTGCACTTCTCCTCCTGACCGAGGATGGCGAAGTGGACCCCGGCGGCCTGCAGGATGCGCGCGAAGGCGACGGTGGTCTTCTTCGCGCGGTCATCGAACGAGCCCATGCACCCCACCCAGTAGAGCACCTCGGGCTTCTCGCCACGCGCGACCATCTCGGCCATGGTGGGGATGTCCATCCCGTCGGCCCACTTGCCGCGGTCGCCCGGGTCGAACGCCCACGGCGAGCCGCTGGCCTCCATGGACTCGAAGGCCGGCATCATCTCCTCGGGGAAGCGCGACTCGGCGAGGACGAGGTTGCGGCGCAGCTCATTGATGACGGAGAGCTGGTCGATCGAGACCGGGCACTCGTACACGCACGCCCGGCAGGAGGTGCAGGCCCAGAGCTCCTCGTCGGTGATGTACGACCCGAGGAGATGCTTCTCGGCGATCCCGGCGGGCGCGTCGGGCGAGAGCGTCGCCACGCCGTTCGCCCCGGTGATCATCCACGGCGCCTTCTCCTCGAGGCGTTCGCGGACGTTGATCATGATCTTGCGCGGGCTGAGGAGCTTGCCCGTGGTGTTGGCGGGACAGACGCTGGTGCAGCGGCCGCACTCGGTGCAGGCGAATCCGTCCAGCAGCGATTTCCAGCTGAGGTGCTCGATGTCGCTCGCGCCGAACTGCTCGGCCTCCGCCCCCTCGAAGTCCATCGAGCGCATCGCGCCGACGGCCCCCGGGCCGCTCGTGTTGGAGAGGTAGGTATTGGGGAGCGACGCCACGACGTGCAGGTGCTTGGAGAACGGCAGGTAGTTGAGGAAGCCGAGCACGAGGAGCGCGTGGGCCCACCAGAAGACCTCGTGCAGCAGCAGCGGGGCCGGCATGTCCGGCCCGAGGCCGACCATCACGAGCGCGCGCGCGAGCGGATAGCTCACCGGATACGCAGAGGCGAGCTCGTCCGGGGAGGCGACGAAGTGGAACGCCTCGCTGAGGAACATCGTCAGCATCAGCGCCGCGATCCACGAGAGGATGAGGAGCGGATCGTTCGGGTGCGTCTCGGCGCCCTCGAGGCGCTTCACCTGCCTGGTGAGCCGCCGCCAGAGCGCGAAGGCGATCATCGCGAGGACGATCGCGGCGAAGCCCTCCTGGCTCAGGACGTAGAGGCGGAAGAGCGGCTCGGGAAGGAATCGGTCGTAGCCGAAGCCGGGGAAGACGCCGCCGATGAGCATCTCGGTGGTGCTGGCCCCGAGGATCATGAACCCCCAGAAGATGAGGGCGTGCATGGGGCCGGCGACCGAGTCGCGGAAGATCTTCTCCTGGAAGATGCCGATGCGGAGGAAGTTCCCCACGCGACGCGGCACGTCGTTCCAGCGGGTGTCGTCGAGTCGGCCCAGGCGGAGGTAGCCGATGAGGCGCTGGACGTTGAAGCTGAAGAGTCCGAGCGCGGCGACGAGGACAGCGAGGAAGAACCCGTTGACGTCGGTCATGGGGAGAAGTTAGCCCGAGAGGCAGGCCGACACCACGGCGAGACACCGTCGCCTTCAGCCGGGCTGCACGCGCCGACGGAGGTCCTCCACGTTCGCCGTCCACGCGCCGAGCTGCTCCGACTCCGACCACAGCTCCCGCAGCTCGGAGCGGGGCGCGAGGATCCGGTCGAGCGCCTCGACCGCCCGTGTCGCCAGTGCCGGCGGGACGGGGAGCCGCACGCGCGCGACCCACGCGTCGACCGTCTCGGTGTAGGCCGACCGCTCGCCGCCTCGGCCCTGGAGGCGCGCGAGGGTCTCGATCGCCGCGATGGCCTCGGTCGCGACCGGCGCCTCCAGGTAGTCGTCCTCGGCGTCGAGCGCGGCGGCGATCGCCCCTTCGATCAGCGAGAGATCATCGCATCCCTCGAGCCCGTACGCCCAATCCGCGGCGTCGTCGTTCCCGAAACTGTCGACATCCCAGGTGCCCATCGTCGCCCCCGTCCGGTGAGAGAACCCGCCCCTTGCGCCATCACGCTATCCACGCTGTCGGCCCTGGAAGCGGAGCATCGTCGCGCGCACCTGCTCCATCTCCGCCTCCATGCCGAGCGACCAGAAGTTGTGGAACCGTTCCGCCTGCATCTCCATCACGGCGGCCGCGAGCTTCGCGCAGTCCCGCATGTACCCGAGGTGTCCCTCCTGTGCCTTTGGCCATCCGGCCCAGAAGAGCGCCTCGCGCCGGGTGATGAGGCCGCCGAGCAGCTTCTCGATCCGCGTCACGTCCTTCGTGCGGCGCAGCGCGACGCACAGCACCGCGACGTCCGTGAATCCGCCCTCGCGCTCGTACTGGTCGTGGATGTGCGCGATGAGCTCATCGAAGCGTCCCGCCTCGATCCACTCGTTGAAGAGCGTGCCCTCGAGTACCTCGGCCTCGTCGCCGTTCGGGTCGCGCCCGAGCGTGTCGGCCAGCCGCTGCCAGGCCGCGTCGTAGGCGCGGGAGAATTTCGACATCAGTCTCGGGATGAAGGGTGCGAATGCGCTGGGAGGAACCGCAGCTCGGCGCCCACCGTGACCTCACCAGCGCGCAGGGCGAGGAATGGGTAGGTCCCGTCCCCGTCCCCGCTCCGCACGACCATCGCCGGTGTGCGGTCGCGGATACGCAGCTTGACGAGCGGTGCGGCGAGGTCGAGCAGCGCGGTGGAGAAGGCATCCCGCGCCGTCGTCCGAACGCACGAGAAGAAGGTCCGTCGGTCGTAGAGGGCCACCGCAGCGAGATCGACCGCCACGTCGGCGACGTGACTCGCGGTCAGGGCCGACGAGCGCGGCGTGGCCTCCGCCACGATCCTCCAGGCGGCGATGGAGGGCACCTCTGGTCCTGACGGAGCGGCGCGCCGCACCTCCACACGGTACGGTCCGGACGGGAGTCGCACCGTGGCGACGGTCCCCCGCTCGGGAAGCTCACCCAGGTCCGTCGCCGTGAGCGGTCCGCCCTGCAGATCCCACGTGCCGCAGCACATCCAGCCGTCGTCAGGGCGGGGCACCTCGAGCGGCTCCAGCGGCTCGACCGCGAACGGCGAGGCGACCGCCCGCGGCGCGGCGGTCGCCTCTCCCGACACGAGGGCGAGCATCGACCGCAGGATCGCCGCGCCGGACGCATCCTTCGTCTGCTTCGCGTCGACGGTGTCCCACGCGTACACCGTCTCGCCAAGGACGCCCGGACGGCGGGGATCCGGAAGCCAGAACCGGACGAAGCGAGCCGGTCCCTCCATCGCGACGACGGCCCGGGGCGGGAACCCCGGGAGCGTGGCGCGCCGATGGAGGGTGTGGGCGGCGAAGTCGGCCATCGACATGCCGAGGTCGATGGCGCCGACCGCGGGATGCGCGAGCATCGCGCGCGCGCGCGGTGAACCCACGATCGCCGCGTACCCCGGCGGGAGCGCGATGCCCAGCGTCCGTTCGACGGCGGCGATCTCACCCGCGATGATGGGGAACCACGGCATGCGACCAAGGTAGCACGCCGGGAACGCGCCGAGCTACCTCGCGCGGTCCCCGCGTGACGACCCGACGAGCGACGCCATCACGCCTGCTGCAGGAGACGCAGGATCGCGTCCACCGACGCCTTGGCATCACCGTAGAGCATCCGGGTCTTCGGCTTGAAGAAGAGCGGATTCTCCACGCCGGCGTAGCCCGCGCCGCGGCCCCGCTTGAAGACGATGCAGCTCTCCGCCTCCCAGGCGGGGAGGACCGGCATGCCGGCGATCGGGCTGCTCGGGTCGTCCAGCGCGCTCGGATTCACGATGTCGTTCGCCCCGATGACGAGCACGACGTCGGTCCCCGCGAAATCCTCGCTGATCTCGTCCATCTCGAGCACGATGTCGTACGGCAGGTTGGCCTCGGCGAGGAGCACGTTCATGTGCCCCGGGAGACGGCCGGCGACCGGGTGGATCGCGAAGCGCACCTGGACCTTCCGCTTGCGGAGGATCTCGACGATCTCGCGCACCGGATGCTGGGCCTGGGCGACGGCCATGCCGTAGCCGGGCACGATGATCACCGAGCCCGCCTCGCGGAGCGACTCGACCACCTCCTCCGCGGTCGTCGCGACCATCTCGCCGGCGATCACCGCCCCGCCCGCCGGCGCGGCGCCCTCCTCGGCGCCGAAGCCGCCGAGGATCACCGAGACGAACGAGCGGTTCATCGCCTTGCACATGATGTAGCTCAGGATCGCGCCCGACGAGCCGACGAGCGCACCGGTGATGATCAGCAGGTCGTTGGAGAGCATGAAGCCCGCCGCCGACGCCGCCCATCCCGAGTAGCTGTTGAGCATCGACACCACCACCGGCATGTCGGCGCCGCCGATCGCCATCACGAGCAGGATGCCGATCACGCCCGCGATCGCCGTGACGGCGAGCAGCGCCGTCAGCGCCGGCTCCCCGCCGCCCACGAACACGACCCCGAGCCAGACGCACACGAGCACGAGCGCCAGGTTGATGAGGTGGCGGCCCGGCAGGAGCAGCGGCTTGCTGTGGATGACGCCCTGCAGCTTGCCCCACGCGATGATCGAGCCGGTGAACGTCAACGCGCCGATGAAGACGCCGACGAAGGTCTCGATCTCGTGGATGGTGAGCTCGGCGCCCACGAGCGCGACGCCGGAGTGCAGGTGGTTGCTGATGCCGACGAGCACCGCCGCCGCGCCGACGAAGCTGTGCAGGATCGCCACGAGCTGCGGCATGGACGTCATCGAGACGCGGGCCGCGAGCACCGCGCCGATGATCCCGGCGACGAGGACCGTCCCGAGGATCGCCGGCGCGGAGGCCGACCCCACCTGCACCGCGACCGCGAGCACGGCGATGATCATGCCGAGCGCGCCGAAGAGGTTGCCGCGACGCGCGGACTCGGGATGCGAGAGCCCCTTGAGGCTCATGATGAAGAGGACACCGGCGCTGAGGTACGCCGTGCCGAGCAGGGAGGAGGTCACCGGTGGAACATCCTCAGCATGCGCTGCGTGACGAGGAACCCGCCGGAGATGTTGATCGTCGCGAGCAGGATCGCGAGGAGGCCGAGCACGCTCGCGGCGACGCCGGAGCCGACCTGGAACATCCCGCCGATGACGATGATGCCGCTGATGGCGTTGGTGACGCTCATGAGGGGCGTGTGCAGCGCCGGCGTCACGCTCCAGATCACCTGGTAGCCGATGAAGCAGGCGAGCACGAAGACCGTGAAGTGCGCCAGGAAGCCCGCCGGCGCGGTGAGCCCGATGCCCAGCAGCGCGAGGCCGGCCATCGCGAGCGAGATCCGCGACGCGCCGGACATCGTCTCGCGCGCCGGCGGCCCGTGCTCCTCGCTGAAGAGGTTGGCCTTGGCGGCATGCGGCGTCGCCGGCGCGACAGGCGCGGGCGTCGCCGGCGCGGGGGCCGGCCAGACGAGCGCCCCGTCGCGCAGCACCGTCATCGGCCGGACGATGTCGTTCGTCTCGCTGAGCGCGAACTTCTCCGCCCCGCCCATCTCCTCGAGCAGGTTCACGATGTTGATCGCGTAGAGCGTCGAGGCCTGTTGCGCCATCCGTGACGGGAGGTCGGTGTAGCCGATCACGGTCACGCCATGCGCGACCACCGCCTCGCCGGGCTTCGTGAGCTCGCAGTTGCCGCCCTGCTCCGCCGCGAGGTCCACGACGACCGACCCGCGCTTCATCGACGCCACCATCTCGGCGGTGATGAGCGTCGGGGCGCGCTTGCCGGGGATCAGCGCCGTCGTGATGATGACGTCGACCTCCTTCGCCTGCGCGGCGAAGAGCGCCATCTCCGCGGCGATGAAGGCCGGGCTCATCTCCTTCGCGTATCCGCCCGAGCCGCTGCCATCCTCCTCGATCTCGACCTGCAGGAACTCGGCGCCCATCGACGCGACCTGCTCCCTCGCCGCGGGACGGGTGTCGAAGGCGCGGACGACCGCGCCGAGCGCGCGCGCGGCCCCGATCGCCGCGAGTCCGGCGACGCCGGCACCGATGATGAGGACCTTGCACGGGTGGATCTTGCCCGCCGCGGTCGACTGGCCGCGGAGCGGCCGCTGCATCGCGTTGGCCGCCTCGACGACCGCACGGTAGCCGGAGAGGTTGCCGGTGGAGGAGAGCGCGTCCACCTTCTGCGCCCGCGTGGTGCGCGGCACCTGGTCCATCGCCAGCGCGTGCACCTTCCGGGCACCGATCGCGGACACGAGGTCCGCGTTGAACGCCGGGTGCAGGTAGCTGATCAGCGTCTGCCCGGCGGCGAGTCGCGGGACCTCCGTCTCGCCCGGGGCGCGGACCTTCGTGACCACGTCGGACGCCCAGACCGCGGCCGCATCGCCGACGGTCGCGCCCGCGGCGACGTACGCCGCGTCATCGAACCCGGCCAGCAGGCCGGCATCCTGCTCGATCGTGACCTCGAACCCGAGCTTGCGCAGCTTCTTCACCGAATCCGGCGTGGCCGCCACGCGGCGCTCACCGGGCCAGCTCTCCTTCGGCACTCCGACTTTCATGTTCGACCGTGACCGCATCAGCGAGGGGGATCCCCGCCGCTGATGCGGCGGGGCGCACTGCAGCGACTCGACCTACTGCGCCTTGGCCTTCTTCACTTCCGCGGTGAGCACCGGCAGGATCTCGAGCACGTCCCCGACGATCCCGTAGTCCGCCAGCTTGAATATCGGCGCTTCCTTGTCCTTGTTGATCGCGACGATGGTCTTGCTGGTCCGCATGCCGGCGAGGTGCTGGATCGCCCCGGAGATGCCGCAGGCGATGTACAGGTCGGGCGAGACGAGGCGTCCGGTCTGGCCGATCTGGTCCGAGTGCGGGCGCCAACCGTCATCGGTCACCGCGCGGGTGGCCCCGACCGCGGCGTTGCCGAAGGCGGCGGCGAGTTCCTCGACGAGCTTGAAGTTCGCGGCCTCCTTGAGGCCGCGGCCGCCGGAGACGATCACCGGCGCCTCACCCAGGTCGAGTTTCGCGGTGTTGCCCGCCGCGGTCTCGGTGACCTTCACGCGGCTCGCCGACGGATCGGCGGCCGGCGCGACGGTCTCCACGGTCCCGGCCTTGGCGTTCTCCTTGGGCAGGAACGCGCCGGGGCGGACGCTCACCACCGCCGGCGTCGCGGTGAGCGTGAGCGTCTGGAGGATCTTGCCCGTGTAGCCGGGGTGCGTGACGGTGATCGACGCCGCGGCGACGGTCATCGCCGTCGCGTCGGACGCGACCGGCACCTGGCACTTGGCCGCGACGCGCGGGGCGATGTCCTTGCCGGTCGCGCTCGCGGCGCAGACGAACGCGCCGTAGCCGCCCATCTTCGCGGCGATGGTGGCCGCGACGGCCTCGGGGTTGTTGTGCGCGAAGGCCGCGTGCTCGACCACGAGCACCGCGTCCGCGCCGTGGGCGCCCAGCTTGGCGGCGTGGGCACCGATGCCCGGCGCGCCGAAGATGATCGCGTGCACCGCCCCGCCCCGCGCATCGGCGATGGCCCGGGCGGCGGTGACGGCTTCGAGCCCGGCGCGGCGGACATCACTACCGCGCGACTCGGCGAATGCGAGGACGTTGTTGCTCATCAGAGGACCTTCGCTTCTTCCTTGAGGAGTCGGACGAGCTCGGGCACGACGGCCGAGCCCTCGCCGATGATGCGACCGGCGGCACGCTCGGGCGGCAACGCCATCGCGTCGAGCGCGAGGCGCGCTGCCGGCAGCTGCGCGGGCTTGGTCTCGAGCGGCTTCTTCTTCGCGGCCATGATCCCCTTGAGCGAGGGATAGCGCGGCCGCGCGATGCCCTCGTCGATGGTGACCACGGCGGGGAGCGCGCACTCGACCAGCTCGTACGCGCCCTCGAGCTCGCGGCGCATCTTCGCGGTGCGGCCGTCGAACTCGAGCTTGCTGATCGCGTTCACGACCGGCAGGCCGAGGAGCTCGGCCGTCATGGCCCCCGTCGCGCCGTGCGCCGTGTCGATCGACATGCGACCGAACATGATGAGATCGTAGCCGCCGTCCTTGAGCTCGGCCGCCAGCGCGGTCGCGATGGCGTGCGAGTCGGCGGGGACGGCGTCGGCCTTGAGCTGCACGGCGCGGTCGGCGCCCATCGACATCGCCTTCCGGAGGATCTCCTGGACGACGTCGGGGCCGAGCGAGATCACGACGACCTCACCGGCGTTCAGCTTCTCCTTGATCTGAAGCGCGGCCTCGACGGCGTACCCGTCGAAGTCGGAGATGTCGAACTTGAGCCCCGTCTCGTCCACGGCCTTGCCGGAGGGGGCGATCTTGAAGCGGACGTCCATGTCGGGGACGCGCTTGATGCAGACGGCGATCTTCACTGGGGTCCTCAGTGTGGGACAGTCCGTCGAATTTAAGGATGGAAGCGGAAGGATGAAAGCCGAAAGAGCGGTAGCCTTTCCCCTTGCGTCCCCCGGCCTTCATCACATGAGCGGCGCCAGCTCCGTCTGGGTCAGTTCCGCGCGGTACGCCCAGAGGACCGAGAGCGAGGCGAGGCAGAACGCCAGCCCGCCCCACGCGATGAGGCCGGGCGCCAAGCCCGTCCAGAGCAGGCCACCGCAGGCCGCGGCGGTCGCGAGCAGCCGCGCGGTCTCGAGCGGCCGGGCCCACTTGGCGCGCTCGAACACCCCACCCACGCCCGCGAGCGCCACGGCGATGAAGAAGGCCGGCGCGACCGCGAGCGCGATCGGGATCGACCCCGCCGCCTGCAGGAGCAGGAACCCGGCGACGAGCGCGGCCGCGAACTGGACGAACCCGTACCAGGCCAGCGGCGCCGGGACCGGCGGGTCGAACTTCTCGAACGTGTCGACCGAGACCGGCACCGGGCGCTCGACGGGGCCCAGTTCCGGCGGCCGCCAGCCCGGACGCCCGAACACGATCCGGAGCTTGTCCGCCCATCGGCGTGCCCGCCAGGCGTCCCGCGCGATCTGCACGAACACATGCACGTTCGCCCAGAGCGGGTTCCAGCTGTTGAGCGGCTTCGTGATCCCGTAGACCGGCTCCTCCACCTCGGGCTCGAAGGTCCCGAAGAGCCGGTCCCAGACGATGAAGACGCCCGCGTAGTTCTTGTCCTGGTACTCCGGATTCACCCCGTGGTGGACGCGGTGATGGCTCGGCGTGTTCATGATCCACTCGGTCGCGCGCCCCATCGAGCCGATCGCGCGCGTGTGGATCCAGAACTGATAGACGAGGTTGAGCGCATTGCTGGCGAGGAACATCCGCCACGGCACGCCCATGAGGGCGAGCGGGACGTAGAAGACCCAGCTCATGAGCCCGTGCAGCGCGCTCTGCCGCAGCGCGACGGGGAGATTGTACTCCTCGCTCGAGTGATGCACGACGTGCCCGGCCCAGAGGATGTTGATCTCGTGGGCGTAGCGGTGCGAGAAGTAGTACGCGAGGTCGACGAGCGTGAAGACGACCGCCCAGCTCAGGAAGGCGGGACCGTCCACCGTGAAGCCCGGGAACCCGGCGGCGGCGATGAACGGCGCGCGCTCCGGCCACTCGGGCACGAACGGCAGCCACCGCTGGACCCGCGCGTGATCGGCGACCCAGATGAAGATCCCGACCGTGAAGAGCTTGGTGAAGATCCCCGCCAGCTGGGAGAGGATGCCGCAGCTCAGGTCGGAGAGGCTGTCGTTGAGCCGGAGGACGCGCCGCCCCGTCACCTGGGCCCACACCAGCTCGAGGGCGATGAGGAGGAAGAACAGCGGGATGGCGGCCTGGATGATGCCCATGACCCGGGAATAGTAGATTCTCCGGAGCCCATGACCAACTCCCCGAGCACCCGCCCCCTCGCCGTCGTCACCGGCGCCTCCGCCGGCCTCGGCCGCGAGTTCGCCCGCCAGCTCGCCGAGCGCGGCTTCGACCTCCTCCTCGTCGCGCGCGACCACGAGCGCCTCAAGTCGCTCGGGTCGGAGCTCTCGCTGCAGTACGGGATCACGGCCGACGCCTGGCCGGCCGACCTCTCGCGCGACGACGGCATGCGCACACTCGCCGAGTTCCTCGCGCAGAACGAGCGGGTGCTGCTGCTGATCAACAACGCGGGCTTCGGCACCAAGGGGAAGCTCGCGACGCGCCCGGTGGCCGAGCAGGCGACGATGCTCGAGCTGCACGTGATGGCGCCGATGCTCCTCACGCGCGCCGTGCTGCCGGGGATGATCGCGCGCCGCGAGGGGCGGATCATCAACGTGGCCTCCGTGGCATCGTTCACCGCGAGCCCGGGGAACGTGAATTACTGCGCGACCAAGGCGTACGAGCGCGTGTTCATGGAAGGACTCGCGATGGAACTGGCGGGCACCGGCGTGCAGGTGCAGGCGCTCTGCCCCGGCTTCACGCACACCGAGTTCCACGACCGGATGCAGATCGACAAGTCGAAGGGGATCCCGAGCTGGGCGTGGTTGAATGCCGACCGCGTCGTGCGCGAATCGCTCGACGCCGCCTTCGGTGACGGGCCGACCGTGGTGATCCCCGGGAAGCGGTACAAGCTGGTGGTGGCGATGCTCCGGCACATGCCGATGTGGGTGCGCGGGATGCTGCAGGAGCGATACGGCCGAGCGCGCATCTGACGGCGGCGGGCCGCGCGGCCGCGGCGCTCGTCGTCGCGGTCCTCGTCCACCTGGCGCCGGCTGGTGCGGCGCCGCTCCGGGCGCAGGCCGCGCCCCGCCGCGACACGTTGCGGATCGTGCACGTCGGCGACATCAACCTCGCGCGAACCGTCGGGCGGCGCATCCTCCGCGGCGAGGGCGACAGCGTCTTCCGCGACATGCGCGCCGCGTTGCAGGCGGCCGACGTCGCGATCGGGAACCTCGAGAGCGTGCTCGTGGACCGCGGCGACACGACCGACGCCGCGAACGCGATGACCTTCTCCGGCCCGAAGCAGGGCGCGGCGCTGTTGCGCGATGCCGGGTTCACGATGGTCACCACCGCGAACAACCACGCCTGGGATCGCGGACAGCGTGGCCTGCTCCAATCGCTCGCGCATCTGGACTCCGCCGGCGTGCGGCACGCCGGCACCGGCACGACGCGCGAGGAGGCGTGGCGGCCGGCCATCATCAGGCGCGGCGGCTGGACGATCGCCGTGGTCTCGATGACGCGCGTGTTCAATGGTCCGGGGATGAACCTCGCCGGGACGGGACCCGCCTGCTGCATCGCGTGGGCGGAT
>JBGATT010000167.1:0-7279 GCA_044229035.1 Gemmatimonadaceae bacterium | reverse complement strand
CGCCGGCGTTGAGGACCGGCGCCGTGTTGAAGTAGACCGGCACCTGCGCCGCGTAGCCGTAGGCGATCGGGCTCGTGCGATCCGTCACCAGGCCGCGCATCACCGAGCCGCGCACGAACAGGTTCGCCGGCGTCTCCACCGTCACGCCGTTCGTCAGGTGATACTCGGGGAAGATCGTCGACGTCGAGCCCTCGACGATCAGGGTGCCGCCGGCCTCCACGAACTTGCGGAGTTCCATCAGCCCCTCGAAGCCCATGCCGCCGCGGATGTCATCGGACTCGTCCACGCCGCCGAGGTTCGGCGTCTCCGGCGTCCGCTTGTACGGGAGCGGCGCCGAGCCCGTCATCGCGATGCCGTTCACCTGCGACTCCGCCGTCCCGCCCACGTGCGGGTAGATGATCACGTCGTACTTCGCCCGGAGGTTCCCCTCGCGCAGCCGGGTGTCGGCGAAGTAGGTGTAGGGCACGCCGTAGGTGTCGAGCGCGGCCCGGACCCACCCCTCGTCCTGCGTGCGCTGCCAGCTGTGGATGTAGCCGATGCGCGGGATGTCGAGCTCGTGCTGCTTCACCGTCGGCGCGGCGGCGACCGCCGTGCCCGTGATCCCCAGCTCGGCGAGCACCGGATTCAGCTGGGCCAGGTTCGCGTTCGGGATGATGAACGCGCCCGCGCGGTACGTCCGGCCCGCGGCCTCGAACTGCTCCTCCGCCGCGAGCATCCGCACGTCCTTCAGGCGGAAGCGCATCGTCATGAGGTTGTTGTCGGTCGTGTGGTCGATCACCACCACCGGCCCGTTCCCCACCACGCCGCCCGGCGCCTTCGCCGGCGCGGTGAGCCTCGTCATCCGCTGCGCGAACACGGTCGTGTCGCCGATCGTGTTCATCACGACGTTGCGCATCAGCTGGAAGGTCCAACCGGTGTCGTCGTACGGCCGCGGGTTCGACGCGGGGTAGTTCTGCGTCGAGAAGTACATGTCGGCCAGCGTCCGGTACGGCTGGTCGCCGCGGATCACGTAGTCGCCCTTCTGCACCGTCACGCCGCCCGCGGTGAAGGTGTTGTCGGCCACCGACACCTCGAGCCCCTGCCGGAGGAGCTCGTTCACCGCCGCGACCGCGTCCGCCTTCCGCCGCTGGCCCGCGGGGATCACCCACGCGTTCACCGGACCCGTGCGGCCGCGCGCCACCGCGCGCTGCGCCTTCAGCCAGTAGTTCTCGAGGTAGAGCTTGCGGTTCTTGGCGAAGTGGTCGAGCGAGAAGAGCACGCCCGACTGCCCGATGTTCACCGAATTGCGCGGGCCCCACTTGATCTCGGGGAGCGGCGGGTTGGGACGGAACCACTCGCGGCTCGTGGTCTGCGCGCCGACGCGGAGGTTCGGGTTGTTGTCCGGCCCGTAGCTCTGCACCTCGTAGAAGCGCCCGATCGCGTTGCGCGTGTGCGCCGCGAAGAACAGGTAGTTCGGGACCCAGCCGTCGTAGAACCCGTAGGTCCAGACGCCCGGCACGCCGCGCTTGGTCAGCTCCATCACGTCCGCCTGCGCCATCATCCACCACTCGTTCACCGTGATCGGGTCGAGCTGCTCGTTGTACGGGCCCGTGCCGGTCGACGAGTAGAGGTACGACACCGACTCGTGCAGGTCATGCATGACCTGCGGCGTCCACTCGAGGAACTGCCGGTTCACGTGTCGCGTGAGCGCGAGGAACTGGCCCATCCCGTCGCGGTTGTTGTCGTGCGCGACGTACTTGCCCCAGTACATCAGCGGCAGCCGGGCGTCGCCGGTCGCGCGCTTCTTGTTGAAGTAGTAGGTGTCCACCTGCCGCTCGCGGCCGTCCACCTCGAGCACCGGCGTGATGAAGGTGATCACGTTCTTGCGGATGTTCTCGTAGAACTCGTTCTCGGTGACCGCCAGCCGGTACGTCAGCTCCATCAGCATCTCGGGCCCGCCGGTCTCGGTCGAGTGCAGGCCGCTCGTGAGCCAGTAGATCGGCTTGGCGGTGTTGAGCAACTCGCGCGCCCGGGTCTCGCTCGTGCGCCGCGGATCGGTCAGTTCCTTCAGCATGCCCTTGTAGCGGTCGAGGTCGCGGATCACCGCCTCGTCCGCCACCGCGACGATGATCAGGTCGCGCCCCTCCTCCGTCTGCCCGATCCGCCAGACCTTCACCCGCGGGCTCGCCGCGTCGAGCGCGTCGTAGTAGCGGTACATGTCCTTCGCATACGTCAGCTCGCCCGGCGTGCCCACGATCCGCCCGAGGAACTTGAGCGGCGTCGGCACGGTCGCCGAGGCGGGGAGGTCCGCGACGAGCTCGGTCGAGATGCGCGGATCCTGCAGGTACTCCTTGATCTTCGCGGTGTACTCGCGGTCGATCGGCTGCCCCTGCGCCGCCAGCGGGCGCACGGCGGCGATCGCCAGGGCGAGGGCCCCGACGAGCAGGGGACGGTAGGGCACGGCTCGGGTCATGCGAAGGACTCCGGTGGGGTGGGATTCGGTCCAGCCAAGGTCTACGTGGCCCCGGCGGGGGGCGTTGGTCGAGCGGAACTCCAGCGACGACGGTCCGGCTACCGCGGCGAGAGCAGGGTGCGCGCGGCCGCCGCCGCCTCCACCCGCTCGCGCGAATACGTCACGGGGAAGAACCGGTCCCGCGCCCAGGCGTCGAACAGGTCGCGGTACCACGGGCTCGTGGGGTCACCGGACTGTCCCGGACTGTTGGTGCCGAGCGCGAGGTCCCAATCGGCGAGGTCCACGACCAGCCGGAACGAGGCGCCGGCGGTCTGGTTGGCCGCATTCCCCGTCGCGTTGAGCGTGTTGGCGTAGCCGCCGCGCGGGAGCGGACCCACGTCGAGACGCGCCCGGGTCTGGGCGTCCACCGCGTCGCTCAGCACGTGGCGGATGAGGGCGTGGTGATAGCCCTCGCGCCCGTACGCCCAGCCGTCCACGCGGGCGCCGAAGCGCTGCCGCAACGAGGCCTCCGCCTCCACGAGCGCGCGGACCAGCAGGGAGTCGCGCGCCGCCATCGGCGCCATCCGCGCGTCCGCACCGAGCGTCCCGGGCGGGAGATGGAGCCACGTCACCACGTTCCGCAGCGAGACCGAGCGGATGAAGCGGCGTTCGGCCGGTCGGACCACGGCCTCGTACGTGAGGCGTCGCAGCGCTGTCTCCCACGCGACGTAGATCCCCGCCGGCACGCTCGTGCGCGCGAGGACATGATCCCACGCGAGCAGACGTTGCCGCAACGAGTCCACCCGGGAGTCGGCGATGGGCAGGTCACGCAGGAGCGGTACCAGCTGCCGCGCGGGCACCGCCAGCTCGTCCGTCTGGAGCCGCGTCATGTCGCTGATCGTGTGGCGCCGGCCGCTGCCGAGCACCTCACTCGCGCGCGACCAGCGGTACGGATCCGCCCACGAGAACCCGATCGCATCCATGTGCGGGTAGTCCCGAGGGATCAGGTCGTTGTTCGCCGTCGCGAAGAACCCCTCGGCCGGATCCGCCACATGCGGCTTCTCGAGGATGTCGAGGTAGCCGTTCCATTCGAACGAGCCGTCCCCCGGGACGGGCACGAGCCCGCTCGAGTTCGGCCGCCGCGGCGCGATGCCCACCGCCTGCCAGCCGATGTGCCCCGCGCGATCGGCCCAGATCATGTTCTCGCCGGGGATGTGCGAGTACCGGTTCGCCTCGCGGAACTCCTCCCAGGTCCGCGCCTGGTCCATCCGCAGGCTCGCCAGGTACGGCGCGCCGCCGACCTCCAACCAGGCCGCGCGCACCGCGAACGCCTTGTGCCGCGTCGCATCGCGCGAGACCACCGGTCCGTGCCGCGTGTAGCGATGCGTGACGATCGTGGGCGCCATGCCCTTCACCGGGATCGTGTCGACGATCAGCCGCATCCGCTCCCAGCCGCCGCGATACCGGTACCGGTCCGGATCCCCCGGGTCGGTATCGTAGACGAGGAGATCCTCGCCGTCGGTCGAGAAGATCGTGAGCCCCCACGCGCCGTGCTGGTTGTGGCCGATCGAGATCCCCGGGAGCACCGGCTCGCCTCCGCCGATGACGTCCCACCCCGGTCCCACCAGGTGCGCGAAATAGCGCAGCGACGGTGCGGAGAGTGCGCGATGCGGGTCGTTCGCCATGAGCGGATAGCCGCTCTCGCTGAGGCGGCCGCTCACGACCCAGTTGTTGCTGCCGATGTCCCGCTGGTCGTGGGTCCACGCGAAGCGTTCCTCCGGCGCGAGCGCATCCCCGGCGGCGGCGTCGCCCGGCGCACGACTCGCCGGCACGATGTCCTCGGGCCGGAACTGCAGTGACGCACGGAAGGCGTTGTACGGCTTGAGGAGATCTCCCGCGAGCAGCGCCGCGTCGATGCCGGGCGCGAGCGTGAGATCCGGGTCGCCGGGGCCGAAGTCCGAGAGCGCCTTCACGCGCGCCGCTCCCAGCGCCGCGACCGCCCGACCGATGGTGAGCTCCTCCGTGATGTTCCCGAGCAGGCCCTGGTGGCGCGAGATCACGACATCGGGGGTCCAGAGGCCGGGCAGCGTGTTGAGCAGCCGGAACTCGATCGGCAGGGACGCCGGGTCGCGTCGGGCCTCGGTGATGTACGAGTTGATGCCGTCCACGAAGGCGGTGATGATCGCTTCGCCGCGCGGGTGATAGTGGTTCAACTCGGCGCGCAGGTCGCCACGGAACCGGAACAGGCGCGCGCCGATGTCGCGCTCCAATTCGCGCGGCCCCAACCACTCGGCCACCGTACCCGTCGCCTGCCGCCGCCACACTTCGAACTGGAAGAGCCGGTCCTTCGCGGCCGCGTAGCCCTGGGCGAAGAAGAGATCGTGCTCGGTGGTCGCATAGATGTGGTTGATGCCCCACCGGTCGCGGATGATCTCGACCGGGCGCTCGAGGCCCGCTACGCGCAAGCGCGTCGTGTCGGACTGGGCGCCGACGGGCCTCGCGGCGACCGCGAGCGAGGCGACCGCGAGCGAGGCGACCGCGAACGTCGCGAGGAGACGGGCGAGCTGGCGTGAGTCCGAGGACGGGACGGGCATCGGCACGATCCGAGGGGCGGTGAGGGTGCCCGAACTTCGCCCCGCGTGTCGGCGCTCGCAACGCACGCGGACTTGGCGCAGATTCGGAGATGCCTCCGTCGCCCCTCGCGCGCCTGCGCCGCATCTGTCTCGCCCTCCCGCAGGCGGTCGAGGTCCCGGCGTGGGAGACGTCGACCTTCCGTTGCGGGAAGATCTTCGCGATGTACGCCCAGCCCAGCGACCAGAAGCACAGTGGCGGGCGTCCGGGCGTCTGGCTCAAGGCGGCGCCGGGGAACCAGGAGCTCATGCTGCGGGCCGATCCCGATCGATTCTACTTCCCGCCCTACGTCGGGCCGGGGGGATGGATCGGCGTGCGGCTCGATCGCGATCCGCCGTGGGACGAGATCGCGCTGCTCGTGGAGGAGTCGTGGCGCCTCATCGCGCCGAAGAAGCTCGTGAAGGCGCGCGAAGGAGGATTGGCGCCCTCGTCCACGCCCGTGAAGAAGCGCCCCCGGACATCCACGCGAACATCGGTGCGAACCGCTGCGCGCAAGCCCGCGCGGTCCCCGGCGCGGAAGAAATGATCCCGCACGTCCCCACACCATTCCCGCCCATGTCTCGCATCGCTCCGCGCCTCCGCCGCACCGCCTCGTTCACCGCCGTGGTCGCGGTCACTCTCCTGGCCCGTGCTGCCGGCGCGCAATCCTCGCGCCCGCTCCTGACGCCGGCCGACTACGGCCAGTGGGAGCAGCTCGGCCCCACGCGCCTCTCCCCTGACGGCGCCTGGCTCGCCGTCGCCGTGAACCGCGTGAACGAGGAGCACGAACTCCGGCTCCGCGGCGGGACGAACGACACGACGTACGTCGCGGCCTACGGCACCGCCGCAGCCTTCAGCGCCGACTCGCGTTGGGCGGCCTATCTCGTCGGCGTCGGCCCCAAGGACCGGGAACGGCTGACGAAGGAGAAGAAGCCGATCCGCAATGCCTTCGCGTTGCGGGATCTCCGCTCCGGGACGCTCGTCACGCTCGCCGACGTCGCCGCCTTCGCCTTCAGCCCCGACGCACGCTTCGTCGCGTTGCAGCGGTACCCCGCCGAGGGGAAGCGCACCTACGAGATCGTCGTGCACGACCTGCGGAACGGCGCGCGCTACCTGTTCGGCAACATCGGCGAACACGCGTGGTCGGATGTCCGCGCGCTCCTCGCGATGACGGTCACGCCCGAGGGAGGCACCGGCGGCAGCGTGCAGCTCTTCGATGGGGACATCGGCGCGGCGCGCGTGCTCGAGAGCGGCAGCGGCGTCTACCGCGCCCTCGCCTGGCGAGCGAAGGGCACCGACCTCGCGGTGCTCCGCACTCTCTCCGACAAGGCCTTCGTCGACACCGCGCACGCCGTCGTCGCCTGGACCGGCGCGGACGCCGTCGGCGGTGCCGCCCGCACCTTCGACCCGTCGGTCACGCGTGACGGACTCGCCGCGACGCTGCGCATCGCCGAAGGCCGGCGCCCACTCTGGGCGCGCGACGGCACGACGCTCTTCCTCGGCCTGCAGGCGCGACTCGACACCGCCACGGCGCCGAAGAAGAGCGCCGAGAAGGTCTCGGACGTGGAGATCTGGCACCCGAACGACGTCCGCGTGATCCCGCAGCAGCGTGCGGCCGAGTCCTCGGATCTCCGCGCGACGCGGCTCGGTGCCTGGACGGTCGGGGCCGATGTCGTGCGGCCGCTCACCGAGGACGCGGAGGAATCGGTGAGCGTCCTCGAGGGCGATCGCCATGTCACCGAGACCGACCGTACGCCGTATCCATTCGGCCAGAAGTTCGGGCGCCGGGACCAGGATGTCTACGTGGTGCGCGTCGCCGACGGGGTGCGCACGCAGGCCCTCACCAAGATCCGCTACTACCTCGGCGCCGATCCCACCGGGCGCCGCCTCGCCTGGTTCGACGGCAAGGACTACTGGACGTACGAGATCGCGACCGGTCGCCGCACCAATCTCACCGCGCCGCTCACCAGCGCGCGCCGCGCCGACTTCGTCGATCGCGTTGATGACCATCCGAGCGATGTCCTGCCGCCGGTCGGCGCCGTGAACTGGACGAAGGACGGTGAGACGATGCTCGTCGCCGACGTGCGGGACCTCTGGGCGCTCACGCTCGACGGGACCGGCGGGCGGCGCCTCACCGATGGTGCGGCGGAGGATCTGCGCTACCGGTTCGTCTCGTTCACCGGCTTCGCCGCCTCTGCCACCGAGCGCGCGATCGACCTCTCCCGGCCCGTCTACCTC
>JBGATT010000166.1:0-8641 GCA_044229035.1 Gemmatimonadaceae bacterium | reverse complement strand
CCCTCGGTCATCGGACGAGCGCAGCACGACGCGTCGGGCGCGATCATACAGCATCGCGAGGTTGAACATGTTGAGCGGCAGTCCCCACGCGCCGCCCACGGCGACGAGTCCGAGCACGGGACCGGCGATGATATAGCCGACGGAGAGGCTGACGCCGGCGGCACCGATGGCGACATAGCGCCGATACCGGGTGGCGAATCGAGGACCGTAGCGCCACGCCGCCAGTTCCGGGCGCAACGCGGCGCCGATGCGAATGAGCTCGGTGCCGTCGCCGAGCCGGGCGAGCGCCACGTTCGCCGTCGAGACGCGCAGCGGCGTCCCGCTGAACGCCCGTTCCGCGTCCTCGATCGCCTCCCAGCGCTCCTCGAGCGGCGTCAGGTTCCACTGTTTGCAGACGCCGCAGACGGCCCAGAGGCGGCCCTTCTCCGCATCGAACGCGAGGCGGCGCCCGACCGGGAAGTGCTCGAGCGCCTCGTTCGACCCGAGGGGTGCATGACAGAAGATGCAGGTCGCGTACATTCGGAAAGGTACCCTCAGCCCCGCCCCAGCCGCCCCAACCGATCCGCCATCCACTCCGGCAGCGTGAGCGTGTCGGCGATCGCCGCGATCTCCTCGGCCGCCTTCCACTCCGCCTCCAGCGCGGCGAGTTCGCCCTCGAGCGCACGACGCTCGACGTCCTCGTGCGCGGCCATCTCCAGCGCGAGCCGCACCGCAGGCGGGAGCGCGTGCAGGTCGCGCGACGGATCCCCCGACCCGTCCCGACCGATCGTCTGCGCGGCGCGCGCGAAGGTCTCGCGCAACGCCCCGGTCTCCTCGAGGACCTGTACCGCCTCCTGCACGGTGTTGCGGCGCGCGCCCGCCTCGTTGACGTGCGGGATGATCCGGCGGACGATGTCGAGCGCGGCGTCACCGCGCAGCGTCACCCGTGGCGCGAAGTCGGGGTTGAGCGACAGGAAGCGTCCCACCGCGGTCGGCACGCGAAGCCCGGGGACGCTGAGGGCCCAGCCGAGCGGTTCGTCAGGGGCGGTGAAGACCCGCGCGAGCCGCGCATCGGCGAGGGTGAAGGCGACGCCGCCCTTCTCGTCGCTCGCGCGAGCGATCACGCGCCGCTTGTCGATCGCGCGCTTCACGATGCCCACGCCATAGTACGGCAACATCGAGAACCCCAGCCCTGCGAGCGGGCTGACGAGGAGGGCCCCGCCGCCGAAGACCACCGAGAGCGCCGTGTATCGCCGCCATCGCGTGGTGAAGCGCTCGCCGTACCGCCAGGCCGCGAACTCGGGGCGCAACGGCGCTCCGATGCGGATCAACTCGCTCCCGTCGCGCATGCGCGCGAGGCCCACCGAGAGGTTCCACTGCCGGCAGGTCGGGCAGACGACCCAGAGGCGACCCTTCGCGGCGTCGAACGCGAGGCGGCGGCCCACGGGGAACGCCTCGAGCATCTCGTTCCCGCCGAGCGTCGAGTGGCAGAAGGTGCAGGTGGAGTACACCGATCAGCGGAGCCGGAGGTGATCGAGCCGCGCCAGGAGGGCCGGCGAGAAGGTGAGTCCGTCCGCGATCGCCGCGATGGACTCGGCCTCCTTCCACTGTGCCTCGAGATCGGTGAGTTCCCCGGCGAGCACTGCACGCTCCTGCTCCTCGTGCGCGGCCATCTCCACGGCAAGCCGCATCGCCGCGCCGCTCCTCGCGAACGGCGAGGCGAAGCTCTCCTCGCCGAACCCCAGTTCGATGTCTCCCGGCGCCTCACCGCGCTCGGTCCGCTTGCTCGCGGGATCGAGGCGGCTGGCCAGCTTGAACACGGCGTTGGCGGATCCAGCGCGCTCCAGATATGAGACCGCCTCCTCGACCGTCCGTCGCCGGCCCCCTGTCCGGTTGAGGCGCGGAAGCAGTCGACTGGCGACCCGCAGCGCTTCGGCACCGCGCACCACGAGTTCCGGATCCCGTGGGTTGAAGAACCGCCGACCGCCGACCAGTGGCCGATGTCGCACGCGGAGGTGCCACCCGCCCTCCCTGTCCGGATCGCGGAGGATCCGCATGGTGTTGACGTGTTCCTGCGTGAGACCGACGAGTCCGCCATCGGGCAAGGCGAGGTCGGTGACCTTCCGCGTCATGTGCACCAGGTCGGCGCCGATGGTGAGCGCGAACAACCCGAGCACCGGTGCGGCGGCGACCTGCAGCATCACGGAGAAGCCGAACCCCTTGGACACGAGCGCAGCGGCGCCGCCGACGGCCGCGACCGGCCCCCGGACGACCCAGCGTCGCCGGAATCGCTCCCCATACCGCCACGCCGCGAACTCGGGCCGCTGGGCATCCCCCACTCGGATGAGTTCGCTGCCGTCCTTCAGCCTCGCGAGCCCGATGTGGTCAGTGGAGACACGCAACCGCGCATCGCGGAAGAGGCGTTCCCCCTCCTCGATCGCCTCCCACCGCTCCTCGACCGGCGAGAGGTTCCACTGCTTGCAGACCCGGCAGACCACCCAGAGCCGGCCCTTCGCCGCGTCGATCGCGAGCTTGCGACCGACCGGGAATCGCTCGAGCATCTCGTTGGCGCCGAGCGGCGCGTGACAGGCGATGCAGGTGGCGTACATGCGTCAGCCGCCCGAGAGACGGTCGAGTCGCGACGCGACCCAGTCGGGGAGGGTCAGCGCGTCGGCGATCGCAGCGACCTCCTCCGCCTCGCGCCAGGAAGCCTCGAGCGCCGCCAGTTCGCCTTCGAGCGCGCGCCGTTCCATCTCCTCGTGCGTCGCCATCTCGAGGGCGAGGCGCAGTTCGGCCGGGAGCGAGCCGAGGAACGGGTCCACGCGGACGAGGCCCGCGCGCCGGAAGGCGCCGTGCACGTCCCCTGCCTCCTCGAGGAGCGCGACCGCGCCCCCGACGGTGTTCCGGCGCGCGCCCGCGACATTGATGTGCGGGAGGATCCGTCGCGCCACCTCGACGGCATCGGCCCCGCGCAGACGCATCGGCGGTTCGTTGCCGTCGGACTTCCCGCCGAAACTCCCGACCGGCACGTTCGCGCGCAGGCCCGGGACGGTGAGCCGCCAGCCCTGCGGGGACTCGTCGTCGGACCAGATGCGCGCGGCACGCGCGCCCCAGTGCGTGAAGGTCATGGGGCCGTCGGCATCCTCCCACCGCGCGATCACGCGCCTCGTGCCGGCGCGCTGCGAGAAGTAGGTGTGGAGGTTCCACGGGATCGCCGTCAGTCCCGCGCCGGCGACCCAACCGAACGCGGTGAGACCGGTGAGCCCGCTCAGGAGGATCGTCGAGCGCACCGCATACCGGCGAAAGCGACGCGTGAAGCGCTCCCCATACCGCCAGGCCGCGAACTCGGGACGCAACGGCGCCCCGATGCGGATCAGCTCGCTCCCGTCGCGCAGGCGCGCGAGCCCCACCTGCTCCGTCGCGGCGCGCAGCTTGGTGTCCCGGTAGAGCCGCTCGGCCGTCTCGATCGCCTCCCACCGATCGTCGAGCGGGGAGAGGTTCCACTGCCGGCAGGTCGGGCAGACGACCCAGAGGCGCCCCTTCGCCGCGTCGAACGCGAGGCGGCGCCCGACGGGGAACGCCTCGAGCATCTCGTTCGCCCCGAGCGGCGCGTGGCAGAAGGTGCAGGTGGAGTACATCGCCCCTGAATCTCAGGAGCGGAACGTGCGGCCACAATGTGCCGCCGGTCCCTCACCCCGGTCGGTACTCGCCCCACGTGCCGCGGAGGACATCGGCGATCTCCCCGACCGTCGCGCGCGCGCGCACCGCATCGATCACGAGCGGCATCAGCGCCTCGCGCGGCGCCCCGGGCCGGGCATACGCCGGCGCGGCGGCACGGATCGCGTCGAGGCAGGCCGCGACCGTCCTCGCGTCACGCGCGGCCTTCACGGCCGCGAGCCGCTCGCGCTGCCCCTGCTCCAGCGCCTTGAAGTCCGGCGCGGGGATGATCGGCGGCGCCTCGCCGTCACCGAACCGGTTGACGCCGACGATCACCGTCGCACCCGACTCGACGCTCAGCTGGTACTCGTAGGCGGAGCGGCCGATCTCCTCCTGGAAGAACCCGGCCTCGATCGCGGCGGATGAGCCCCCGACCTGCTCGACCTGGGCGAGCAGGGCGAGCGCGCGCCGCTCGAGCTCATCGGTGAGGGCCTCCACGTAGTACGACCCGGCGAGCGGGTCCACGGTCTGCGCCACGCCGCTCTCGTACGCGACCACCTGCTGCGTGCGGAGTGCGAGCGTCGCCGCCTCGGCGGTCGGGAGCGCGAGCGCCTCGTCGTAGCCGTTGGTGTGCAGCGACTGCGTCCCGCCGAGCGTCGCGGCGAGCGTCTGCACGGCCACGCGGACGACGTTGTTGAGCGGCTGCTGCGCCTGGAGCGTCACGCCGCCGGTCTGCGTGTGGAATCGCAGCTTGCAGCTCGCATCGTTCGCGCCGAACCGTTCGCGCATCAGCGTCGCCCACATCCGGCGCGCGGCGCGGAACTTCGCCACCTCCTCGAAGAGGTCGTTGTGGCAGGCGAAGAAGAAGCTCAGTCGTGGCGCGAACTCGTCCACCTTGAGCCCGGCGTCGATGGCGCGCTGCACGTAGGTGAGCGCATTGGCGAAGGTGAAGGCGAGTTCCTGCACCGCCGTCGCCCCGGCCTCGCGGATGTGGTACCCGGAGATCGAGATCGGGTTGAAGCTCGGTACCTCGGCGGCGCAGAACCGGAATGTCTCGGCGATGAGCGCGAGCGAGGGCTCGGGCGGGAAGACGTACGTCCCGCGCGCGATGTACTCCTTGAGGATGTCGTTCTGGATCGTGCCGCTCAGTTTGGCGCGCGGGATCCCGCGCTCCTCCGCGACGACGACGTACATGGCGAGCAGCACGGCGGCCGTCGCATTGATCGTCATCGACGTGCTCACCTTGTCGAGCGGGAGCCCGTCGAGCAGCGCGTGCAGGTCCTCCACCGAGTCGATCGCGACGCCCACGCGCCCGACCTCGCCGAGCGAACGCGGCGAGTCGGAGTCGAGCCCCATCTGCGTCGGGAGGTCGAACGCGGTGGAGAGTCCCGTCTGCCCCGCCCCCAGCAGCAACTTGAAGCGCGCATTCGTCTCCTGCGCGGTCCCGAACCCGGCGTACTGGCGCATGGTCCAGAAGCGGCCGCGATACATCGTTGGCTGGACACCGCGCGTGAACGGGAATGCCCCGGGCTCGCCGAGCGCGGCGGGCACGGGGCCTTCGGACGGGCGGTACACGGGGGCGATCGGGATGCCGGACGGGGAGAGCTTCTCGTCGGCGGGCTTGGCGTTGTCGCTCATGAGGGGGGCGAGGGGAACGGCGACGTCAGCGCGGCGCGAGCATCTCGCGCGCGATCTCCACGTCCGCCTTGGAGCCGATGTAGTACGGGGACCGCTGGTGGAGCTCGGTCGGCTGCACGTCGAGGATGCGACGCTGGCCGTCGATCGCCGCGCCGCCGGCCTGCTCGCAGATCCAGGCGAGTGGATTGCACTCATAGAGGAGCCGCAGCTTGCCGCTCTTCGCCTTCGCGTTCGCCGGATACGCGAAGAGCCCGCCGCCCAGGAGGTTGCGGTGGAAGTCCGCGACGAGCGACCCGACGTAGCGCACGTTCATCGCGTCCCGCTTGCCATCCATCCCGCGATAGCGCCGGATCAGCGCGCGCACGTTCTCGTCCCAGTGCTGCTCGTACGCCTCGTTGACGGAGAGATAGCGACCGTGCTCCGGCGTCCGGATGTCGGGGTGCGAGAGGAGGAACTCGCCGATCGACGGGTCGAGCGTGAAGCCGTGCGCCCCCTGCCCCGTCGTGTAGACCATCATGGTGCTCGAGCCGTAGATCACGTACCCGGCGGCCACCTGCTTGAGGCCCGGCTGGAGCATGTCCTCGGTGGTGCCGGCGCCGTGCCCCTTGGTCACGCGTCGGAGGACCGAGAAGATGGTGCCGACGGGGACGTTCACGTCGATGTTGGACGAACCGTCCAGCGGGTCGAAGAGCAGCACGTAGTTGCCCTTCCGGAACTGGTCGGGGATCGGGATGATCCCTTCTTCCTCCTCGGACGCCATCGCGCACAGGCGGCCACCGTGGTCCATCGCCTTCACGATGATCTCGTTGGAGATCACGTCGAGCTTCTTCTGCGCCTCGCCCTGCACGTTGTCGGTCCCGTGCTCGCCGAGGACGTCGACGAGGCCCGCGAGGCGCACCTTGCTGGCGATCATCTTGGCCGAGAGCGCGAGGTCCTGGAGGATGCCCGAGAGCGCGCCGGTGGCGTGCGGGTGCATCCGCTCCTGCTCGATGATGAACCGCTCGATCGTGACGACCGAGGTGCTGGTGTTCTTGACCACGGGGTGAGGCTCCAGGTGCGAGGGTCCCGCGCGGGAAAGGTGGCCGCGCTACCGTATGTCGGGCAATGGCCGTGCCACGCGCCAGCGCACGCCGCCCGCCTCGGCCTCGAGGGTCCTTCCGTCGGTGCGCAGGATCACCGTCCCGAGCTGGTCCGTGCGGAGGACGGTCGCGCCGGCGTCGAGCAGCCGCTGCATGACGTCCGGACTCGGATGCCCGTAGGTGTTCGCGGTCCCGACCGGCACGAGCGCGATGCGCGGCCGGACCGCCGCGAGGAACTCGGGTGTGGTGCTCGTGGACGACCCATGGTGCCCGACCTTGAGTACCTCGGCGCTGAGATTCCCGCCGCGCTCGAGCAGCCAGCGCTCCTCCCCGGCTTCCGCGTCACCGGTGAGGAGGAAACGCACCGCTCCGTAGCGCGCGCGCACCACCGTGCTCGCCTCATTCGCGTCATCGAGCGAGGCGGTCCACGCCGAATCCGGCGCGAGGAACTCGAGCACGAGGCCATCGATGTCCACCGACTCGCCCGGGCGGGCCCGCTGCCAGCGAGTGCCCATCGCCGCCGCGGTCGCGAGCAGCTCGCGGTAGCCGGCGCTGCCCTCGACGTACGCGGACTCCCGCAGTTCGGGTGGCGCGAGCGCGCGCAGCACGCTCGCCGCACCGCCGATGTGATCCGCGTGCGGATGCGTGAGCACGAGCAATGCGAGCGCTCCGCCCCGACGACGGAGATACGGGACGACGGTCGCGCGCCCCGCATCGCCGGACGACCAGCTGCGCCCGGCATCGACGAGCACCCATCGACCGCGCGGGGAGCGCAGGGCGATCGCATCGCCCTGCCCGACGTCGATCAGGTGCAGTTCGACGCCGCCGTGCCACGGCAATGCGATGCCGTCGGGGCGCCAGGCGAGCACCGCGACGCCGGTGAGCGCGATCAGCGCGGGACGCGTGGGATGGCGGCTCCACCCTGCGACCAGCACCGCGATCGCGACGACGCCCGCGATCGCCGCCGCGACCGCGGTGGGGGCGACGGGGAGCGCGGCGCCTGGCAGGCTCGCGGCGAGCGACGCGACGGTGTCCATCGCGCGGAGCAGCGGCCGCGCCGCATCGACGACGAATGCGGCGCCGAGCGCGTCGGGAAGGACCATGACCAGGAAGAGCGTGGGTTGTAGCAGGGACACGATGGGCCCGGCCGCGAGGTTGCTCAGCGGGGCCACGAGGCTGAGTCGCCCGAAGTGCCACGCCACCAGCGGTGCGGTGACGAGCGTGGTCAGCGCACCGGCGACGAGTTCCCGGGCGAGCGTGCCGCGCCACCCCTCCCACGCCCCGGGGAGCCGTCTCCCCACGCGTGCGGCGACGAGCACGGCCGCATAGCCGCTCACGGAGAGTTGCCAGCCGAGGTCGAGCACGGTGCGGAGATCGGTGAGCGGCAGCACGGCGCCGAGCGCGAAGCTCCCCCACGGCGAGACGGGACGCTGGAGGGCCTTGCTCGCCTGCGTCGCCGCGAAGAGCGTCACGCTGCGCACGGCGGGCGGCGGCGCACCGATCGCGATGACATACAGTGCGCTGACCGCCACCGCCGCGGCGGCGGTCGCGGTCGCCCGCAGGCGGAGCGCCGAGAAGAGCAGCAGCAGCGCCCCCCCGACGATCGCGACGTGCAACCCGGAGATGGAGAGGAGGTGCACGAGCCCCGCATCGGCATAGCGGTCCCGCAGGGCTGGATCGAGGCCACGCGTGTCCGCGATGAGCAGCGAGCGCACGATCGGCGCGTCGGGGCCGAATCGTCGGTCGAGCGTGGTGCCGACGCGGGCACGCCATCGCGCGAGCGCACCGGGGCCGCGGAGGCGCTCGATCCGTGCCTCGCGCAGGAGCAGGCCTCGATCGCTCATGCTCGGCTCCGCGCGCGTGATGCGCACGTCGCTCCCCGCGGGCGCCTCGCCGCTGCGCACCGCGACGGCGACGCGCACGCGGCAGGGTGCGAGTCCGTCGACCCGTCGCAGCTCCGCGGGAACGAACGCCCCCGGTGTCGCCGCGGCGCGGATCGACGCGACCCACGGTCCACCCTGCACCGCGCGCGCGGCGCAGGCGGCATCGGCCGCCGCGAGGGCCCGGCCGAGCTCGGCGGCCGAGAGGGCGAGGAGGACCAGCGCAGCGGGCGCGAGCGCCCGCCCGCGCCAGAGCGCGGCGAGGACGAAGGCCGCGCCGAGGAACGACAGTCGGGCGAGCGGAAGCTCCGACAGACCGGCGATGGCACCGACCACCCAGGCGATCGCGGCAGCGAGGATCAGCGGCATGCGAGGATGTGCGAACGCACAGGCGCATCCGTGACATCC
>JBGATT010000165.1:0-7306 GCA_044229035.1 Gemmatimonadaceae bacterium | reverse complement strand
TATATTGCGGCATGCGCGTGCGCCTGCTCCCGTTCCTCCTCGCCCTCGCCGCGTGCGAGCGCGCCGAGGCGCCGCCGCCGGCGCCGTCCGCGGAGTTCATCGTCGCCGCGGCCGACTCGGTGTTCTGGGTGCGTTCCGACGCCGACGGCATCCGGGTGCGCGGGGCGCCGATGGTGCTCGCGCAGGTCGCGGGCCGCTTCGCCGAGCTCTACGTCGCCGACGAGGATTTCTCGTTCTACGACGCGGCCTTCATCGGGCAGCGGCTCTTCAAGCGCGACCTCATCAGCGGCGACTCCGTGCAACTGGTCGCGGACACGCTGCTGCCCGCGCTGGCGCGTGCCTATGCATCGGCGAACCCCGACGAGCGGCCGCTCGCGCCCGACGAGCACGGCAACGAGGACCCGCGCACCGTCGCCACGGCGGACATCCTCGTGCTCGAGATCCACGGACCGTGGCTCTCGTACGAGTACCGGACCGACGTCGACGTGATCGGCGGGACGAACGCGCATGGCGCGCGACGCGGGGTCGTGGACCTTCGCACCGCGACGCCGGCGCCCCTCGAGGCGATCATCGGCGCGGGGCCGGCGCGCCGGGCCGTGGCCCTCGCGCGCGACCGCTGGAGCGCGTTGAGAGATTCGATCGCGGCGATCGCGCGCGACTCGGCGGTCGCGGTCACGCCGACGGTGGACCGCTTCGGCTTCGACGCCCGCAGCTTCTCGCTGAGCGTGATCGACCGGGCGTTGCAGGTGCGCTTCGCCGTCACGCAGAGCGGCGCGGACGAGGAGGCGAACGTCGTCGAGCTCGAGGCCATCGACGTCGACGCGCCGTCGTGGTTCGAGGCGCTGCGTCCGGAGTATCCGATCGACGAGCGCGCCGAGGAGCGACTCTGGCCGCGCGACGGCTTCACGCTGGTCGGACGTCCCGCCGATGACCCGCGCGCGCGGGTCGCGCTCTCGCTCCGCGATCCCGCCGGTACCGAATGGCGACTCGGGTCGGTGCCGTCGCCGGTCCTGCGTGTGATGTGGATCGGCGATTCGAGCGCGGTCCCCGGCACACGGGCCGCGCTCACGAAGGCGTTCAACGAGGCCTCGTTCTACTCGGGGGAGAATCGCATCGTGCGGCACGCACCCCGGGGGGAGCGGGCCGCGCCGCTGGTCCTCCCCGCGTCGGTGTGGAAGGCCCCCGTCGCCGCGCCGCGCCGGGTAGCGCCGAGTCCCGCGGCGCGGCGCGCGCGGAGCGGCACATGAACACGCGCCCGTCCCGTCCCGTCCGCGAGTCGGCGCACGAGTCGACGAGCCTGATGATGCCCGAGGACGCGAACATCCTCGGCGCCGTCTTCGGCGGTGCGGTGATGGCCCTCATGGACAAGACGGCCGCGGTCTGCGCGATGCGGCATGCGCGCCAGCAGTGCGTCACCGTCTCGGTCGACCGGATCGACTTCCGCGAGCCGGTGCATGTCGGCGAGCTGCTCGTGCTCAAGGCGAGCGTGAACTTCGCCGGCCGCACGTCGATGGAGGTCGGCGTGCGGGTCGAGTCGGAGGACCTGCGCACGGGACGTCGCCGTCACACGAACTCCTGCTACATCACGTTCGTCGCGATCGACGAGAGCGGCCGTCCGACCGAGGTCCCGGCCGTGCGGCCGGAGTCGCGCGAGGAACAGCGCCGGTACGAGGCCGCCGAGGCGCGTCGCGCGCGACGCCTCGAGGAGCGCGCCGCCGAAGCGAAGCATGCGGAGGCGCACGCCCGCGCAGCCGTCACGACCCCCGAAGGAGCCCGCTGATGTCCGCCACCGCCACGCAGCTCTGGACCCCCGAGCGCGCGACCCGCGCCCTGCCGCTGGTCCGCCGCATCGCCGACGACCTCGTGCGCACCTACGCCGAGTGGCGGAGTCTCATGGCGCAGTTCGAGGTCGCCAACATCGCCACCGACCCGGACCGTCCCGACAGCGAGGCGGTGCGCCTCCAGAAGGAGGTCCAGCGCGCGGCGACCGAGATCGAGGGGTTCATGCGCGAACTCGCCGAGCTCGGCGTCGAGTGCAAGTCGCTGGAGACCGGGCTCTTCGACTTCCCCGGTGAGCACGAGGGACGGCCCGTCTACTACTGCTGGATGCACGGCGAGCGCAGCGTCTCGCACTGGCACGAGATCGACGCGGGCTTCGCCGGTCGACAGCCGTTGCCCTGAGCGCAGCCGGCGGGCCGCGCGCGCCGGTCAGCCGGCCGCGGCGACGCTGGCGGGGACCTCGTCCCGGTACGGCACCTCGAGCTCCATGCCGTCCTTGGCGAGCAGCACCTCGCCGGTGAACACCTCGCGCGCCTCGCGCCCCAGGTCGCTCGGATCGCGCGAGTAGCGCGCCGAGAAGTGCGTGAGCACGAGCCGGGTGACCCCGGCCATCTTCGCGACCGTGGCCGCCTCGCGCGCCGTCGAGTGCATCGTCTCCGCCGCGCGCGCGGCGTCCTCGTCCCCGAAGGTCGCCTCGTGCACGAGGAGGTCGGCCCCCACCGCCTGCTCGATCGTGCGCGCGCAGGGGCGCGTGTCGCCGGTGATCACGATCGTGCGCCCCGGCCGCGTCGGTCCGACGAGCACCGAGGGTTCGATCACCCGTCCATCATCGAGCGTGATCGCCTCGCCCTTGTGGATGCGACCCCACAGCGGCCCTTCGGGGATGCCGAGCTCCCGCGCGAGGTCGGGATCGAAACGCCCCCGCCGTTCGTGCTCGACGAGCGCGTAGCCCACCGCGGCCACGTTCCGATGCTCCACCTGGAAGGGACGGATCTCGTAGTCCTTCCGCCGGATGGGCACGCCGGGCTCGACCTCGGTGACGGTCAGCGGGAAGGTCAGCTTCTCGTTCCCGAGCCCTTCCGCGCGCTTCATCATCGCGATCGCGCCCTTCGGTCCCCACAGGCGGAGCGGCTCCGTGCGCGCCTGCAGCGCGAGCGTCTTGAGGAGCCCCAGCACCCCGAGCCAATGGTCGGTGTGGAAGTGCGTGAAGAAGATGTCGCCGAGCGTGAAGCCGACGTTCCAGCGCATCATCTGGCGCTGGGTGCCCTCGCCGCAGTCGAAGAGGAACGTCTCGCCCTCGCGCGTGACGGCGATGGACGAGAGCCCCCGCTCCACGGTGGGGCGCGAGGCGGACGTGCCCAGGAAGCGCAGCGAGAGCGACATGTGCGAAACTTAACGCCTCCCGCTGGCGTTCGGCCGTGTGGTCGGTTTCCTTGGAGCGGTCCGCTCCTCATCACCCTTCGCTTGGCTTCCCTCACATGCATCGTCACCTCGCTCCGCTCCTCTCGCTCGCCCTCCTGGCGGCGCCGCTCACCGCGCAGTCGAAGGGCGCGCCGGCCCCGGCCGGCCTGCCGCGGCCCGGCTTCAACTGGGTGTTCGAGGGCAACATCGCCTTCGGTGGAGAGGAGCTCATCGAGATCCAGTTCCAGAACGGCGACACGCAGACGCTCACCGGTGGCCAGGGCGGACAGATCGCGTTCGGTGGCCAGTATCGCCTGCCGGCGGCGCCGCGCCTCTCCATCGGTGCCGTGGTCGGCTACAAGTTCGTGACGAACGCGTCGGATAACGCGAGCATCGGCATCACGCGCGTCCCGGTGGAGGTCATCGGCCGCTACGCGCTCGATGCCGACTGGTGGGTGGGCGCCGGCATCACCAAGCACAACGCGGTGAACATGAACGGCGACGGCTTCTTCCCCGACACCGAGCTCGAGTCCAACGCCGCGCCCACCCTCCAGCTCGGCTGGAAGTACGGGGTGCTCTCCTACACGGCGATGGAGTACACCGCGCCGGGTGGCGAGACGTTCGACGCCTCGGCGATCGGCATCGGCTTCCGCTGGGTCATCGGGCGGAAGTAGCCACCGATTCCATGCGCTGGGTGCCGCTCCATCGGGCACCCGGCGCGAGCGTCACCGGCGCGTCGATCGCGCCGGCTTCCACGCAGAGCATGCGCTGCTCGTCGCCGGGCACGAAGTCGCGGCGCGACGACGTCCCCGCCGCCCCGGGATTCCAGACGACGGCGTCGAGGAATCCGCGCTTCGTGATTCGCAGCGTGCGATGCGGTTCGCGCAGCTCGAGCCGGTCCGGCGCGGTGTAGTAGACCCGATCGAGCGGACCGGTGATCGCGAGGGCGGTACCGTGCTCGTCGAGGATGGCTCCGTCGCGCAACGCGTCACGGTACCGCAGGCCGTGCAGTCCGTGCACCTCGCAGGCGAAGGCGTCGCGCACGGCGAAGTAGGGATGCAGCGCCGCGGTGAACGCGAATGACGACGTTCCCGTGTTCGTCACCTCGAGCGTGACCTCCAGGGCGTTCCCTCCCACCTGGGCCAGTAGCTCCGCGCGGAACGGATGCGGCCACGCGGCGAGTTCGGCGGCCGGTCGATCGCGCGCGACGTCGGCGTCGGTGAGCGACAGTCGTGCGGTCCCGGCCGGCGCGGTGCCTTCGGTGACGCGCCAGCGCGTGGTGCGCGCGAAGCCGTGCTGCGGCAGCGCACCGAAGGGGCCGAACTGCGGGAAGCAGATGGGGATCCCGCCGCGCGCCGACCGTCCCCGGCCGTACTCGGCGCGGGCGCTCACGAAGAGCCGGTCGTCGGTCTCGCCGGCGGGGACCCATGACGTGACCTGGGCACCGTCGAGATGGAGGCGCGCGGTCGCACCGTCGGCCGCGCGGAGATCGAGGAAGGGGACGTCCATGCGTGAAGTCTAAGCCGGGCCCGGCGGGCGCGGACCCGCTATCGTTCAGCATCGCACGGACGACAGCACAGGAGAGGACGGGAACGATGTCGCGGGCATTCCTGCGGGACGATGCGGAAGGCGAGATGCCGCGCCGCAACTACGCGCTGCCGGAGCGCGACGATCCGGACTACGATCGCGCCGCGGCGCGGGCGCTGCTCGATGCCGCCTGCGTGAGCGAGACGCAGCTCGCCGAACGCGCGACGGGATACTACTGGGGCGAGCCGAAGTTGAGACCGTATGTCGAGGTGATCCTCGCCGAGGCGGAGCGCACGCAGCAGGACCGGCTCGAACAGGTGGCGCGACGGTTCCTGCGCTGAACGCGAGGAGTGTCGGCGCGTCGTCGCGCGGCATGATCCGCGGTGCCACAATGTGACGCTGCCTCTGGCCGCCGTGCGCGCCGTGCTCGTCATTCTCCGTGCACGGCGCACCGTGAACCGCCCGCGGCAGGAGAACGCGCATGACAGAACGCCCCAATCGTCTCCGTCAACTCACGGATTCGTTCGGTCTCGAGATCGATCGCCTCATCCGCAGCCTGCCCGGGGCGGATCCCGCGCTGCGCGGTGACCCGTCGCCGGCGCGTGCGTCGGCCGCCGTTCCCGCGCCGATCGGCCCCGTGAACCCGCCGCGCGGGAGCACGGCCGGACCCGCGAGCAGCTCAGGCGCCGTCCCCGGCATCGGCAGTCTCGCGCCGCGCACCATCGAGCTCATCGGCGCCTGGTTGCGCACCGCGGCCGCGAGCGGCCTCGGTGCCGCGGTGCTCTACTGGCCGTACGCGCACGAGTGCGGCTGGCTGCTGCACCTTTACCTCGGCGTGATCGCCGCGGTGCTGGTGTCCGGGGCGTGGGCGAGCGTGACCGCATGGCGCGCACGAGTGGCGGTCGCCCATGTGCTCGCGCTCATCGTCATGTTCTGGGGGATCGTCCTCGCCGCGGAGCAGTTGCTGCCGCGCATCGGCTACGCCGCGGTCGGCGCGGCCTGGCGCTGCGCCGGCTAGGCGAGCGCGGCGTCGCCTCGTCCGCGCGCACTCAGGTAGTGGTGCCAGAGGATCCGCGCGGCGACCGCGCGCCAGGGTCGCCAGCGCGCCGCGATCGCATCGGCGCGCGCGGAGGCGACGGGACCCCGCGTGATGCGCGCCTCGTGCACCGCCTTGATGAGCGCGAGATCGCCCGACGGCCAGGCGTCCGCACGGCGGAGCGCGAAGAGCAGGTAGACATCGGCCGTCCATGGCCCGATGCCTCGCAACGCGACCAGACGGGCACGCACGGTCGCGTCATCGGCGCGCGCGAGCGCGTCGAGGTCGAGCGTGCCGTCCCGGATGGCGCTGGCGACACCCCGCGCGTAGTCCGCCTTCTGCCGGCTGAATCCCATCGCGCGCAGCGCGTGGTCGTCGAGCGCGAGGAACCGGTCGGGACGCACCTCACCGATGGTCGCGGCGAACCGGGCGAAGACGGCGTTCGCCGACTCGAGGGAGACCTGCTGTCCGAGGATGCCGATGACGAGGCCGGCGAACCCCGGCGGGTGCGTCCAGAACGGCGGCTCGCCGTGTGCGTCGAGGATCCGCGCGAGGCGCGGATGCTCGCGGGCGAGCGCCTTCAGTCCGCGGCGGTAGGTGCGGAGGTCCAGCGCCGCGGTCACTCGGCCGCGGAGAGGGCGTTCAGCGTCGCGCGGCACCACGCATCGAGCAGCACCGCGTACGCGGCTTCGTCGAAGGCGCCGAGGTCCTGGATGGTGACGGCGAAGTGCGGGTTCGCGGGGTGCGGCGGCGTGCGGGGACGCTCGGCCACCACCGACGCGCCGGGCGGCGTCGCCAGCGCGGTCCCGCCACCGGCCTGCGACCGACGCACGTCGCGCACCACCGTCGAGAGCGCTACCCCCTCGCGATAGACACGCCTGAGCATGGCGTGCGCCCGGTCCCGCGTCGCGCCCGGGAACCGGGACGGGTGCTGGAGGGCGAAGGCCGAGAAGGCGAGCGCGTGGCGACTCCCCCACGGCTCCCGCTGCGAGTGGTCGAGCGCGAGCAACGCGTCGAAGCGCTGCGCGCACGAGTCCGCGGGATCCGGATACTGCGCGCCGCACTCGGGACAGGGGAGCGGCACGTCGGCGCGGACCATCATCAGTGCGCGTCCGGCGGAACGGGCAGCGTCTCCATCCAGCGGACGAGTGCGGTGCCGTCGTCGTGGGCCCGCAGCTGGGCGAAGAGCGCGAGCGCCGCGCGCCCGTCGGCGAGCGCCGCCGGCGTGTCGCGCATGGCCGCGAAGAGCTCGGCGCGCGAGCGCAGCGCCTCGGCCTGGTGCAGGGCGGCCCCGAGCCGCCGCGTGCGGTCGACGGCGAAGTCGAGCAGGTCGCGCGCGTCGCGGTGCTTGCCCGTGATCGTGCACGCGACGCCCGCGAGGCGGCTCGCCTCGGCCTCGCGCACGACGTCGCCGGCCGCCGCGAACTCCTTCGCCGCGCGCCGTGCCTTCGCCTCGGCGAAGGAGGCATCTCCGCGGCGGAGGGCGAGCTCGGCGCGGCCGAGCCCGGCGATCGATGCGATGAGCGGCTGGGCCGCATCGCGCGCGAACTCGGCACTGCGCTG
>JBGATT010000016.1:0-33059 GCA_044229035.1 Gemmatimonadaceae bacterium | reverse complement strand
CTCGGACACGCGCGAGCGCGGCGCCGAGCTCGCGCAGCGCTTCGCCGCTGGCGAGCAGGTCGAACTCCATTCCGTGATGGCAGCGAGCGAGGAAGCGGGCCTGGCCCTCGACCTCGCGATCGAGATGCGGAACAAGGTGGTCGAGGCCTATCGCTCCCTCATCAACATGCAGAGCTGAGCTGAGTCCCCCTGATGCCTCCCGCCCTGCTCGCCCTCTTCGACCGCGTCGGCGGCCCGCGCCGCGCCGCGATCCTCCTCATCGGCCTCGCCGCCGCCGCCGGCGTGTTCGGTCTCGCGCGCTGGGCCAGCGCGCCCACCTGGGTCCCCGCCTTCGGCGACGTGCCGATCGGGGATGTGGGCACGCTCACCGACCGGCTCACCGCCGCGGGCGTCGAGTTCAAGCTCGGCGCCGGCGGCAGCACCGTGCTCGTGAAGGCCGACGACGTGCCCAAGGCGCGCGTCGCCCTCGCGCGCGCCGGCGTCCTCCCCACCTCGCAGCGGCCCGGCTGGGAGCTCTTCGACACGCAGCAGTTCGGCGTCACCGAGCGCGTGCAGTCGATCAACTACAAGCGGGCGCTCGAAGGCGAGCTCGAGAAGACCATCAGCGGTATGCGCGGGATCGCGAGCGCGAAGGTGCATCTCGTCATCAGCGAGTCCGACACCTACGGCGTGGCCCCGTTGCCGGCCGAGGCGAGCATCATCCTCGAGCCGAACGGCGCCGACGGCATCAGCCCCGAGGTCGTGCGCGGCATCGCGCGGACCGTCGCCTCCAGCGTCGAGGGCCTCACCAGCGACCGCGTCACCATCGTCGACGATGCCGGACGCACGCTCAACGAGGGCGACGAGGAAGGGAGCATCACCTCGCTCACGAGCCGCCAGCTCACGGTGCAACTCGAGGTCGAGAAGAACCTCCGCGACAAGGCCGAGCGCCTCCTCGCGCCGGTGCTCGGCGCCGGCAATGCGCGCGTGCAGGTCAACGCGTCGCTCAGCTTCGATCGCGTCGAGCGCCGCTCGCAGACCTACGATCCCAACAAGGCCGCCGTCCGCGAGGAGAACAAGGACGAGATCATCCCGGGCGCGGCGGGTGGCGCGGCGCAGGTGACGACCGGCGCGGCCTACGACAACACCGTCTCCACCGAGAACATCAGCTCCGCGGTCGGCACCGTGCAACGCCTCTCGGTCGCGGTGCTCCTCGCCACGCCCGCCCCGCCGGCCGCGGACACGGCAGGCGCCGCCGCGGGTGCCACACCGGCCCCGATCCTCGCCACCCCGGTCGACTCCGCCGCCCTGCGCTCCCAGGTCGAGACGCTCGTGAAGAGCGCCGTCGGCTACGACGAGGCGCGCGGCGACGTGGTGACCGTCACCATGCTGCCCTTCACGCCCAAGCCGTTGCCGGTGATCGCGCCGCCGCCGAGCACGCTCGAGCAGATTCGCACCGTCCAGCGCCCGGCCCTGAGCGCCCTCGGCATCCTCCTCGCGTTCGTGATCGCGCTGCTCACGCTGCGCGCCGCGAGCCGCCCCGCCGACGCCACCGCGCAGCTCGCGGACGGCGCGATGGCCGGGTACCTGCCGCCGGACGCGCAGGCCAATCCGGCCGCGTACGCCGCCTATCAGCAGCAGTTCCAGCAGCAGATGCAGCAGCAACTGCAGCAGCCGCACGCCGGTGGCGCTCACGCGCCCGGCCAGCCGCATGCGATGATGCCGGCGCCGCCGCGCATGGCGCCGCAGATCATCGTGCCGAACAACCCCATGCGCGAGCAGGTCCTCGCCTCGGTCGAGCAGCAGCCCGAGGTCGCCGCCAAGCTCATGCGCGCCTGGCTGCGCGACGGCTGATCCGACACGGTCCCGCCCCCACCGCCTTCCCTGCCTGACCTGCCATGAGCCAAGCCACCGCGCATCGCCCGCACAAGATCACGGATCTCTCCGGCCGCCAGAAGGCGGCGATCCTGTGCATGGTGCTGGGCGCCGACCCCGCCGCGAAGCTGCAGCAGAAGCTGAGTCCTGAGGAGTCCGAGGCGATCGGCGTCGAGATCGCGCGCCTCACCGCGGTCGAATCCTCGCTCGCCGAGGAAGTGCTCAAGGAATGGCTCGACCTCCTCACCGTCGCCGACTCCATCGCGCACGGCGGCCTCGAGTACGCCCAGCGCGTGCTCGAGCGCGCCTACGGCGCGCCGCAGGCCGCCTCGATCCTCAAGCGCATCCAGACGCAGCTCGCCGACACGGCGGGGCTGCACCGCCTGCGCAGCGCGGATCCCTCGCAGCTCACGACGATGCTCCGCAACGAGCATCCGCAGACCATCGCGCTCATCCTCGCGCACCTCAATCCCGGCCAGACCGCGACGGTGCTCAAGGACCTGGCCCCGGAGCTCGGCTCCGAGGTCGTCTATCGCATGGCGACGATGGCGAAGGTCTCGCCCGACATGCTGCAGCTCATCGAGCGGTCCATCTGGACCGAGGACATGGAGACTCAGCAGGGCCTCTCGACCTCGGGTGGTCCGCAGGCGGTCGCCGCGATCCTCGCCCTGGTCCCGAGCTCCAACGAGAAGTCGCTGCTCGAGGGCGTCGGCACGCGCGATGCGGCCCTCGCTCAGCAGATCCGCGACCTCATGTTCGTCTTCGAGGACATCTCGACGCTCGACGACAAGTCGGTGCAGCGCCTGCTGCGCGAGATCGAGATCAAGACGCTGGCCCTCGCCCTCAAGGGCGCGAGCGAGCAGCTCACGAAGAAGATCATGGGCGGCATGTCCTCCCGCGCGGTCTCGTCGCTCCAAGAGGAGATCGAGAACCTCGGCCCGCAGAAGAAGCGCGACATCGAGAAGGCCCAGGCGACGATCGTCACCGCCATCCGCACCCTCGAGGAGAGCGGCGAGCTCGTGCTCTCCTCCGGCACCGACGACATCGTCTCATGAGCGCGCCGCGGCGACTCACCCCCCCGTCGGCGCAGGCCGGGCCGCGGCCGCGGACGCCGATGTCGACGCTGCCGTGGAACCTCGCCGAGTTCAACGGCCCGGTCTCGTCGCCCGACGCGGCGGGCGCCGGGCGCGCCGGCGGATGCACCGCCAGCGAGCTCACCGCCCTGCGCGAGCAGATGCAGGAGCAGAACGTCCGCGCCATCGCCGAGGCGCGGAAGGCCGCGTTCGAGGAGGGCCGCGCCGCCGGTCGCGCCGAGGCGCAGCAGGCCGCCGACCGCCGCGTCGCGGATGCGGTCGCCGCCGTGCACTCCGCCGCCGCGACCATCAAGCATCACGAGGAGCACTACGCGGGCATGCTCGAGGAGAACCTCGTCGCCCTCGCCTGCGGCGTCGCCCGCCACATCATCGAGCGCGAGGTGCAGGTCGACCCGTCGCGCATCCGCTCGCTCGTGCAGGAGGCGATCGCCGCCTTCCCGCATGAGACGTCGCTGCGCGTGCGGCTCAACCCGACCGACCACACGCTGCTCAACGCCGACCCGAGCTTCCCCGAGGTCACCTGGGTCGCCGATCCGCGGATCGTGCGCGGCGGCTGCGTGGTGGAAGGACGCGAACGCATCATCGATGGCCGCGTCGATCTCGCGCTCGAGCAGGTCTTCCGCCGGCTCACGGGCGCCGACGCCTGAACGGCCCGGCCGCGATTGCCGCTCGGCACACCTTGCCGAGCACCGCGGCCCACTGATCGCGAGTACCACGAGACTCGCAACAGCATACACGACAAGCAGTTACACAGTTGCCGCCGCCCGGCACAGCCCGGCATGCGAGTTGCTTTTTCAGTGGGCGTACCCTTGTCCCTTCTTGCCTCCCATGGTCGCCTCCACCTTCGCCGCACTCCAGGATCGGGTCTCCGAGATCCCGCGTCTTCGCCCCCTCGGGCGGATCACGCGGATCGTCGGGCTGGTCATGGAAGCGACGGGCCTCGAGCTCGGGATGGGCGCGCTCTGCCGCGTGACCAGCCTGAGCGACGAGCGGTCGGTCCTGGCCGAGGTGGTCGGCTTCCACGAGCGCGGCGCGCTCCTCATGCCGCTCGGTGACATCGAGGGGCTGCACCCGGGTGCGACGGTGTCGGACCTCGGGCGCAACCTCGGCGTCCGCGTCGGCAACGGGCTGCTCGGGCGCGTGGTGAACGCGCTCGGTGCGCCCATCGACGGGCTCGGCAAGATCGACTTCGAGAAGCGCGTGCCGCTCTCCGCCGATCCGCCGAACCCCCTCGAGCGCGAGCGCATCGAGACGCCCTTCGTCACCGGCGTGCGGGCGATCGACGGCCTGCTCACCGTTGGGCGCGGCCAGCGCGTCGGCATCTTCGCCGGCTCGGGCGTGGGCAAGTCGGTCCTCCTCGGCATGATCGCGCGCAAGGCGGAGAGCGAGGTGAACGTCATCGCGCTGCTCGGCGAGCGCGGACGCGAGGTGCGCGAGTTCGTCGAGAACTCGCTCGGACCGGAAGGGCTCGCCCGCTCGGTCGTGATCGTCGCCACCGGCGACGAGTCGGCACTCCTCCGCGCGCGCGGCGCGCTCGTCGCGACGGCGATCGCCGAGTGGTTCCGCGACCAGGGCAAGCAGGTGCTCCTGATGGTGGACTCGGTCACGCGCGTCGCCATGGCGTGGCGCGAGATCGGCCTCGCGGTCGGCGAGCCGCCGACGACGAAGGGCTATCCGCCCTCGGTGTTCGCGTACCTCCCGCGGCTGCTCGAGCGCGCCGGCAATGGCGCGCATGGCGGCATCACGGGTCTCTATACGGTGCTCGTCGACGGCGACGACTTCTCCGAGCCGGTCGCCGATGCGAGCCGCTCCATCCTCGATGGCCACATCGTGCTCACGCGGCGCCTCGCCAGCGCGGGACACTATCCGGCGATCGACATCCTCGACAGCAAGAGCCGCGTGCGCGACCACGTGATCACGCGCGCCCAGCGCGACCATGCGGGCATGCTCCAGCGCCTCGAGGCCGCGTACCGCGAGAAGGAGGACCTGATCCTCGTCGGCGCGTACCAGCGCGGATCCAATCCGCTCGTCGACGCGGCGATCGACCTCCGCGGCCCGATCCTCGACCTGCTCCAGCAGACGCCCGAGGAGCACACGCCGCTCGACCGGACCATCGCCCAGCTCGCCGAGATCGGCATCCGCGGCGCCGCCGCGGTGCCGCGGCCGGGCGCCGCACCGCGCCAGCAGATGAACACCCAGAGGATGACCGCGTGACCGTGCCCTCGAGCCGTTTCTCCTTCCGTCTCCAGCGGGTGCTCGACCTGCGACAGCAGCACGAGCAGGCCGTCGCCGGCAAGCTCGGCGCCGCCGCCGAGGCGGCCGCCGATGCGCGCGCCGCGATGGATGCGCTCGCCGCCGTCCGGCAGGCCAGCGGTTCCGACCTCGCCCGCGCGCACGGTGCGGCGACGCCCGTCGGGGCGCTGCACCAGAAGGAACGCCTCAACGCCTCGCTCGACGCCCACCTCGACGTCGCCGAGGCGGACCTCGCCGCGCGCGAGGCCGAGGTGAACGTCGTGCGCGACGAACTGAACGCCGCGATGCAGGCCCGCCGCATCATCTCGCGCCTGCGGGAGAAGCGCGAGGACGAATGGCGCCTCTCGCGCACGCGTGCCGACCGCACCGCGATGGATGCGCTCGCGATCGAGCGGCACGCCCGACAGGCTGACGCCCTGGAGAACGAAGAATGAAGGCCCTCATGATCCCCATCATCGCGTTCATCGTGTGCTTCGCCCTCGCGGGCGGCGCCGGTGCCTACGCGACGCGCCCGGCGGCGGTCGCCGACTCGACGCACGCCGACTCCGCGCACGCCGACACGACGCACGCCGCGGCCGGCGAGCATGCGCCGACGAGCACGCTGGTGCCCAACCAGGTCGAGCCCGACAGCGCCATGCTCGCCAACGACCCGCACGCGGCCGATCCGTCGCATGCCCCCGCGACCACGCCGACCGCCCCGGCGCCGGCCCCCGCGCCGACGACGCCTCCCGCCACCACGCCGGCCGGCCCCGCCTCGATCGCTTCACTGGTGCGCGCGCAGACCGGCGCGACCGTGTCGATGCGGCCGGACGGGACGATCGGCCCCGACCGTCCGTCCGCCGGCCCCGACTACCAGCGCATGGCGAGCCTCCTCTCGAAGATGGGCGCGCGCGAAGCGGCGCGGACCCTCGAGCAGCTCGCGCCCAACGAGGCCGCGCGCGCGCTCGCCGCGATGAGCGACAAGCAGGCCGCCCTCGTGCTGGCGCAGCTCGCGCCCGAGAAGGCCGCCGCGCTCCTGCAGGCCGCACTCGCCCTCGTCCCGAGGACCACCACCCCATGATCACCGCGATGATCGCCGCCGCCGTGCCGCTCGCGACACCGCTTGCCCAGACGGGAGGCGCGGCCAGCACCACTGGCATCGCCGCGAGCGCGCCCGCCAAGAGCGACGATGCCGCCGCGCGCGAGTTCGCCGCGTTGCTCGGGACGATGCTCCCCGCGCCGGTCACGCCGCTCGCCCCGACGCCCGCGCGCGTGGAGCTCGAGTCGCTCGCCGATGCCGGGACCGATGGGGGGTCCGACGACGCCACCACCGACGGGCTCGGACGCGCCGACGGGGGCATCCTCGAGGAGTCCGGCGAGTCGCTGCATCGCCACGGCGCCGCCTCCATGCCGATCCTCATCGACGAGGCCGCGCCCGCGGACTCGGTGCCGCTCAAGCGTGCCACGGCGATCGAACGCCCCGAGGTGCCGCGCCCGCCGCGTCCCGCCGAGACGGTCGCCGAGCGTCGCCGCGCGATCGCCGCGGCCAATGCCACCGCCCGCGAACTGATGGCCGGCGCGACCGAAGGGACGCGCGCGCTCATGACCAGCGGCGCGGCGCCGGCCGGCACGGTGGTCGCCTCGACCGACACGCTCGACGCCGACTTCTCCGCGCGTCTCGATCGCGTGATCGATCGCATGCGCCTCGCGGGACACGACGTGCAGGTGCGCGAGACGCTCCGGAGCCCGGAGCGTCAGCAGGCGCTCTACGCGCAGGGGCGCACCGCGACCGGGCCGGTCGTCACCTGGACCCTCGATTCACGCCATCTCGAAGGCAAGGCCGCCGACGTGCTCGTGGACGGCCGCAGTTCCGGGAAGGCCTATGACCTCCTGCACGCCATCGCGGCCGAGGAGGGGCTCCGCACGTTGGGATCGCGCGACCCCGGTCACCTCGAGCTGCCGCGGACGACAGTGGATGCCAAGGAAGGCGCCGCTGCTCGTCGCGGGCTGATGTTCGCCCAGCGGAACGGCACGCAGGACGCAGGGTTGCCCACGATGGTCGTACGCCCCGGCGGGATCGCCCAGGTCGCGCGCGTCGCGCAGGTCGCTCAGGTCGCCCAGGTGGCGACACCGGGCCTGATGACGAACACCACCGCGCGGACGCAGGGCAGCGCCTCCGAGCGCGCACAGCAGGTCGCCGCCACGCGCGCCCGTGCCGCCAAGCTCGGCGCGCTCCCCGTCCCGGACGCGAGCGTCGTCTCCGCTGCCGCTCCCGACGCCACGGCAACGCTCCGCGGTCCCGACGCGGCGCTCCGCGCCCGCATCGACGGCGAGACCGTCGAGGCGACGGTGCCGAGCGAGTCCACCGAACTGGACGCGAAGCTGCCCGTCAATGGCGACGCCGGCACCGGCCGCGGCACCCGCGGTCGCGATGGCGCCCAGACCGAGGCCGAACGGGACGGCGCAGCGCGCGATGCCGCGCTCGCCCGGACCTCACGGCAGTCGCGCGGGCGCTCCGCGGTCGCCGCGGCGCCCGACCATGCGCCGCGTGCGCACACGGAACCGATGCGCGACGCGATCGGCACCGGCGGCACGCGGCACGCCACGCCCATCACGCCGGCGGGCAGCCTCGCCGCCGAACGGGTCGCGGACCTGCTCGCCGCCCGCGATGCCCGGCCCACCGGCCCGATCGGCGAGCTCCGGCTCGCGATGGATCCGGCCGCGGATGGCGTGAGCGAGGTACGGCTCGCGCTGCAGAACGGCTCGCTCGATGCGACGCTCCGCACCGCCGATGCGGGGATCGCGCGCGGGCTCGCCGCCGAGGTCTCGACGCTCACGCGCTCGCTGGAGCGCCAGGGATTCGAATCGGCGCGAGTGTCCGTCCAGCTCGACGCGGCGCAGCAGGCCCGTGCGGTCGCGCTCGACACCGTCGCGGCCGCCGAGGCGACCGCGCGCGAGCGCGCGCTCCGCGGCGACAGCGACGCCTCCCGCGAGGGACGCGATCAGGCCACCGCCCGCGATGCGCAACGGGACGCCCACCGCGACCAGCAGCTCGACCAGCAGCGCGACCAACAGCACACCCGACAGTTCGGCTCCCGCCGTTCGCGTTCGTTCTGACCCTTCACCCCACAGGCCACCCCATGATCACGCTCAATCCGAACATCGCGAACGCCGTCGGTGACGGGTCCCCCACGACCGCGACGGAACGCAACAAGGCGCAACAGACGAAGGACATGTTCCTCAAGCTCCTCGTCGCGCAGATGAAGAACCAGGATCCCAGCAATCCCGCCTCGCCCGACCAGCTCGCCGCGCAGCTCGCGCAGTTCTCGAGCCTCGAGCAGCTGGTGAGCATGAACGAGAAGCTCGACAACATGGGGCTCGTCCCGATCACGCCGATCGACTGACCCGCCCGCACCGCACCCGCCTTCCGCCTTCCTCCTTCCGCCTTCCGCCTTCCGCCTTCCTCCGAGGTCCGATCCATGCTTCGCTCACTGTTCAGCGGCGTCACCGGCCTGCGCAACCATCAGCTGCGCCTCGACGTCATCGGCAACAACGTCGCCAACGTCAACACCATCGCGTTCAAGTCGGGCCGCGTCGCCTTCAAGGAAGGCTTCGCGCAGCTCGTCTCCGGCGCCACGCGCCCGCCCGGCGACCAGGGCGGCGTGAATCCCGTGCAGGTCGGCCTCGGCTCGCAGGTCGCGTCGGTCGACACCCTCTTCTCGCAGGGCAACGTCGAGACCACCGGCCTCAGCACCGACCTCGCGATCCAGGGCGACTCGTTCTTCGTCGTCGCGAAGGGCAACCAGTTCTTCTACACGCGCTCGGGCAACTTCCAGCTCGACGCCGACGGCCGCCTCGTGTCGCCGGCCAACGGCTTCGTCGTGCAGGGCCGCACCGCGATCAACGGCGTCTTCCAGGACGGCATCGGCGACATCACGCTGCCGTTCGGCCAGAAGACCGCCGCGCTCGCGACGAGCGAGGTGACCCTCGCCGGCAACCTCGACGCCGCCGCGCAGGTGTTCGACCAGGGCACCGCGGCGACGCTCGATCCGCTCGACCCGACGCAGCGCAGCGTGACCGGCAACGAGCGCTCGTACAAGGACGTCTCCATCACCGTGTTCGACTCGCTGGGCGAGGAGCACGAGCTGAAGGTCTGCCTCTACAAGACCGGTCCGAGCGAGTGGAGCTGGCAGATCGACAACTCCGGCATGGACATCGACAACACCTTCGGCACGAACGGCATCCAGATCGACGCGGGCACCAACCCGTTCGTGTTCCTCAACGACGGCACGCTCGACATCGACCCGGCGACCTTCATCCCGCCGACGATCACCTTCCGCCCGAACTCCGGCGCCGACGACGTGACGATCACGATCGACCCGCGCGGCACCGGCGTGAACGGCCTCACGCAGTTCGCCGGCACGCACAACTCCGTGCTCCGCGACCAGAACGGCTACACCTCCGGCACGCTGCAGGACTTCTCGATCGACCGCACCGGCACGATCGTCGGCGCCTTCACCAACGGCACCACCTCGCCGCTCGGCCAGATCGTGCTCTCGGACTTCAACAACCCGGGCGGCCTCATGCGCATCGGCGACAACATGTACTCGACCTCGGGCAACTCGGGCTCGCCGGTGTACGGCTTCGCGCTCGAAGGGTCCCAGTCGGTCATGGTCTCCGGCGCGCTCGAGATGTCGAACGTCGACCTGGCGCAGGAGTTCACCAGCATGATCGTCGCCGAGCGTGGCTACCAGGCGAACAGCCGCGTGATCACGACGTCCGACCGGTTGCTCGAGGAGCTGGTGTCGCTGAAGCGATAGGGCGATGAAGGCTGAAGGATGAAGGGTGAAGGGCACCGGAGCAGCGCTCCACCGCCCGGCTGGTCCGAAGGCAGTCCTCCGTCCCGTCGGGCGGGGGGCTGCCTTCTCCAGTTCGGTGTCCAGCTGTTCGCGCCCTTGCCTCCATGCCGACGCACATCGCCGTCGGCGGCACGGCAACCCCGGCCGTCCTGTGCGCGGCAATATCTGCCGCTGTTCCGCGCCCCGCACTCGCTTTTGCCGAGTGGAATCGGACTGCCACCGCGCGTCAGCATCGCTCTAACTCGTTGCAGGACATCATTTTCCCTTCATCCTTCCACCTTCGTCCTCGCTTGGCCTCATCCCTGCCTTAGTCCCTACCGAGAGAGCACGTCCATTCCGTCCTGATCACCTCCCCTCTGCCGCCTCGGTCCGATGGCCACCCAAGCCGCTCCTGCCCCAGCCGCCGCCGACGCCCCGCCAGCCAAGGGCGGGTCCAAGCTCATCATCATCGGTGCCGTCGCCGGGCTCGTCCTCGGCGGCGCCGTCGGCGCCTTCGTCCTCGGCCCCAAGATGAGCCCCGCGGCCCCTGCCGCGGCCGCCGAGCATGCGCCGGCCGGCGGCGGTGAGCATGGAGAGGGCGGCGCCAGCGCCGTCTCGGTCCACGCGATCGAGAACCTCGTGGTGAACCCGGCCAACACCAACGGCTCGCGCTTCCTGCTCATCACCACCGCCATCATCGTGAAGGATGAGGCCGCCCTCGAGGAGGTCTCGGGACGCGACGCCGAGGTGCGCGACCGCATCGTCGACCTGCTCGGCGGCAAGTCCATCGAGGAGCTCGGCGACCCGAGCCGCCGCGAAGGCCTCAAGGCCGACCTCGCCGCCGCCGTCGGCGCGCTCTTCCCCGAAGGCACGGTGAAGCGCGTCCTCCTCCCGCAGTTCGTCATCCAGTAGGCCGCGCATGAGCTCGCAAGCCGCGGTCTCGTTCTCGCAGGACGACATCGACCGCCTCCTCCAGGGAGGCGGCGGCGCCGCCGCGGTCGCCACCGGACCGCGCGATTCGGACATCCAGCTCTACGACTTCCGTCGCCCGGCGCGCGTCTCGCGAGACCGCATGCGCACCCTCGAGGCGATGTACGAGCGACTCGTGCGCTCGCTTGAGGGCTGGCTCGTCTCCCGCCTGCGCGACTCCATCGACCTCCGGCTCCAGTCCGTCGAGCAGATCTCGTACGCCGAGTTCCTGCTCTCGCTCAACACGCCGAGCGCGAGCTTCCTCGTGCGCATCGAGGACGCCGGCTCGCAGCAGGGCGTGGTCGACTTCAACCCGTCGCTCTCGTACTTCCTGATCGACCGGCTCTTCGGCGGCGCGAGCGCGCCGACGATCCTCGACCGCACGCTCTCGCCCATCGAGCGCATGGCGCTCGACAACGTCGCCGACCGCGTGGTGAGCGACCTCACCGAGGTCTGGTGGGACCACGCCAAGCTGCAGCTCGCGGTCTTCGGCTTCGAGTCGATCCCCGAGATCATGCAGGCGGTCGAGCGCGAGGTCCCGTGCCTGGTCGCGACGGTGAACGCCAAGTTCGCCGGCGGCAGCGGGCTCCTCTCCATCTGCCTCCCGCTCAACGTCGTCGAGCAGTTCTTCACGCGCTCCACTGACCGTCGCCTGAGCGACCCGGTGGGCACCGAGGCCGAGCGCAAGCAGTCGCGCGAGCAGACCGAGGCCTCGCTCCGCATGACCACCGTGCCGACGGTCGCGCGACTCCCCGAGTTCCGCATCCCGATGCGCGACCTCATGCGCCTCCAGGCCGGCTCGACCATCTCCACCGGCATCCCGGTCGGCACGCCGCTGGAACTGCTGATCGGCGACCAGCCGCGGTTCCGCGTGCAGGCGGGCAAGGTCAAGCAGCTGCGCGCCGTGAGCGTGCTCGAAGTGCTCAGTGGCAACTCCATCGATTCTCTCGTCCCCACCACGCGCGGGCGCACCGCGCCCGAGGTCCGACACATGACCGCTCCGTCCACCGACAACGACACCACCGGCACCGCCGGAGACGCGCAGGCCCCGGAGTTCGCCGATCTCGGCGCCGCGCTCCTCGCGGGCGGCGAGGTCCCCTTCGCCGCCCTCATCGACATCACGCTCCCCGTCCGCATCGAAGTGGGCCGCTCGACGGTGACCGTCGGCGAGCTCCTCCGCCTCGGACGCGGGTCGGTGCTCCAGCTCGACCGCCTCGCGGGCGACCCGATGGACCTCTACGTCAGCGACCTCCGCCTCGCCGAGGGCGAGGTGGTGGTGGTGAACGAGCACTACGGCTTCCGCCTGCGTCGCATCGTGGCGCAGCTCCCCGCCCAGACCCTCGAGCCGTAATCCGGTGCTCCTCACCTACGTCGGTGTACTGCTGGCCCTCGCGGCGATCCTGATGCTCGTCGCCATGATGGGGCGCGCGTTCAAGCGCTTCGGCCTGGGCGGCGTCCGCAGCGCCACGGCGCCGCTCGAGGTGCTGCAGCGCACCGCGCTCGGACCGCGGCAGGGGATCGCGCTCGTGCGCGTCGGGACCAAGGTGGTGCTCATCTCGGTCGGCGACGGCGGCGTGCATCGGCTGATGCAGGTGGAGGACGACGACGCCACCCGCATGCTCGCGACCGTCGGCCAGCCCGCCGACGCACCCGCGATGACGGTCATCGAGCACACCGCCGGCACCTACACGCCGGTGGTCACGGCCCCCGCCGGTGGTGCGGCGATCTTCAAGCGCGCGCTCGCGCAGGCCGTCGGCCTCAAGCGGGCATCGGCGTTGCTGCTCACCGCGCTCGCGGGGGCGCTCCTCAGCGCGGGCCCGCTCGCGGCGCAGGCTCCTGCCCCGACCGCCGCGCCGCGCGCGCCGATCACGGCGGCGACGCCCGCCGGGACGACGAACCCCGCCGCGGCAGCGACCGCACGGACGTCCGCGGCCACGACTCCCGCCGCCGCGACGGCCGCGCCCGCGGCCACCGCCGCACAGGTCGTCGACCGCCTCGCGCCCCGCATGGACCTCCGCGTGGGCGGCGAGAACGGGCAGGAAGGCCTCCGCATGAACGGCACGGTGGGCGTCGTCGTGATGATGGGGCTGCTCAGCCTCCTCCCCACCCTCGTGCTGATGACGACCGCGTTCACGCGCATCCTCGTCGTCCTCTACTTCCTGCGCCAGGCGCTCGGCACGCAGACCTCACCCCCCGCGCCCCTCATCGCCGGGCTCGCGCTCATCCTCACCGGCTTCGTGATGGCCCCGACCATGACGCGCGTGAACCAGGAGGCGATCACCCCCTGGCTCGACGGCCGCATGGAACAGGTCGAGATGCTCGAGAAGGGCGCCGTCCCGATGCGCGAGTTCATGCTCCGCCAGACGCGGCCCTCCGACGTCCGCCGCATGGTGCGCCTCTCGCGCCAGCCGGTCGTCGTCGGCCAGCCGGTGCCGTTCATCACGCTCACCGCCGCCTTCGTCATCAGCGAGCTGCGCACCGCGTTCGCCATCGGCTTCGCGCTCTTCCTGCCGTTCATCGTCATCGACGTCGTCGTCGCCTCGGTGCTCATGTCGCTCGGCATGTTCATGCTCCCGCCGACGATGATCGCGCTCCCGTTCAAGCTGCTGCTCTTCGTCCTCGTCGACGGCTGGGGGCTCATCACCCAGAGCCTCGTCGCCGGCTTCCGCTGAGGCGCGTCCCATGACCGACCAGTTCGTCCTCGACCTCACGCGCCAGGCCATGATGATGGCGCTGCAGCTCGCGGCGCCGTTCCTCCTCGCCGCCCTCATCGTGGGTCTCCTCGTCGGCCTGATCCAGTCGCTGACGCAGATCCAGGAACAGACGCTCGCGTTCGTCCCGAAGCTCGTGATCATCGGGCTCATCTTCGTGCTCACGCTGCCGTGGATGCTGCAGTCGATCGTCGGCTACACGCGGGGCATCCTCATCGGCCTGGCCGACATGCCACGCTGATGTCCGGGAGCCCGTGGGACCTCCTCGCACCGGGCTCCGCCGAGGCCACGATCCTCTCGGCCTGCCGCCTCGGCGGGCTGATCCTCGTGGCCCCGATGTTCTCGTCGAAGATGGTCCCGATGCAGGTGCGCACCGCTCTGCTCATCGTCCTCACCGTCGTGATGCAGCCCGCGGTCCAGGCCACCGCGCTCGCGGGCGCGACGCTCACCCCCGGGACGTTCCTCACCGAGACGATGATCGGGTTCTCGCTCGGGCTCGGCGCCGCGCTCCTCGTCGCCGCGGCGGAGCTGGCGGCCGACCTCATGTCGCAGGCCATCGGGCTCTCCGGCGCCGCCGTGCTCGATCCGATCGGCGGCCACCAGACCTCGGTGATCGGCCAGGCCTTCGCGCTGCTCGCCGCCACCCTGCTCCTCGCGGCCGACGCGCATCACATCATGCTCGACGCCGTGGCGCAGAGCTTCACCCGCGTTCCGGTGGGCGCGGCCCTCAACGTGCCGAACGGCCTGCGCGTGCTCTCGCAGCACGGCGGCATCATGTTCGCGCTCGGGCTGCAGATCGCCGCGCCCGTCATCGCCGCCGCGCTCATCACGAACGTCGGGCTCGGCATCATGAGCCGCGCGGTGCCGCAGCTCAACCTCATGAACCTCGCCTTCCCGGTGCAGATCGCCGTGGGGCTCTTCACCCTCGCCGCCTCCCTCCCCTTCCTCGGCATGCTCTCCTCCGGTTGGGGTGAGCAGACCCGTGCCATGGGGAATGAGGTCATCACCGCGCTCCTCCGCGTCCCGCGCTGACCGCCATGGCCGAAGACGACGCTGGCGAACGCACAGAGGAGGCGACACCGAAACGGCAGCAGGAGGCGGCCGAGGAAGGACGCGTCGCGCGAAGCCAGGAGGCGGGCATCGCCGCGGCGATCCTCGCAGCCGCGGCCGGCGTGAAGATGCTCGCCGACGACTCGGGCGTGGTGCTCGGGCGGTTCCTCGAGCAGACCCTGCGCACGGCCGGCCAGGTCTCGCTCGACGAGGGCACCGCGGTCATGCTCCTGCGCGAGACGGTGACGCGCTTCGCGGGGGCGGCCGCCGGGCTCATCCTCCTCATCGCCGGCGCGACCTTCACCGTCGCGGCGTTGCAGTCGGGCGGTCAGCTCACGCCCAAGTCGCTCAAGCTGCATTGGGAACGCATCGACCCGACGAAGAACCTCGCGCGTCTCGTCTCGCCCACGCAGTTCGTCGAGACGGGCAAGGCGCTGCTCAAGATGGTGCTCGTCGGCATCCTCGTGTGGAAGGCGCTCGCCGCCTCGATCCCGTCGACGACGGTGCTCTCGCAGGCCGGCCCGATGTCCCTCGCCCCCTGGATCGCGGACCACGTCGGTCGCCTCCTGCTGACCATCGGCCTCGCCTATGCGGCGGTCGGCGGCGCCGACTACTTCTGGCAGCGCTTCCAGCTCGAGAAGAGCCTGCGCATGACGAAGGAGGAGGTGAAGCGCGAGGCGAAGGAGGAGCAGGGTGACCCGTTCATCCGGTCGGCGCGCCGGCGCTTCGCGCGCGAGGTCGCGTTCGGGCAGATGCTCAAGGACGTGAAGAAGGCGAGCGTGGTGATCACGAACCCGACGCACATCGCGGTGGCGATCCAGTACGACGACGAGGACGCGCCGGTGCCGGTGGTGGTCGCGATGGGGCAGGACAAGGTCGCGGAACGCATCAAGGAGATCGCCGCCGAGGCGGGCGTGCCGCTGGTGGAGAACGTCCCGGTCGCGCGGGCGCTGTTCAAGAGCGCGAAGGTGGGCAGCGTGATCCCGATCGAGCTGTACATGGCGGTCGCCGAGATCCTCGCCTACGTGTATCGCACGCGCCTGCAGCGCGGCGCCTGGCGCGGCAGCGCGCGCGCGTAGGTCGCGGCCCGGCACAACGCCGGGCCGCCCCGAGCCGCCCCGGTCGGACTCGCCGAGCACCCTCGGCAATTCGTGCCGCCATCATCATTCCCGTGCGGAGCTAGGCGATTTCTTCCGCCCAGCAATAAGCGATCTAAACATCTACACAGCAACGACTTAAGCGGCGAAATAAGGTGGCACGCCGAGTGCATTAGGAGCGGCCATGAGCCCCGCGCCCACCCTGAAGTCGCACCGCTACACCGAAGCCTGGACCGCCCTCGGCGTCCTCTTCGTCCTGGCGCTGCTCATCGTGCCCCTCCCGGGCATCATGGTGGACCTGTTCCTCGCGGCGTCGCTCGGCGCCTCGATCATCGTCCTCCTGGTCGCGCTGCAGAGCACCAAGCCGCTCGACTTCTCGTCCTTCCCCACCGTCCTGCTGCTGCTGACGCTCTTTCGCCTCGCGATGAACGTCAGCTCCACCCGCCTGATCCTCTCCGGAGGTCACGCCGGCGACATCATCCCGGCGTTCGGCGAGTTCGTCATCGGAGGCAACTATGTTGTGGGTCTAGTCCTCTTCCTGATCCTGATCGCGATCAACTTCATCGTGATCACGAAGGGCGCGGGGCGCGTGGCCGAGGTCTCGGCCCGCTTCACCCTCGACGCCCTGCCCGGGAAGCAGATGGCGATCGACGGCGAGCTCGCGCATGGCGCGATCGACGCCACCGAGGCCCGGATCCGGCGCGACGCGGTCGGTCGCGAGGCCGACTTCTTCGGCGCCATGGACGGCGCCTCGCGCTTCGTGAAGGGCGACGCCATCGCCGCGCTGCTCATCACCGCGGTCAACATCGTCGGCGGCATCGTCATCGGCGTCGCCCAGCAGGGCCTCTCGCTCTTCGACGCCGCCGCCAAGTTCACCATCCTCACCGTCGGTGAGGGCCTGGTCTCGCAGATCCCGGCCCTCATCATCTCCACCGCCGCCGGCATCATGGTGACCCACGCCTCCGAAGGCGTGCAGGTCGGCACGGTGCTCTCCAACCAGATCTCGGCGAATCCCAAGGCGCTCAAGCTGGCCGCCTGGGTGATCGCCGCGTTCGGGCTCGTCCCGGGGCTGCCGAAGATGCCGTTCATCGGCATCGCGATCGGCCTCGCCATGCTCGCGCGTGGTGCCGACGCCCAGCAGTCCAAGGCGCGCGCCGACGCGGCGCTGCCGCCGGCTCCGGTCACCGCGCCGGCTCCCGCCAGCGCCGACCCGCTCGACGACCTCCTCCAGATCGAGCCGATCGAGCTCGAGGTCGGCTACCTGCTCATCCCGCTCGCCGACTCGACGCAGGGCGGCGACCTCCTCAAGCGCATCGGCCTCCTCCGCCAGCAGTGCGCGCAGGACCCCGGCATCCTCGTGCCGCCGGTCCGCATCCTCGACAACCTCGGCCTCCCGGGCGGCACCTACGTCGTGAAGGTCCGCGGCACCGAGAAGGCGCGCGGCGACGTGATGCCGCAGTTCCTCCTCGCGCTCGACACCGGGCGCGTCAGTGGTCCCGTCGAAGGCATCGACACCATCGACCCCTCGTTCGGCATGCGCGCCCGCTGGGTCGCCAACTCGCGGCGCGCCGACGCGCTCGCGGCCGGCTACGACGTCGTCGAGCCGTCGACCGTCATCGCCACGCACCTCATCGAGACGGTCAAGCGCTCCGCCGCCGAGCTCCTCGGCCGCCAGGACGTGCAGCAGATGCTCGACGCGCTCAAGAAGACGCATCCCGCCGTCGTCGAGGAAGTGGTCCCGGGCAAGCTCTCGCTCGGCACCGTGCACCGCGTGCTCCAGCGCCTTCTCCGCGAGCGGGTGCCGATCCGTGACCTCGTCACCATCCTCGAGGCGCTCGGCGACGCCGCCGACAGCACGAAGGACCCGGTGATGCTCACCGAGCACGTGCGCCGCGCCCTCTCGGACGCGATCGCGCGCGGCCACCTCGACGAGCAGGGGCTCCTCCCCGCGATCACCCTCGGCCCCCGCCTCGAGCAGTCGCTCAGCGCGCTCCTCACGCCGCGGCAGGGACAGCCCGCGCCGGGCCTCACGCCCGACATGGTCTCCCAGCTCATCCGCGACCTCGAGAACACGGCCAACGCCCGCGCCATCGACGGCCGTCTCCCGCCTCTCGTCGTGCCGAGCGCGCTGCGCCTCGGCATCCGCAACGTGCTCGAGCCGGTGCTCCCGAACCAGCCGGTGCTCTCGCTCGCCGAGCTGCCGGCGAACGTCCAGCTCTCGGCGATCGCCACCTGGGAGGTGCCGCGTGCAGCCGCGTGAGTCGTTCGGGTCGCGCCGCGCGCCGCGCGGTCCCCGGGGCGTGCTCGTCGCCGCCGGCGAGAACGGCGTCGGCACGACGGTGACGGCCGCGCTCCTCGCGCGCGCCGCCCAGGCCTCCGGGGCCCGCGTGCTGCTGGTCGGACCGGCCGCGCGCGCGCAGCGAGTGGCCGCGCTCTTCGGCGTCGCCTCCCCGGTGGCCGAGTCCGCGCCGGTGCGCATCGACCGCGACATCCACGTGAGCAGCAGCATGCCGCAGTTCTTCTCGGCCGACGTGATCATCAGCATCCCGTCGCCGCGCGCGCAGGTGCTGCTCGACTCCATCGACGAGCTCGCCGCGCACACCTCGCCGACGCAGGCGGTGGTGCTCGCGCCGGCCGGCGCAGCGTCGCATGCCGCGGCCTTCGCGGTGCTCAAGCTCATCCTCGGACGCCGCCCGCAGTGCGCGGCGTCCGTCTCCGCCTGCGGCGACGCCGATGTCGCCGCGTTGTCCGATGCCGCCGAGCGCTGGCTCGGGCATCCGTTGCACGTCGCACCCCCGATTCCGCTCGACCCCACGCTGCCCATCGCGCTGGGGGCCGGGATCCCTCTCGCCGAGGCCGTCGCCGATACGGCCCTCACCACGGCCGCCGGCGCCCTCTGGTCCGCCCTCGCCCCCACGTCCGATCCAACCGGAGCCCTCGCATGACCCCGTCAACCAGCCTCTGGACCGCGCTCGCCGCCGGTGACCTCTCCGCCCGCGATGCCCTCATCCGCGAGCACCTGAGCCTCGTCCACCATGTGGCGCAGCAGCTCGCGCGCTCCCTCTCCACGGAGATGGACATCGACGAGCTCGTGAGCGCGGGCACGCTGGGACTCATCCAGGCGATCGAGACCTTCGACCCGTCGCGCGGCCTCGCGTTCAGCACGCTCGCGGTGCCCCGCATCCGCGGCTCGATCCTCGACGAGCTCCGTCGCCTCGACAACGTCCCGCGCTCCATCCGGCGCCGGGCCCGCGACATCGCCGCCGCGCGCGACGCGCTGCATGCCAAGCTCGGCCGCCAGCCGGACGACACCGAGCTCTCCGAGCAGCTCGGCATCGACAAGCTCACGCTCTGGCGGTGGGAGGCCGATCTCGAGACCGGCGTCCGCGTCCCGCTCGAGCGCTCCGCCAAGGACGACTCCGACGCGCCCTACACCGAGTGGGAATCGTCGTTGCACGACGACGCGCCCACCATCGAGGACGTCCTCACCGCCGAGGCCGAGCAGGACAAGCTCCGCAGCGCGCTCGGGCAGCTCAAGGAGCAGGAGCGCACGGTGCTCGCGCTCTACTACTACGAGGAGCTCAAGATGCACCAGATCGCCTCGGTGCTCGGGCTCACCGAATCGCGCGTCTCGCAGATCCGGTCCCGCGCCATCTCGCGGCTCCGCACGGTGATGTCGCCGTTGCGCGACACAATGCCGAAGGCGACGCCGACCTCGACCGAGGCCGTCTCCGGCCCGGACACGCTCACCATCGGCGGCGCCAAGTCCGCGGCGCGCGCCTCCGGCGCCCGGCGCGTCATGACCCCTGCCAACGGCTATCGCCAGGTCGCCCCGTGACCGCCCCGGTCTCCGGTCTCGGCATCGCCAGCTCGGCGCTCCGCTCCGCGGAACGCCGCCTGCAGGTGGTCGCGAACAACCTCGCCAACGTCTCCACCGACGGCTACAAGGCGGAACGCTCCTTCGCGCATCTCCTCGATGCGACGCAGGGCGCGCCGACCATCGCCACGCGGACCGACGTGCGGCAGGGCGTGCTGCGCGAGACGGAGGCCCCGCTCGATCTCGCCTTCTCCGGCGAGGGCTTCCTCGTCGTCGACACGCCGCGCAACGAGCGCTGGGTGCGCGGCGGGAGCCTCACCGTCGACCCGGGCAACCGCCTCACCCTGGGCGGCGCGCCGCTCCTCGGCGAGCGCGGCCCCATCACGCTCCCCGCCGCCTACCAGAAGCTCTCCATCCAGCAGAACGGCCTCGTCATCGTCGACGATGTCGCGATCGACCGGCTCCGCGTGGAGCGTCCCGGCACCGGGGCGAGCGGACTCGAGCGCGAACCGCAGGGCACGTTCGTCCCCACGCGCGACCGCGCGACGGTGCAGCTCGCCGACCGCACGCTGCGCCAGGGCGCCGTGGAGGAGAGCAACGTGAACCCGGTCTCCACCATGGTCGACATGCTCGACATCCAGCGGCACCACGCGCTGCTCGAGCGCGCCATCCGCGTGCTCGACGAATCGCGCGAGACCGCCGCAAGCCAGCTCGGCAAGCCCGTCTGATCCCTCCGAACCGTCTCCAGCCCACACTGCCATGATCCCCGCCCTTCGCATCGCCGCCACCGGGATGGCCGCCCAGCAGACGCGCACCGAGGTGATCGCCAACAACCTCGCCAACGTCAACACCACCGCCTTCAAGCGGAGCCGCGCCTCGTTCGAGGACCTGCTCTACCAGTCGATGCGCGAGGTGCAGGTCGTCGGTACCTCCGGCGCCGACACCCTCGGCGCGATCCAGGTCGGCCGCGGCGTGCGGCTCGCCGCCGTCAATCGCGCCAACGCACAGGGCACGCTCGAGAACACGCAGCGCGAACTCGACGTCGCCGTCGAACCGGGCATCTCCATCCCCAGCGGCGCCGGCCAGATCAGCATCAGCCGCACCGGCATCGTCAGCGCCCTCCGCGGCAACGGCGAGCTGGTGCAACTCGGCCAGATCTCGCTCCACCGCTTTCCCAATCCCTCCGGCCTCATGGCCCTCGGCGAGAACCTCTACACCGAGACGCCGGCGAGCGGCGTGCCCCTCGAGGGCATGCCCGAGGACGAGGGCTTCGGCCGCATCGTGCAGGGCTACCTCGAGTCCAGCAACGTCGAGATCGTCACCGAGATGGTCGAGATGATCGCGGCGCAGCGCGCCTACGAGATCAACTCCAAGTCGGTCAAGGCCGCGGACGAGATGTCCGAGGTCGCGACCCAACTGATCCGATGATCACTCCCCTTCGACTCCATGGCGGCGCCGCCGCGCTGCTGCTCATCGCGCTCGCCGCGTCGGGCGAGGCGCAAGCGCCCGCCCCGGCCGCGACGACCGCGGCGGCCCCGGCGCCGCGGGCCGCGCCGACGAGCTGGCTCGCCGACTCGCGCACCCTCGCGGTAGGCGACGTCATCACGCTCTACGTCGACGAGGCCGTGATCGCCTCGGCGCGTCGCACGCAGGCCGGGCGCGACAACACCCAGCGCGACATGGGCGTCGCGCTCGCGCCGCCGGGCGGCGCCGCCCCGATCTCCGGCAGCTTCGGCGACAGCCGGCGCGCCAGCTCCGACCAGACGGGCGACATGAGCCGCTCCTCGGCGCTCCGCACCACCGTCGCCGTCCGCGTCGTCGCACGCCAGCCCGACGGCACCTACACCGTGAAGGGCACGCGCTCCGTCAACGTGGACAAGAACCAGCAGGAGGTCACCGTCGAAGGCGTCCTCCGGGCACAGGACGTCACCATCGACAACCAGGCGGATGGCGATCGTCTCGCCGACGCCAAGATCACCGTCAAGCAGAAGGGGCGGCTCGGGAAGACGCGCGGTGGCATCATCGGGCGCATCCTCGGGCTGGTCTGGCCATGAGGACCCGCGGCGGCACCGTGCTCTGGCACGCCCTCCTCCTCGCGGCGCTCGTCGCGACCACGGGCGGATCGCTCCGCGCGCAGGAGCCGCGCATCGCCGACCTCACCATCGAGGGTTCGGCGGTCCCGCAGCGTCTCGTCGGCTACGGTCTCGTCGTCGGACTCGACGGCACCGGCGACCGCTCGATGACCACGCGCGATGGCGGCATGACCGTCCACGCGGTGGTGAACCTCCTGCGGCGCTTCGACCTCACCGTCCCGCCGGAGATGCTGCGCACGGCGAACGTCGCGGCGGTGCTCGTCACCGCCGAGGTCTCGCCCTACCTCCGTCCCGGCGGACGCTTCATCACGCATGTCGCCGCGCTCGGCGACGCGCGCTCGCTCCGCGGCGGCGTGCTGTGGGTGACGCCGCTCGTCGCCGGCCCCGGCGGCCCCGCCTACGCGACCGCGCAGGGCTCCCTCGTGATCGATGACGCTTCGGCCGCCGACGGCGCCGTGAACGTCCGGTGGCGCGCCCGCTCGGCATCGCCCGTGAACCATGCCGCGATCCCCGACGGCGGCGTCCTCGAGCAGGAACTCCCGCGCCCCACCGTCGAACTCGCGAGCAAGCTCTGGCTCAAGGAGCCCGACCTCTCCACCGCGCAGCGCATCGCCACGGCGATCAACGCGGCGCTCGGTGAGGGCAAGGCGAAGGTCGAGGATCCGGGCGCGATCGCGCTCACGCTCACCGGCACCACCGACGAGAAGGCCGAGGCGATCGGCAAGGTGCTCGACCTCCGCGTCCGTCCGTCGCAGCGGAACGCCGTCTTCCTCGACGCGCGCAGCGGCCTCGTCGTCGCCGGTGGCGACGCCGCCGTGGGCGCCGCCGTCGTGCGCCAGGGCCGCGTCCTCCTCTCCATCACCGGGCCGAGCGCGACCCCCGCCGCCCCGCGCGACTCGTCCGCCGCGCTGGCCGACGGCGGCATCTCGCTCCGCCTCCCGGTCGGCACCTCGGTCCTCGAGGTCACTGCCGCCCTCCGCGCCGTCGACGCCCAGCCGAGCGACGTCGCGGCCATCCTCCTCGCGCTCCGGCAGGTCGGCGCGCTCCCCGTCGAGGTCGTGGTCCGATGAACTTCCCCACCATCCGTCCTGACGCCACCGCGCGCGCCACCAACGCATCCGTCGGGGCCCAGACGCGCCGCGACCGGGACGAAGCGGCCCTGAAGAAGTCCGCCGAGGCGCTCGAGGGGCTCTTCGTCCAGCAGCTCTTCCAGGCGATGCGCGCCTCCGTTCCCACGGACGGGTTCCTCGAGCGGGGCCCGGGGGAGGACCTCTTCGGCTCCATGCTCGACCAGCGGATCGCCGAGCAGGTGGCCGTGCAGGACGGCGGGCCCCGCGATCTCTCCGTGTCACTCTTCGACGCCCTTCGTGAACGTCTCGGCCCATCGGCCGATACTGACCGATAGCCCTTCTCGCGTCCAGCCATGTCCTCCTCCACCGTTCCGATGCCCTTGCCCGCCGGATCCGCCGCGGCCCTCTCCCCCGGGCATCTGCTGCGTGCGCTGCGCGATGAGCACGCCGTGCTCGAGGACCTCGTCGCGACCCTCGAGCGCCAGCGGGGCGCGGTCTCGCGTGACGACATCGAGGCGGTCAACGACTCCGTCTTCGCGGCGCACCGGCTCCTCGGAGCCTATCGCGAGGCGCGTAGCCAGCGCCGCAGCGTCGTCATCGTCGCCTGCGGCGGCGGCGACGGCCGGCTCGAGGACCTCGAGAACGCCTGGGGCGACACGTTGTCCGAGGCCGAGCGTGCCGCCAGCGCCGACCTCCGCGCGTCGGCCAAGCGGCTCGTCGCGGCGGTGGACCAGAACCGGCGCCTCCTCCAGGCGGCGATGTCGTCGGGCGATGCGTTCTTCCGGATCCTCACGGGCGCGCAGGCCGCCGTGCCGCAGTCCTACCCGGCGCCCAGCCGCGCCGCGATGGCGGCCGGCGGTGGCGGCGGTCGACTCATGGACCTGAGGGGCTGATCCCATGTCATTGAGCTCGATCCTCAACACCGCCCGTTCCGGTCTCCTCACCGCGCAGCGCGCGGTCGAGGTGACCTCGAACAACGTCGCCAACGCGCAGACCGAGGGCTACTCGCGGCAGCGCGTCGACACGGCCGCCGAGCTCCCGACCCGCTTCGTGCAGGGCGAGTTCGGCGCCGGCGTGCGCATCACGGGCACGTCGCGCGCGCGTGACCAGTTCCTCGACGCGAGCTTCCGCCGCGCCTCCGCGGATGCGTCCGGCGGACGCGTCCGCTCCGAGGCGCTCGCGCGCATGGAGACGATCATCGGCGAGCCGAGCGACACGGGGCTCAGCGCCGCACTCGACGCGTTCTACGGCGCGTGGAGCGACTTCGCGGCCCGGCCGTCGGCGAGCGGGGTGCAGGGCGCGGTGCAGGAGTCGGGCGCGAAGGTCGCGCAGCAGTTGAACCGCTCCGCGCAGCGGCTCGACGAACTGCAGGTCGAGACGCGGCAGCGCCTCGAGTCCGCCGTGGACGAGGTCAACGAGATCGCGACCGCGATCGCCGACCTCAACCAGGAGATCGTCGCCGCCGAGTCGGGCGGGCAGAGCGCCAACACGCTGCGTGACCAGCGCGACCTGAAGCTCGACCGGCTCGTGCAGCTCACGGGCGCGGAGGTGCTCGAGTCGGCGGACGGCTCGGTCGGCGTGCTGCTCAACGGCCTCTCCCTCGTCGACGGCTCGCAGGTCCGGCCGCTCACGACGAGCACGGTGAGCGGCATCACCGAGGTGACGCGCGCGAGCCTGCCCACGCGGCCGGTGCAGATCGGCGGCGAACTCGGGGCGCTCCGGCAGCTCTCGGTCGTCGACATCCCGGCGCTGACGGCAGAGCTCGACACGCTCACGCGCGGCATCGTCGACGGCGTGAACGCGATCCACCGCACCGGTGTCACCTGGTCGGGCACCCCGCCGGTCGCGACGCCGGCCGGCGACTTCTTCGCGAGCGACCCGATGGCGACCGCCGAGACCGATCCGTTGCGCACGGCGCGCGGCATCCGGCTCGACAGCGCGATCGCCGCCTCGTCGAGCGCCATCGCCGCCTCCGCGGCGACGGCCACCGGCCCCGGCGACGGCAGCGTCGCGCTCAGCATCTCGGGCCTCCGCACGGCGACCATCGGCTTCACCAATCCCGACGGGTCACCCCGCATCACCGAGTCGGCCGGCACGTTCCTCCAGCGCATCGCCACCGGCATCGCCTTCACGACGCGCAGCGTCACCGATCGCGCCGAGGTCGATGATGCGATCGCGACGCAGTCCGACACGCGACGGCAGTCCGTGTCCGGCGTCTCGGTCGACGAGGAACTCGTGCGGCTCATCAAGTTCCAGCAGACCTACGCGGCGGCCGCCAAGCTGATCTCCACGGCGGACCGGATGTCGCAGACGCTGCTCGAGCTGCGGTAGCCGGCCGAGAGGCCCCCGTGCTCATCCTTTCCCGACGCGCCGGCGAGGCCATCCTGCTCGCGGGCGGCATCCGCGTCATCGTCATCGCGACGGAGCGCGGGCAGGTGCGCCTCGGCATCGAGGCGCCGCCGGAGGTCACCATCCTGCGCCAGGAGATCGTCGACCAGGTCACCGCGGGGACCGTCGCCGCGGTCGCCACCCCCGAGGCGCTCGCGCGGCTCGGATTCGGGCCGCTTCAGCCCGCGCGCCCGTCCCGCTCGCGGCGGCGCGCGGCCGCGAGCGTCGGTGCCGACCAGAACGTGACCCCCTCCGACGAGACGGCGATCACCGAATCGCCCTCGGGACGGAAGCTGAAGCGGAAGGCGCTCGCCTCGCCGGCCGCCGCGTCGACCGCCGCGAGCAGCTGACGCCGCGCCTTCCACGGGACGTCGAGGATCGGCGGCACCGGATCCTCGTCCACCGTCACCGCGAGCTTGCGTTCGTTGTGCCACGCGAGGAGCCGCGCGACCTCGGCCGCCACCGCGCGCGGATCGAGCGCCATCTCGCCCTCGCGGTCGGGAAGCAAGGAGCGGAGGTCGGCGTGCATCGCGAAGAGCCGGTCGACGACGGCGCTCAGGTCCTCTGGCGCGCGTGGCAGGGCCGCCGCGCCATCGTGGCGCAGTGACGAGGTGACACCGTCGGCCGCCGTGGTGATGTTCGCGAGCTCGTGCAACAGCCCGCGCATCACGAGTGTCACGGCGCCGTCCTCCGCATCCGATGCGGTCACGTTCCCCCTCCCGAGGCCGATACTGAGGGTGTCGGCACCCCCGTTCCCATGACGGCGGGGCGCCCCTTCCCGCAACCCTTCCGGGACCTCGTGCAACTCATCGCTGGCTTCGTCGTCCTGTTCGGCTCCATCATCGGGGGCTACGTGATGCATCACGGCCAGGTCGGCGTGCTGCTCCAGTGGTCCGAGTTCATCATCATCGGTGGCGCCGCCATCGGCGCGTTCGTGGTGAGCAACGAGGTGTCGGTCATCAAGGGCAGCGTCTCCCGCCTCCTCGGGCTCCTCAAGCCCAACCCGTACACCGCCGAGGTCTACGCGCAGCAGCTGCAGATGATCTACGAGATCATGCAGATCGCCGCGCGAGACGGCCTCGTCGGCCTTGATGCGCACATCGAGGACCCCGAGAAGAGCCCCGTCTTCCAGAAGTACCCGTTCTTCCTCAAGAACCATCACGCCGTCGACTTCTTCACCGACACGCTCAAGTCGCTCTCCTCGGGCGCGATCGAGGACCACCATCTCGCCGACGTGCTCGACGCCGACCTCGAGAAGCATCATCACGAGGAAGCGCTCATCCCCGCGGCGATCAACAAGATGGGCGACGCGATGCCGGGCTTCGGCATCGTTGCCGCGGTGCTCGGCGTCGTGATCACGATGGGCTCGATCGGTGGCGCCGCGTCGGTCATCGGCGAGAAGGTCGCCGCCGCGCTCGTCGGCACCTTCCTCGGCATCCTGCTCGCGTACGGCGTCGTCGGCCCCATGGCGACCGCGGTCGAGGGACGCCTCGCGTCCGAGCACGCCTATCTCCAGGTCTTCCGCGCCGCCCTGCTCGCCTTCGCCCGCGGCGACGCGCCCAAGCAGACCACCGAGGCGGCCCGCCGCTCGCTCGACCCGCATGTCCGCCCGAGCTTCACCAAGCTCGAGGAACTCATGAAGGGCACCAAGTCGCAGACCGCGTAACCGCCCATGCCTCCGGCCGGGAAGGACAAGAAGAAGGTCATCATCAAGAAGAAGGGCGGCGGCGGACATGCCGGCCACCACGGCGGGTCGTGGAAGGTCGCCTACGCCGACTTCGTCACCGCGATGATGGCGTTCTTCATGGTGATGTGGATCGTCGGCATGGACGACAGCGCCAAGGAATCCATCCAGGGCTACTTCTCCAACCCGGTGGGCTTCAAGAAGGGCTTCGGCTCCGGCTCGAGCCCCATGGGCTCGGGCAACACGCCCGTGCTCGGCATGCGCGAGTCGCCCATGCCGGCCCGCATGGCGGAGGAGGCGGCGATGGAGTCCACACGCGACCGCCTCAAGGCCGCGCTCGACGAGTCGGACCTCGGCGGCCTCGAGGGGAACATCGACGTGCGCATGACCTCGGAAGGGTTGCGCATCGAGTTCGGCGAGGGCCTCATCGGCGATGCGACCTTCGCCTCGGGATCGGCGGTGATGACCGAGCCGATGCTGCGCGCGATCGCCATCCTCGGCGCCGAGATCGCCGTCCTCCCCAACCCGGTGATCATCGAGGGCCACACCGACGGAGTGCCGTTGGTGCGCCCTGGGGGGTATTCCAACTGGGAGCTCTCGTCCGACCGCGCCAACGCGGCGCGGCGCGCCCTGCTCACGCAAGGCGTCACCCCGGACCGCGTGGTTTCGGTGCGGGGAATGGCGGACCGGAGCCCCAAGATCGTGGACTTCCCCCTTGACCCGCGCAACCGGCGCATCTCCGTGCTCCTCCCCTTCCGCACCCCGGGCCCCGGCGGTCCCGAACAGACCCCGTCAGACGTCGCGGCGGCCCCGGTACCGTGACCGCCCCATACCCGGTTCGTCCGGGTACTGATGCTCGCCACCAGCCGACCGTCCTTGCCTGACGCGAACACCCTCCGCCCGCGCCCGCGACCCTGCCTCCTCCTCGTCGAGGATGAGCAGTCGCTCCTGCGCGCCTTCGGGCTGGCGTTCGAGCGGGCGGGGTACGAGGTGCTCCAGGCGCCGGACGTGCCGACCGCCCTTGAGCACTGGCGTGCCCGCGAGCGCGACATCGCGGTGATCATCTCCGACGTCCAGATGCCCGGCCCGATGGTCGAGGTACTCATCGCCGAGGCGCGCCGCCGTGAGCCGCGCGTGCGGATCCTCCTGATGTCCGGCGAGCTGCGCGGGACCGAACAGCGCATCACCGACCTGATGGCGTCGGTCGATGGCTTCCTCGCCAAGCCGCTCCGGATCGACGCGCTCAAGCTCGAAGTGGAGCGTCAGCTCAAGGCGCTCGCGCCGGGCTGAGGACCGGGGCCTCGCGACGCGGCCAGGCCGCCATCGCGGGCAGCAGCAACAACAGCAGCGCGAGCGCGGCGCGGCGCGCATCCTCCATCCCGAGCAGCACACCGAGCCCGGCGCCAAGGCCGCCCCCCGCGAGCACGCCGACGGTCGCGGCCAGCGCGCCATGCCGGAGCCAGACCACCTGCGCGAGCAGGAGCACCGGCACCACCCCGCCCCATGGCGCCGGCAACAGCCAGATGAGCGCGGCCAGGCCGAGCACCGAGTTGACGAGGGTCACGCGGAGCGCGCGCGGCGAGACGAGGACGCCCGGCACCGGCCCCTGTGCCGGGCCGTGCGGGGGCGTCCCCATCCGCGTCGATGGAGCATGCACGGGCGTCAGCACCCGCTCCGAGGAGGTTCGCATTGCCTTGAGTATCGGCCGATATTCCCTCGCCGTGCACACCCCGCTCCGCGACCTCGCCGCCCTCTTCCTCCGCCTCGGCGCCACCGCCTTCGGCGGACCGGCCGCGCACGTCGCGATGATGGAGGACGAGGTCGTCCGCCGTCGGGGCTGGATGTCGCGCGAGGCCTTCCTCGACCTGTTCGGCGCCTCGCAACTCATCCCCGGCCCCAACAGCACCGAACTCGCGATCCACATCGGCTACGCGCGCGCCGGCTGGCCCGGACTCGTCGTGGCCGGCGCCTGCTTCATCCTCCCGGCCATGGCGATCGTCTGGGGCATCGCCTGGATGTACGGGCGGTTCGGCGCGCTCCCAGCGGCCGCAGGCCTCCTCGCCGGCATCAAGCCCGTCGTCCTAGCGATCATCGCACAGGCGCTCTGGTCCCTCGCACGCACTGCCCTCGTCTCGGCGATGACGCTCTCCATCGGGGCGCTCTCGCTCCTCGGCATTGCGCTGGGGATCCACGAGCTCGCGGTGCTCGCCGCCGCCGCTGGGCTCGCCGGACTCGACTGGCGGCTCACGCGCGGCGGCAACCTCTGGGAACGCGACGCATCGCTCGTCCTGCCGCTGCCGTGGGCGTCCGCCGTGCGCGCCGGTGCGCGTCCGGACACCGCGAGTGCCGTGGCGCTGCTCGGCGGCGGTGCGGCGGCCGCCGCCATCCCGGTCACGCTGGTCAAGCTCTTCCTCGCCTTCGCCAAGGCCGGCGCGGTCCTCTTCGGCAGCGGCTACGTGCTCATCGCGTTCCTCCGGGCCGACTTCGTCACGCGCACCGGATGGTTGACGGAGTCGCAGCTGCTGGACGCCGTCGCCGTCGGCCAGTTCACCCCCGGCCCGCTCTTCACCACCGCCACGTTCGTCGGCTATCTCGTCGCCGGCCACGCGGGTGCGCTCGTCGCGACGGCGGGGATCTTCCTGCCCGCGTTCCTCTTCGTCGCCCTCACCGCACCGCTGCTCCATCGCCTCAAGGACGCGCCGGCCGCGCGCGCGGTGCTCGGCGGGCTCAACGCAGCCTCGCTCGCGCTCATGCTCGCCGCCACGCTCCCGCTCGCGCGGGATGCCTTCGCCGCGCCCTCGCTCGCCGTGCCGCTCTTCGTCCTCGCGCTCGGGCTGTTGCTGCGCTATCGCGTGAACTCGGCCTGGCTCGTGCTCGGCGGCGCGCTCATCGGGTGGGTCGCGACCGCGCGGCCGTGAACACGGCGGTGAAGGCGGGCATCGCGGCGAGGAATCCCGCGGGCGGCGCCCCGGCGAAGTCGCGGAAGTCGCGCACCAGGTGCGACTGGTCGTAGTAGCCGCACTCGAGCGCCACGCGCGAGCAGCTCGCGGGATCGTCGCGCCAGGCAGCGAAGACCCGCTGGAAGCGCACGATCCGCGCGAGCATCTTCGGCGAGAGGCCGGCCGCCGTCGCGAAGCGCCGCTGCAGCGTGCGCGTCGTCACGCCGAGCGTGCGCGCCAGCGCGTCGATCTCCACGGCGCCGTGCGACCCGCGGATCGCCCGCACCGCCTGCCCCACCAGCTCGTCCGGCGGCGACGAGACCTCCACCAGCGCGCGCATCGCATCATCGAGCGCGAGCACCTGGGCCTCGAGATCGGACTCGAGCGCGAGTTCCGTGCGGAGCGCCGCGAGCGCGGGCTGCGCCGACGCGCGCAGCGACTCGACGGGCGCCCACGAATCGGTGAGGGCGGAAAGGTCATCCTGCAGCAACGAGGCGGCGTGCGCCTCGAGACGCACCGCGACGAGGTCCATCCGCCCCGTCGGTCGCACCACCATCGGCCCGAGGATCTGCCCCACGAGGAAGGCCGCCGGCTGCAGCGTGCGCGTGCCGTCGGCCGCCACGTGCTCCCAGGGCGGCCCGAGGTTCATGATCAACTCCGGCGACCCATCCGGCAGCGCGGGCTCGGCGACGCCGGCGGGATCCGGGTCGCCACGCAACCACCAATAGGTGCGGACGAGCCCGGCGAGCTCGGGATGCGGGGGTCGCTCGACGTACTCCATCGGCGGAAGATCCCGCCGCGCGTCGCATTCGTGCAAGCGCCTCCGAGCGCGCTCCGCTAGCGTCCGCTCACCCTTCTCCCGTTCCCATGCGCCGACTCCTCATCGCCCTCGCCCTCCTCGTCCCCGCCACGGCCTCTGCCCAGGTGCAGCAACTCCGGTGGCTCGCCGGCTGCTGGGAGCTCCGCACCCCCACCCGCGTCACGCAGGAGAGCTGGATCGCGCCCGCCGGCGATCTCATGCTCGGCACCAGCCGGACGGTGATCCGCGACGTCGCGCGGGAGTTCGAGTTCCTGCGCGTGGAGTCGCGCGGCGGCACGGCCACCTACGTCGCGCAACCGGGTGGCGGCACCGCGACCGCGTTCGGCGCGACCGTCCTGAGCGACACCGCGGTCACCTTCGAGAACCTCCAGCACGACTTCCCGCAGCGGATCATCTACCGGCGCATCGGGAGCGACTCGCTCGTCGCGCGCATCGAGGGGCCGCAGGGCGGCCAGCAACGCGGGATCGACTTCCGGATGAAGCGGATCAGCTGCGATCCGTGAACGCGCCGCGCTCGCGCGTCATCTCCACCATCGTCCGCCGGAACCCCGCCCGCGCGAAGAGCCGCTGCGCCGCCTCGTTCCGCGCCGCGGTCGAGAGCACCACGCGCGGGGCACCCCGGCGCTCGAGCGCGGCGATCGTCGCCTCGAGCAGGGCGCGCCCAACGCCGCCGTTGCGCGCCTCGGCATCGACCACGAGATCGTGGATCACCCCCGCCGGCCCGCGCAGCGTCATCCAATCCTTCCCTTCGATGCCCGCGTAGCTGTAGCCGACCACCACGCCGTCACGCTCCGCGACCATCACCAGCACGTCCGGCTCCTCCAGCTGCGTCGCGAGGAAGTGCGCATAGCCGTCCGGCGTCTGCGGCGTGGCCGCGATGAAGCGCGCAGGGTCCATCTCGTGATGGAGCCCGACCAGCAGCGCGCCGAGGCGCCCGATCGCGGGCAGGTCGGCGGGAGCGGCGTCGCGGATGGAGGGCATGGGAATAGGATGGAAGTGACGAAGCCCCCGGCGCACTGCGCCGGGGGCTTCGGTCCTGCGGAGGAGCGGGCGATGGGACTCGAACCCACGACGTCCAGCTTGGGAAGCTGGCATTCTACCAACTGAATTACGCCCGCGTGCAGTGGAGTATACCCCGCGGCGGGAACCCCGACAAGCGGGTGGTGAGGTCCCCGCTACCCCCCGCCATACCCCCCTGTCACCTTTCGGCCCATGCGCCCCGTCCCTGACTGGAACTCCCGTTCCCTCCCCGCCGAGGAGGCCGTCCGCGGCATCTCCTCCGGCATGAACGTCTTCGTCCACGGCTCCGCCGCGACGCCCACCACGCTGCTCGAGGCGCTCGCCAAGCGCACCGACGTCGAGAACGTGACGCTCTACCACCTGCACCTCGAAGGCCCGGTGCCGTGGACCACCCCCGAGCACGCCGGACGCTTCCGCTCCGTCTCGCTCTTCACCGGCGCCAACATGCGCGAGCCGGTGAACGCGGGCCGCGCCGACTTCGTCCCGATCTTCCTCAGCGACGTCCCCTCGCTCTTCCTGAGCGGGCGCGTCCGCCTCGACGCCGCGCTCGTCCAGCTCTCGCCCCCCGACCGCCACGGCTTCTGCTCCCTCGGCACCAGCGTCGACGCCGCCCGCGCCGCGGTGGACAGCGCGCCGATGATCATCGCCGAGATCAACAACCAGATGCCGCGCACGCACGGCGACACGAGCGTGCCGTTCGAGGAGATCGAGGCCTTCACGCATACCGACCGGCCGCTCCCGCAGCATCTCCCCGAGGCCGAGTCGCCGGTCATCGCGCGCATCGGCGAGCTCGTCGCCGGGCTCGTCGAGGACGGCAGCACCCTGCAGATGGGCATCGGTGCCATCCCCGACGCGGTCCTCAGCCGGCTGCACGACCGGCACGACCTCGGCGTGCACACCGAGATGTTCTCCGACCGCCTCGTGGACCTCGTCGAGGCCGGCGCGGTGAACAACCGCCTCAAGGCGATCTTCCCCGGGCGCATCGTGACGAGCTTCGTGCTCGGATCCAAGCGCGTCTTCGACTTCGTGAACGACAACTCCGAGGTCGAGTTCATCAGCGCGGACATGTCCAACGACACCGGGCGCATCGGGCGCAATCCGAAGGTCGTCGCGATCAACAGCGCCATCCAGGTGGACCTCACCGGGCAGGTCTGCGCCGATTCGATGGGGACCCGCATCTACTCCGGCATCGGCGGGCAGATGGACTTCATCCGCGGCGCCGCGCGCAGCGCCGGCGGCAAGTCGATCATCGCGCTACCGAGCACGGCCGCCGGCGGCAAGCTCTCGCGCATCGCGGCCACGCTCACCGAGGGCTCGGGCGTGGTGACGACGCGCGGCCACGTGCACTGGATCGTGACCGAGTACGGCGCGGTGAACCTCCAC
>JBGATT010000164.1:0-7468 GCA_044229035.1 Gemmatimonadaceae bacterium | reverse complement strand
GTCGACGGTGCGTCCCAAGCGATGCCCTCCGGCGGATTGACGACTCTACTGGTCCCGCTGCCGGCCGGTGTCTACGGATCGTCCTTCTCCGTGTCGATCTCGGTGAGCGTTCCGTCGGGCGCTTCGGCGTCGCTTGCGGCATCGAATTCCATCGCCGTTGTGCCGACCGTCAGCGATGTTCGTGTCTCCAGCGTCAACGTAGTCCTCGTGAGCGCCGCGATCACGGCGAACTCCGTTTCGTTCGATCTCGAGGATGTGACCTTCGCCGATCAGGTGGAAACCGGCGGATTGCTACTCAGCGTCACCAACCCATTCAACGCGAGTGCCGCGCTGAACGTGCGACTCGAGGCCCCGGCCCAAGGGTCGCTTCCCGCTGTAGTGCTGGTGAAGCCAGTCGCGATCCCAGCAATGGCCACATCGAGCTTGACCATTGGTCTCACCCAGTCGGAGATCCGGCAGTTGGTTGGCCGAGCGGGGGTAACGATGACTCTCAGCGGCACCGCGAGTGGTGCAGGTGCGGGGAACAGCGTCACCATCTCGCCTGCTCAACAGCTGACGCTGCGTACGAACGTGCGACTCGTGCTCAACGTGGGGGGCTGAGCGATGACCATCCACTCGACCCGCCTCCTCGGCCTCGCGGCGCTCTCCCTCCTGCTCGCCCCCGTGGCGCGCGCCCAGGGCAACGCCTCGGCCGCCGCGACCGCGATGGGCGGCAACTACACCGCGCTCGCCCGCAACTTCAACGCCGCCGCCTGGAACCCGGCGAACCTCGGGCTCGACGGCAACTCGCGCTTCTCCCTCGCCCTCTCGCCGCAGCTCGGCATGGGCACCGGCCCCGTCACGCTCAAGGACCTAGCGGACTACGAGGGCGTGGTCGTCCCGCAGCAGGTGCGTGAGGCCTGGCTCCAGAAGGTGATCGACAACGGGGGGCAGGATCTCGGCGGCGACGTGCACCTCACCCCGCTCGCCCTCTCCATCGGCCGATTCGCCTTCACCGCGACGAGCACGCTGCGCAGTGACGGCGTGCTGCCGCCGGCGATGATGTCGCTGCTGTTCTTCGGCAACTCCGGACGCACCGGCCAGCCGGAGGACTTCACGCTCACCGACCTCTCGCTCGACGCCAACGCGACCACGACCTTCGCCCTCGCGTACGGGCGCCGGCTCCCGATCGTCCCCATCGGCGACTTCGCCATCGGCGTGACGGGCAAGTACGTGCTCGGGCACGCCGCGGCCTCGATGCTCGACAACGGATCGACCATCACGTCGAGCCCGCTCGCGCTCAACATCAACGCGCCGCTCGTCGTCACCGACACGGCGGAGATGGTGAACGGCACCGGCTTCGGCTTCGACGTGGGCGCCTCGTGGAAGGTGGGCAACCTCCGCGGGTCGGCGGTGATCCACGACCTCGTGAGCACCTTCGCGTGGAGGACGGACAACCTCTACTACCTGCCCATCGAGGCGACCTTCCAGTCGGGCTCGAACAGCGAGTTCACCGACTCGCTCGTCCCGCTCTCGTCGGCGGCGCCTGCGCTGCAGGAGTCGCTCAAGGAGCGCATCGCGGCGGCCCAGCCGACCCCGACGCTCGCCCTCGGCGTGGCGTGGAGCGGCCTGCGTCGCCTGACGCTCGCGGCGGACCTCAGGCAGCGGTTCGGGGACGGAATCGATCTCGGCCCGAGCACGCAGGTCGGTGTCGGTGCGGAGCTCCGTCTCATCCCCTTCGTGCCGCTGCGGGCCGGCGTGACGTCGATCGGGGACGGGATGCGCTACAGCGGCGGACTCGGCCTCGAGTTCGGCGTGGTCAACTTCCAGTTCGCGGGCCAGCTCCTCCAGGCCAACGGCCGCAACGATACCGGTCTCGGTCTCACGCTGAGCTTCGGCGGGCACTGAGGCGCGGCGGACGGCAGGGGGGCGGGCCGCGCGGTAGATTCTGCGTGTCACCCTCGCCCCCCTCGCCATGCCGAAGACGCCCTTCATCGCCGCGCTCCTCCTCGCCGCGGCGTGCGGCAGCACCCCTGAGGCGGCACCGCCGGTGGACGAGCTCGTCTCGTCCACCGGCGTCGTCGTCTCCGCCCACCATCTGTCGTCCGAGGCGGGCGCGTCGGTGCTCGCCAAGGGCGGCAACGCCATCGATGCCGCCGTCGCGACCGCCTTCTCGCTCGCGGTGACGTATCCCGCCGCCGGCAACATCGGTGGCGGCGGGTTCATGGTCGTGCGCATGGCCGACGGATCGGCGACCACCTTCGACTACCGCGAGAAGGCGCCGCTCAAGGCCACGCCGACGATGTATCTGGACGCGAAGGGCGAGATCGCCTGGGCCGCGACCGACAGCGGATGGCGCTCGCCCGGCGTGCCGGGGACCGTGCGCGGGCTCGCCATGGCGCACGCGAGGTTCGGCAAGCTCCCGTGGAGGGACGTCGTGATGCCCGCCGTCGTCCAGGCGGAGCAGGGGTTCGCGGTCTCGGCGCCGTTCGCCGAGGAGCTGAACTGGGCGGTGGAGAAGTTCCTCGCGCCGTTCCCGGCGTCGGTGGCCGCGTACGGCAAGCCCGGCGGCGGCAAGTGGGCCGCCGGCGATACGCTCAAGCTCCCGCAGCTCGCGCGCGCGCTGCGCGCCATCGCCGACTCGGGCGCGGCCGCCTTCTACTCCGGCTGGATCGCCGACTCGATCGAGGCGCAGATGCGCACGCATGGCGGCCTCATCAGCCGCGCCGACCTCGCCGCGTACGAGGCCGTCGAGCGCGCGCCGGTGCGTGGTTCGTTCAACGGCCACGAGCTCATCGCCATGGGCCCGCCGAGCTCCGGCGGCATGGTCACCATCCTCACGCTCAACCAGCTCGAGGCGCTCGGCGTGGAGCGGATGTCGCGCGCCGACGCGCGCACCCTGCACCTCCGCCTCGAGGTCGCGCGCCGCACCTACCTCGACCGCGCACGGTGGATGGGCGACCCCGCCTTCAGCGAGATCCCGCTCGAACGCCTGCTCAGCAAGGAGTACGCGCGCGAGCTCGCCGCGTCGATCGACACGCTCCACGCGTCGAACTCGCTCGAGCTCGGCACGGACATCGTCACGCCCCCCGAGTCGAGGCAGACGACGCACTTCAGCGTGATCGACGCCGACGGGAACGCCGTCTCGAGCACCTACACGCTCGAGGGCGGGTACGGCTCGGGCGTGGTGGTCGCCGGCTTCCTGCTCAACAATGAGATGGGCGACTTCAACAAGAAGCCCGGCTACACCGACCAGGGGTGGGCCATCGGCACCCCGGCGAACGTCATCGCGCCGGGGAAGCGGATGCTGAGCTCCATGTCGCCCGTGATCGTCACCAAGGGTGGCGCGCTCCGGCTCGTGACCGGCTCGCCGGGCGGTCGGACCATCCCCAACACCGTGCTCAACGTCGTCTTCGGCGTCGCGGGCTTGAACGAGGGCGTGCGCCAGGCCGTCGACGCGCCGCGCATCCATCACCAGTGGATGCCCGACACCGCCTCGTTCGAGGAGGGTGCCGCAACACCCGAGGTGCTCGCCGCGCTGCGCGCGATGGGGCACGCGATCAAGGTGGAGAAGCCGAACTCGCAGGGCGACGCGCACAGCATCCTGTACGATGCGGCGTCGAAGACGGCGCGGGCGGCGAACGACCATCGCAGTCCGGACTCGGGGGCACGCGCGCCGAGGGCGCCGTGAAAGCGCTGCTGCGCTCGCAGGCGTACATCGGCGGCGCGTGGGTGACCGGCGCGACGACCTTCATGGTGCGCAACCCGGCGACCGGCGCGCATCTCGCCGATGTCGCCGACCTCGGCGCTGCCGAGACCGAGCGGGCCGTGCTGGTCGCCGCCGAGGCGATGCCGTCGTGGGCCGCGCGCACCGCCAAGGAGCGGGCGGCGGTCCTCCGGCGGTGGTTCGAGCTCATCATGGCCGCGCAGGACGATCTCGCGATGCTCATGACGAGCGAGCAGGGGAAGCCGCTCGCCGAGGCGCGCGGAGAGGTCGCGTACGGCGCGAGCTTCATCGAGTGGTTCGCCGAGGAAGCGAAGCGCGTGTACGGTGAGGTGATCCCCACGCCGGTCGCGGGTCGGCGCCTGCTCGCGTTGCGCCAGCCCGTGGGTGTCGCGGCGGCGATCACGCCGTGGAACTTCCCCGTGGCGATGTTGACGCGGAAGGCGGGTCCCGCGCTCGCGGCCGGGTGCGCGTTCGTGGTGAAGCCGGCGGCCGAGACGCCGCTGTGCGCGCTCGCGCTGGCCGAGCTCGCGCATCGCGCCGGTGTGCCGGCGGGCGTGTTCAACGTCGTGACGTCGACGCGCGCGCAGGAGGTGGGGCTGGTGCTCACGCAGCACCCGCTCGTGCGGAAGTTCTCATTCACGGGCTCGACGCCGGTGGGCAAGCAGCTGATGGCGCAGTGCGCGACGACGGTGAAGCGAGTCTCGCTCGAGCTCGGCGGCAACGCGCCCTTCATCGTGTTCGACGATGCGGACCTCGATGCGGCGGTCGCGGGGGCGGTGGCCTCGCGGTACCGGAACGCGGGACAGACGTGCGTCTGCGCGAACCGGTTCCTGGTGCACGAGCCGGTCGCGGCGGTCTTCACGGAGAAGCTCGCCGCGGCCGTGTCGGGGCTCGTCGTGGGCGACGGGACGACACCGGGGGTGACGCAGGGGCCGCTGATCTCGGCGCGCGCGGTGGAGAAGGTCCAGCGGCTCGTGGCGGACGCGCTGACGCGCGGCGCGCGCGTGGTGTGTGGCGGCTCGCGACACGCGCTCGGAGGGACGTTCTACGAGCCGACCGTGCTCGCGGGGGTGGACGCGGGGATGGCGATCGCGGGGGAGGAGATCTTCGGCCCGGTCTCGACGGTGATGACGTTCCGTGACGAGGCGGAGGCGGTGCGGGCGGCGAACGCGACGCCGTTCGGGTTGGCGGCGTATGCGTACACGCGGGACCTCGCGCGGGCGTGGCGAGTGTCGGAGGCGCTGGAGTACGGGATGGTCGGGATCAATGAAGGGGTGATCTCGACGGAGGTGGCGCCGTTCGGCGGGGTGAAGGAGAGCGGGGTGGGGAGGGAGGGCGGGAGAGAGGGGATCGGGGAGTATCTCGAGGTGAAGTACGTCGCGATGGGCGGGCTGGCGTGAGCGATGGGAGCGCGTCAGGCGCTCGGGTGCCGGGGATCCTCTGCAGGGAGATCGGACCTTGAGTCGCGCATCTCGTCGCTGGCCACGGAGCTACGGTCCATTCCTCGTGTGCGTGCTGTCAGCGCTCATCTCGGCCTGTGCGTCTCGTCCGTCGCCCGGGTCCGAGCTCGCCGTGCGCCGCACGTGGGATGAGTACCTCGCCTCCAAGGAGGGGCAGTACGCGCGATACGCCGGCGAGCCCTCGCCGCTGTGGGACGCGACGGAGCAGAGGATGTGGGCGATGTACGACCTGGCGGGCTTCTATCTCGCGGATGGCGCCATTCCCGAGGTCGTGAGCGTGACGCCGGTGAGCGCCGTCGCGGATACGGCGTACCAGATCGTCACGAGGTTCTGGCCGGCGGGGGCCACGACCCGGGACTCCACGACCGCGCCTGAGCTCACGATGACCGTCTATGCGCGCCGCGACGGCGATGGCTGGGTCCTCGCCAACGCGCTGACGTACAAGACGGCTTCGTGGCGGCGCGAGACACGGGGGCGGGTGACGTTCCACATCTCCCCGAGCCTGCAGTTCGATGACGCGGGCGCGACCCGCTCCGCCTCGTCGCTGGACTCGCTCGCAGCGGCCTTCCAAGTGGCCCCTCCGCCACGCCTCGACTACTACTCGACCACGAGTGTCGATGAGGCGCTCGAGACGATCGGCGTGGTGTTCCCCCGACGGTTCGGCGAGGGCGGATTCGCCAAGCCCGTGAACTTCCAGGTGTTCTCGGGCGATCCCGTCCTCGGCGTGGAGTACCGCCACGAGATCGCGCACGTGGTGTTGCTTCCCATCATCCGCAGCAGCGGCAGTTCCCTGCTGGCCTCGGAGGGTGTGCCGACATGGTTCGGGGGAACCGCGGGTCGCGACTACCGAGGCTCGGTCCGTCACCTGGATTCGCTCCTGACCGCGCAGCCGCAGATCGGTATCGACGAGGTGCTGGACGACATGAGCGTTCCCTCCGAGATCCGGAACGCGGCGGGTGCCGTCCTCGCCGAGATGGTGCATGAGGCAGGCGGCGTCGAGGCGGTCCGCGACTATCTGCGAGCACCGGGGCACGGGATCCGCGATGTGCTCGAGCGTCTGCTGCAGCGGCCGTGGCCGGAGATCGCGACCGCGTGGCGCGAGCGGGTCAGGCGCATCGCGGCAGCTCGCTGACCGCGTAGACCGTGTTCGCGCCCCGGCTGGCGACTGGTCCGGTCGCGGGAGATCGCGAGGCGGCCACTCGTGCGTACTTCGCGCCCGCTTCGCCGCGAAGCGCCCCTTGACGAGGCGGCCCTACGAACTCCAGTCCTCTTGAAGGGAGACCGCCACGGGGGTGCCCGCGCTCCACGCGTGCCTCACAGGCGGATCCGGGTGCCCGTGGTCTTCTGCGATCCGCGGTATCCATCGCAGCGCGGGAGCAACGAGAGCACGAACGGTTCGCGGTGTCAGTACTTCCCCACTGGCGCGCGGCTCGCCAACGTTTCGGGACGGGAACTGGACGCGGTGGCCGGTCGCCTCATTGGAAGCCCGCGGCAGAGGCTGGGGTCCCGGTGCCCGGCAGAGGCGCACGACAAGGCTGTTGCTTCAAGTACCTGATTCACCCTCACAATCCACCGTGCAACCCTCACACAAGCATGACTCGCCAACTCATCGATTCCGGATCAGTGTTCGAAGAACAGATCGGCTATTCCCGTGCAGTCGCTCAGGGGCCATTCGTATTCGTCTCCGGCACGACCGGATTCAACTATGAGACGATGACCATCGAGGACGGAGTGGCCGCTCAAGCCGAGCAGTGTCTGAAGAACATTGATCAGGCATTGCGGAAAGCAGGTGCTAGCCTCGCCGACGCGGTCAGGGTGACCTACATCTTGCCGAACGGCGACGACTTCGAACTGTGTTGGCCCACTTTGAAGAAGTACCTCGGGGACGTGCGCCCTGCGGCCATGATGATCTCGGCCAAGCTGCTCGATCCACGCATGAAGATTGAGATCGAAGTGACGGCGATGAAGCAGTCAGTGTGAGTGTGCAGCGCGCCGTGAGGTCCAAGCGTCGGGTCCATATCGCCCCGGCCGCGCGGACACCTCGCTGCTCCGGCGAGTTCGTACCTCGGATCGTGTGAAACCAGATGGTCGGCGTACCGCGGCCGAGCGTGGTGGCGGTGCTCCGGTGAGGGGAGCGAACCGCCCGGGGCGGGTGGAGGCACGTCGAAGAGCATTGGGTTCGCGTCGCAGCGAGCGGGAGTCGCGTCGCAGCGAGTGGGAGTCGCGTCGCAGCGAGTGGGAGTCGCGTCGCAGCGAGTGGGAGTCGCGTCGCAGCGAGTGGGAGTCGCGTCGCAGCGAGTGG
>JBGATT010000163.1:0-7474 GCA_044229035.1 Gemmatimonadaceae bacterium | reverse complement strand
GCCCCCTCTGCCTTCTCCCAGCCACCTTCAGCCCTCTGTTCAAGCACGCAACCGGGATCGAACCGGTGACCTCATCCTTACCAAGGATGTGCTCTACCGACTGAGCTATGCGTGCGACCGCTGCCTTCTGCCTTCTCCCTTCTGCCTTCTGCCATCCGTACAAGCGGGAGACGGGGCTCGAACCCGCGACATCAAGCTTGGAAGGCTTGCGCTCTACCAGCTGAGCTACTCCCGCAGACCCTGCGTCCTCCCCCTCACCCCTCGAACCTCGACCCTTCCTCTCGCTCCTCGCTCCTTCTAGTGGTGGGGGAAGGATTCGAACCTTCGAAGGCATAAGCCGGCAGATTTACAGTCTGCTCTCGTTGGCCACTTGAGTACCCCACCCTGCCCGTCCCGGCCGCCAGCCTTCCTGAAAGAGCCGACGGCGAGGATCGAACTCGCGACCGCCCGATTACAAATCGGGTGCTCTACCAGCTGAGCTACGTCGGCGAAACCGATGTCCTGCGCGAGCTATCAAGGATAGTCGGGTCCGGGGGGAGGGTCAACGTCAGGGATGAAGGCTGAAGGATGGAGGGGGCGAGGTCGTCCAGCCTCGCCGCGTTCCGCTTCCCGCCGATCGCGCCCTACCGCACCACCTTCCACCGTGTGCCGCCCGGCGTGTCCTCGATCACCACGCCCCGCTCGTCGAGCGCCTTCCGGATCTGGTCCGCCGTCCCGAAGTCCCGGCGGGCGCGCGCCTCGGTCCGCGCCACCAGCTGAGCTTCCACCCACGTCGCGAGATCCTCGGCCACGACCCCGCGCTCCGGCTGGAGGTCGAGGATGGAGTCGACCATCGCGAACACCTCCCGGGCCCGGCTCAGCGGCCCCGACTCCGTTCCGCCGGCGTCGAGCTCCTTGTTGGCCGCCCGGATGAACTCGAAGAGCGCCGCCATCGCGTTCGGTGCGTTCAGGTCGTCGAAGAGCGCCGCCCGCACCTCGTTCTCCAACCGGTCCGCCGCATCCTCGAGCGCGCGCGTGCCCCCCTTCGCCGCCTTCAGCCGCTCGGCGAAGTCGCCGACGCGCCGCACCGCCTCGAGCGATCCCTCCAGCGCCTCGCCCGCGAGGTTGAGCTGCTTGCGATAGTGGGTCGAGAACACGAAGTGCCGTACCGCGGCGCCACTGATACCGGCCTCCCGCAACCCGTCGACGTTCTGCACGTTGCCGACGCGCTTGGCCATCTTCGCCCCGTCGGTGAGCAGGAACTCGCCGTGGCACCAGCACCGCGCGAACGGCTTGCCGGTCGCGGCCTCGCTCTGGGCGATCTCGTCCTCATGATGCGGGAAGACGAGGTCGATGCCGCCGGCGTGCAGGTCGAGCGTCTCGCCGAGCAGGGCCATCGCCATCGCCGAGCACTCGAGGTGCCACCCCGGGCGCCCACGTCCCCACGGCGAATCCCAGGCGGCGCCGCACTTCTCGTCCTCCTCCTTGGCCGCCTTCCAGAGCGCGAAGTCCTGCGCGTTCTCCTTCGAGTAGTCGTCCTGCGCCACGCGCGCGCCGCTCTGGATCTCGCGCGTGTCGAGGCGCGAGAGACGGCCGTACGTGGGGAACTTGCCGATCGCGAAGTAGACCGAGCCGTCCTCGGCGAGGTACGCGACGCCGTTGGCGATGAGCTTCTCGACGAGCGCGATCATCTCCGGGATGTACGCGGTCGCGCGCGGATAATGCTCGGCATCCTCGATGCGCAGGTACTGCCGGTCCGCGTGGAAGATCGTCACTATCGGGTCGGTGACCTCGATGATCGTCTTCCCCTGCTCCGTCGCCCGCTTGATGATCTTGTCGTCGACGTCGGTCAGGTTCATCACCTGCACCACCTTCCACCCGCGCAGGCGCAGCACGCGCCGCATGAGGTCCTCGAAGAGGAACGTGCGGAAGTTGCCGAGGTGCGCCGGATTGTAGACCGTCGGACCGCAGGTGTAGAGCTTGACGGTCTCGCCGTCCGCCGGGGCGAAGGGTTCGACGGTGCGCGTGAGCGTGTTGAACAGACGGAACTCGGCCATCCCGAAAGCTACGGACCGCCCTCCGCGCGGGGCAACGCCTCCTCCGCGACGCGGGACGCACGAACCCGGACGCCCGCGTCGCGGCAGAGGGCGAGGATCGCCTCAGGGGTCTGACCGCCGAGCGGGATGCGTAGCCTACGGCCGCGGCGCGCGAGACTCGGCAACCGACAGAGGAGTCGGCGCATCGCATCGTCCGGGCTCGGGACCGCGAGTTCGAGGACCGTCCTCGTGCGGTGGGCCGCGCCGGTGGACTCGACGAGCCGCCCGCGATCGAGGACGAAGCGGCGGTCGGCGAGGCCGACCGCGTCCACGGCGCGCGCGTCGCGCATGGCCACGAGGACCGCGATGCCGCTCCCCGCGATTCGACGCAACAGCTGCACCGCCTCGACGCGCTCATCGGGACCGCAGAAGGCGAACGGTTCCTCGCAGCAGAGGAGGCGGGGGTGCGCGAGCAGCGCCTGCGCGACCACCACACGCAGGCGGTCGAGGGCGGCGAGCTGGCCGAGACGCACGCGCGAGAGACCGCGCAGGCCGACGCGCGCCATGAGCGGGACGTAGCGCGTGGGCGCCGGGAGCGATTCGTCGGCGAGCGCGAGCTGGTCCGCGTGGAACGCGAGCGCCTGACGTACGGTGAGGAAGCCGTACTCCCACGGTCGCGCGCCGATCGCCTGCGGACGGACCTCGGCCGGGTCGTCTCGGCCGCTCCAGCGGATCATCCCCTCCGACGGCGCGGCCCGCGCCGACGCCAGCAGGAGGAGGGTGCTCTTCCCCGCCCCGGCGCCGCCGGAAACGACGGCGATCTCGCCGGGCATGAGCCGGAAGGAGACGGTGTCGAGCGCGAGCTGTTCGGTCGGGGCACCGAGGACGCCCGCGCGCCAGCGGCGCGAGACGTTGAGGAACTCGAGGGCGGGTGTCATGGTGCGAAGGTCGCACCGGCCGTTCCCTCGACCATCATCCTCGGCTCGCGCCGAGTGGCGAAATCCGTCAGTCGCGCGCGGGCGGCGCGGCTGATCCGGTCCCCGACGAGGGCGGCGCCACCGGCGGCGACCCGGGCGGTGGCACGACCGGGGTGCCCTCGGGTGGCGACGACTCGCGCAGCTGCGCCTCGAGCCGCCGCTTCTGCCGTCGCGAGATCACCGGCCGCACCACGGGACCGGAGAGGGCCTCGTCCTGGTAGACGCGACCGATCAGCACGCGGCGCACGAGCACCATGACCACGGCGAGCGTGGGCACGGCGACGAGGAGGCCGAACGGACCGAGCAGCTTCCCGCAGATCAGCACGCTCATGATCGTGAGGACCGGCGGCAGGTCGACCTTGCGATGCATCAGCAACGGCACGACGAGCTGGTTCTCGGCCACGTGGATGATCGTGCCGAGGAGGATCACGAGAAGCGCGCGCGTGCCGCCGCCCTCGGTGGGAAGGACGAAGAGCGCGGGCACGAGCGTGGAGACGAAGGTGCCGAAGAACGGCACGACGGCGACGAGCCCGGTGAAGATGCCGAAGGCCAGCCAGTACGGGACGTCGAGGAGCCAGAGCCCGATGGCGGTGAGCGCGGCGAGAGTGACCATCGCGAGGAGCTGGGCGATGGTCCAGGCGCGGAGCGTCTCGCTGAGCGCGTCGATGACCTCGTGGGCGACCTCGCGATGCCGGGGCGGCGTGACCGAGATCGCGAGGTCGCGATAGAGGTCGGGGCGGAGCGCGAAGTAGATCGCCATCACGAGGACGGCGACGAGGTTGATGGCGAGATGCAGCGTGTCGAAGAGCCGCGGCACGAGCGCGCCGATGAGGCGCTCGGACTCCTCGAGGGCGACACCGAGGATGCGGTGCTCGCCGGGCACGAACGAGTCGGCCATGCCGGGGACGCGCGCGAGGATCCGCTCGAGCCCCGCCTCCCACTTGGTGACGAGCTCGGGGAGTACGGCGATGAGCTGGCGCGTCTGCTCGATGACCGGCGGGATGAGGAGGAACCCGATCCCGACGAGGCCGCCGACGGTGAGGGCGAGCGACAACGCGAAGGCGGCGCCACGCGGCAATCGCGTGCGCGCCGCCAGGACGTCGGTCACCGCCGAGAGATAGACGGCGAGGAGGATGCCGAGGAAGAGCAGGAGCAGCAGGTCGGCGACGGTGCCGGCCAGCCACAGCAGGAGGACCGTGACGAGGATCGCGGTGAATCCGGGGAGGATCCACACGCGCCGCACGCCGGTGTCGTTCATGCGGTCACCGCCCCCTGCTCACCGCGCGAGGACCTCAGGGCTTGTTGCCCCGGTCCTCGACGTGGGCATCCGCGATCTCCTCGCCGGCCCCGATCCGCTTGGGCGGGGCCGAGGCCCCAGACCCGAGGAGCCCCATCTTCTGCTTGAGCGCGAGCAGCTGCTGGTCGGCGCTCGCCGAGCCCGCCGACTTCTCGAGGCGCTTGAAGTCGTGCGAGAGGCGGTCGCCCGAGAACTCCTCGTCGATCTCCGAACTCGCTTTGATCATGCGCTCGTTGCTCGTGATCTTCTCCTCCATGCGGGCGAAGGCCTCGAAGGCCGACTTCTCCGACATGGACGACATCGTCTCCGAGATCTTCTGCTGCGCCTGCGCGCGACGCTGCCGCGCGAGGAGGAGGTTCTTCTTGCGCTTGGCCTCCTCGATCTTGTCGTTCAGGTCGCGGAGCGAGTTCTTGAGCTTCTCGGTCTCGAGCTGGTGCGCCTGCCAGGTGGTGAAGAGCGTGTTGGCATGCTCCTGGTGCTCGGACTGGCGCACGAGGGCCTGCTTGGCGAGGTCGTCACGCCCCTCCTTGATGGCGAGCATGGCCTTGGCCTCCCAGTCCGCGGCGGCCTTCTCCTCGGCCTCGGCCTGGTCCTTCAGGCGCTTCTCGTCGGCGATCGCGGCGGCCACCTGCTGCTTGGCGCGCGCGAGCTGGTTGCGCATGTCGACCACGATCTGGTCCAGCATCTTCTCCGGATCCTCGGCACGCGAGATCAGGTCGTTGATGTTGGACTTGAGGAGGGTGGCCAGCCGGTCGAAGATGCCCATGGTCAGCGGGCCTCGCGGAAGTGAGCCAGCTCGCGGAGGTGCGACGCGAGCGACAAGGTGATGCTCTCGTAGCTGGCCAGGAACTCCTCGTAGTCGAGGTGGCTGAGCTCGAGCGCTTCAGTGAGGACGACCTCGCCCTTCTGGATCCCGTAGGAGCCGTGCAGGAGATCGGTCGCGTTGAGTTCGAGGAGACGCCGGTACAGCGTCGCGGCCGAGGTGGACTCGGCGGGGAGCGTCATGACCTTCACGCGCAGCACGACCACCGGCGGCGAGTGATGGATGACGACGGTCATGTCGAGTTCACCGCCGGGCTGGACGGCCCAGAGGCCCGGCTCGATCTCGTTGTACGACGCGCCTTCGGCCGCGAGCCGGCCGAGGAATCCTTCGATCTGTTCGGGCGTGACCATTTCCGACCCGTGGTGAGGGGACACTCGGGCTTACGCCGCGGGTGTGTCGGAAAGTTTCACCGGGGCATGGGGTTACGCCAGTCTGCGCTCCCGGACTAGCGGGTCCAGACCACCACCGCCCCACAGCCGTCGAAGTCGTTGAACTGCGGCGGGGCCGCGTTCGCCGTGTAGACCTCGATCCGCTTCGCGCGCGCCATCAGGCTCCCCTCCTCCTCGGCCGAGAGGTTGCCGTTGTCGTAGCCGTCGACGTAGAAGCGCGGGCGGCAGAAGCCCGCGCCGCGGCGGATCATGAGCATCGGCCCCTGCCGCGACTGCTGGACGCCGGTGCGAGGGAGCATCGCCGACACGATGGTCGAGTTCACGACGGGCATCCGTGCGAGGGTCGAGTCGTCGACGAAGCCGCCGAGCCCGCGCTCCCGCCGTGTCTCGAACTGCAGGCGACCCGCGGTCATCGGCTCTCCGGTGACCGTCACGGTCGAGAGCTCCTGCGGCACCTTCGGCAGCAGGAGGTCCTCGAGCTCGACGTCGATCTCAAGGAGGTCGCGGGCGGTGAGCGTGGGCGTGTGGCCGATCGCCCGCGCGACGAACTGCGTGGTGCGCCGAGGGACCCGGTCGAGCACGAACCGGCCCTCGGCGTCGGTCCGCACCATCAGCGACGTGTCGCCGGCCACGGCGAGGGTCGCACCGGCGAGCGGCTGCGAGTCGGGCCCGACGATCCGGCCGCGCACGCGCGCGAGGGCGCTCCACGGACCGGCGACGAGGTCGCGTCGCATCACGGGGTTGCCCCCCAGCGCGACGATCACCTCCCCCGACGCGACCGCGTCGCTCCCCGCGACGAGCGCGAACTCGGCATCGCTGGGGATGCCGCAGAGGGCGAAGAAGCCGGCGGTGTTGGCCGTGTCGAGCGCGGCGCGCTGGCGGCGCTCGGCCTGACCGACACCGATCAGCGTCTCGTGCCAGCGCGCCCCGACGGCGACACCCGGCAGGGCGTTGCCGTTGGGGTCGCGCAGCTCGCCGAGGAGGATGCCGTCGGTCGCACCGAGCGTGGTGCCGCAGACGGCGCGTTGGTAGGTCGCCAGCGACGGCGTCGCGAGGCGGACGTCGGTCATCCCGCCGGCACGGACGGCGACCGCGACCTGCACCGGCGGGAGCGCGAACGAATCGAGCGCGGGGGTCCACCACGCGAGGGTGGCGTCGCCGGCGGGGACATCGGCGAACTCGAAACGTCCGCGGTCATCGGTGGTGGCGCGGCGGTTCGCGCCGAGCAGGACGACCGTGGCGCCGGGGACGGCGCGCTGCGTGCGCAGCGAATCGTGGACGATGCCGCGTACGGTGCCCTGCGCGGGGAGCGTGGCGGGCGCGACGAGCGCCGCGAGGAGGGCACCAAGCCCGACCGCGACCCGCAGCGTGCGCGGTCGTGGCCGGAGCAGGCGGGCGAAGGCCCGCCCGGAACGCAGGCGGTCGTTGAGTCGCATGGCCGGGTGGGTTATGGTCGGGGAACGCGGCGCGGTCACGATACGCTGGGTACCAGCGATGCGCGAGATGGTTTCCCGTCGGCCTCATCCCCGCGTCACATGGTGCGCCCGGCCCGACCGCGCCGACCGGCTGGATCGCCCTCAGGTCCGCTTGATCTGGACGAGCCTCTCCCTGGCGAGCCGCCGTCCGGTGGGCGTCGCGGCGAGTCCGCCGCCGGCCGTCTCGCGATACCGGACGTCCATCTCCTTGCCGATCTCGCCCATGGTGTCGATCACCTCGTCCGCGGGAATGGCGAAGGTGATGCCGGCCATCGCCATCTCGACGGCCGCGAGCGCGATGGCCGCGCCGGTCGCGTTCCGGAAGACACAGGGCAGTTCGACCAACCCACCGAGCGGATCGCAGACGAGCCCGAGGGTCCCCTGCTGGGCGAGTGCGACGGCGTGCCCGACCATGGACGGCGAGCCGCCGAGCATCTCAGTCGCGGCGCCGGCGGCCATGCCGGCCGCCGCGCCGGTCTCGGCCTGACATCCGCCTTC
>JBGATT010000015.1:0-34157 GCA_044229035.1 Gemmatimonadaceae bacterium | reverse complement strand
CTGCGACCGTCTGCACGCGGAACCTCGTCGCCTCGGGCATCCGGAGCCGCGTCTGCGCATCGAGCGGGAGGAGGAGGCACGCGCTCCAGAGGAAGGGCAATCGCTGCGTCCCCGTCGCGACCGCTTCGTAGCGCGCCTCGACGGCGCCGTCGGGCCGGACGAGCAACGTCCGCGTGAGCGTCCACGGCAGACGTTCGCCGCGCCAGGTGCAGCGGAGCGAGTGCCCGTCGGTTCCCGTGCGCAGATCGAGCTCCGGCACCTGAAGCCGTGCCTCGCCGCCGGCAGGGATCGGTCGACCGCCGATGCCCTTCACCCACTCGGGGACGGTGCCAGCGCCTGCCGCCGGAGCGCATTCGTCCCAGCCCGCACCGGCGAGGACCCCCGCGCTGCTCGACGGCGGGGCGCCGCCCTGCACCAACCACTCGCGCCCGCGCAGGCGCAAGGAGCGGATCCGTCCCCCCATCGCCGGCACCACCTCCACACGCGCATCGCCGCCCTGCAGGGCGATGAAGCCCGGCTCGGTGGCCGCGACGCGCGGCGCCGTCACGCGCGTGCTCCGCCCCGCGCGTGCGGCCGAGGGGTCACGTGATCGACGCCAGGTCCACGCCGCGCGTCGCCAGCACGCGCGCGACCGTCTCGCCGATCTTGTTGTTCGGCGTGCTGGCGCCAGCCGTGAGTCCGACCCGCACCGGCCCTTCGGCCGCGAGCCACTGTGCCGTCACGACCTCCTTCCCGGTCGCGAGGTCGCGATGCCGCACCGTGCCGGCAACGGGGTCGAGTCCGGCGGCGTCCTCGAGATGAAAGGTCGTCACGCGCTCGGCGCAAAGGGCCGCGAGCGAGATCGTGTTGCTCGAGTTGTAGCCCCCGACCACGAGCATCACGTCGAGCGGCTCGACCAGCAGCGCATTGACCGCGTCCTGGCGGTCCTGCGTCGCGCTGCAGATGGTGTCGAACGTGCGGAAGTGCTCAGCACGATGCGCCTCGCCGTGCACACGGGCCATCGCCTGCCCCACCGCCTCGCCGATCGCCAGCGACTCGCGCGCGAGCATGGTCGTCTGGTTCGCGACGCCGATCCGCTGCAGGTGGAGGTCCGGATCGAACTGCGGGCTCGCCGCGTGCGCGTACTTCGCGAGGAAGGCCTCGCGACCGCCGGCGAAGGTGCCCGCGATGTACGCCATCACGTCCTCCGCCTGCGCCATGTCGCGCACCACGAGGTAGGTCCCGTTGGGGAACTTCTCCACCTGCGACGCCGTCGCCCGCGTCTCCTCGTGGTAGTACTTCCCGTGGATCAGCGAGGTGAAGCCGTCGCGCGCGTAGACCTCGACCCGCTTCCAGACGTTGAGCACCGAGCCGCAGGTCGTGTCGACCATCACGCAACCGCGTTCGCGCAGCGTCTGGAAATCGTGGATCGTCACGCCGAAGGCCGGCAGGATGACGACATCCTCCGGCTTCACGCCCGAGTAGTCGAACCCCTTGTCGCTGGGAGCGAGAAAGACGATTCCCATCTCCTTCAGCTTCGCGTTCACGTGCGGGTTGTGGATGATCTCGCCCGCGAGGTAGATGCGCCGGTCGGGGAACTTCGCGCGCGTCTGGTACGCGTACTCGACCGCGCGCTCCACGCCATAGCAGAAGCCGAACTCCTTCGCGAGGCGGATCGTCACGGGGCCGGCGACGAGGGTGTGGTCGCGCGCGCGGAGGAGGTCCACCAGCTGGCCGTCGTAGTCGGCGGTCAGGGTGTCCTGGACCTCGGTCTTGAGGCCGAAGCCCTTGCGGAAGTAGGTGGACTCGGAGGACATCGTCGAAAGATAAGGTCGGAGCGGGGGGACCGCATGATGAACGACCGTCCGCTTCGCGCGGGTCCCGACCGACGGCCCCGGCCGCGATCCACGCAGGCGGCCCTGCCTCGCGCTCCGGCACCATACGGGATAAGTTCGGCCCGATGAGCGAGCACTTCGATCTCTGCGTGATCGGGAGCGGACCGGCCGGCGAGAAGGGCGCCGCCCAGGCCGCCTACTTCGGCAAGAAGGTCTGCCTGGTCGAGCGCACCCCGCGGCCGGGCGGGGCGGCGGTGAACACCGGCACCATCCCCTCCAAGACGCTCCGCGAGACCGCGCTCTACTTCAGCGGCCTCCGCCAGCGCGGCATGTACGGCATCGAGTACCGCGTGAAGGCCGACCTCACCGTCGGCGACTTCATGTACCGTGAGCGTGCGGTCGTCGAGTCGGCCTGGCAGCACATCGAGCAGAACCTGGCGCGGCACGGCATCACGCGCGTCCAGGGCCGGGCCCGGTTCACCGATGCGGGTACGCTCGAGGTCACGCGCTTCAAGGAGGCCGCGCGCGTCGTCACAGCGGATGTCTTCCTCGTCGCCACCGGCGCGCAGCCGCAGCATCCGCCGGAGATCCCCTTCGATGGCCGCATCGTCGTCGACAGCGATGACGTCCTCTCGCTGATGGCCATCCCCCGGCGCCTGGTGGTCATCGGCGGCGGTGTGATCGGATGCGAGTACGCCGGCACCTTCGCCGCCCTTGGCGCCCGCGTGACGCTCGTCAACGCGAAGGAGCGCCTGCTCATGCAGCTCGATGCCGATCTCTCCGACGCGCTCCGACAGGAGATGACGCGTCGCCTCGGCGTACAGGTCATGCTCGACACCGGGGTCAGCGGCGTCCACGTCGAGAACGATGTCGCCACCGTCTCCCTCACCGACGGCCGCACCCTCGACGCCGACTGCGTCCTCTACTGCGCCGGTCGCGAAGGCAACGTCGGCGGCCTGGGACTCGAGGCGGCGGGCGTCCGCACCAACCCGCGCGGCTTCGTGCAGGTCGATGCGCACTTCCGGACGCACAACCCGCGCATCTTCGCCGCCGGCGACGTCATCGGCTTCCCCGCCCTCGCGTCGACGGCCATGGAGCAGGCGCGCGTGGCGATGTGCCACGCCTTCGACCTCAAGTACAAGACCGCCGTCTCCAACGTGCTTCCCTACGGCGTCTGGAGCGTTCCAGAGGTCGCCACCGTCGGTCTCGGCGAGGACGATGCGCGCGGCCAAGGGATCAACGTCGAGGTCGGTAGGGCCTGGTTCCGCGACAACCCCCGGGGCCAGATCATCGGCGACACCGAGGGCTTCGTGAAGCTCGTCTTCCGCGTAAGCGACCAGCGGATCATCGGGGCCAGCGTCGTCGGCGAGGGGGCCTGCGAACTCATCCACATCCCCGCCGCGGTCATCCAACTCCAGGGATCGCTCGACTACTTCATCCAGTGCGTCTTCAACTACCCGACGCTCTCCGATGCCTTCAAGTACGCGGCCTACGACGGGCTGCAGCGACTGCAGAAGCGCGTGAGCGCCGCGATGACCGCGCGGAGTCACACTCCGACGGCGACTACGCCGCCGGAGGCACCCGGAACGGCCTGAGCGCGTCCTTCACGAAGTCCGGCAACGCCCGCTTCGTGATCGTCGCCTTGTCCACACAGACCACCGTCAGCGTCGCCGACGCCCGGTGCACCAGGTCGCGCGCGCGGTAGGCCTCGAACCGCATCGTGATCGACGAGTCCCCGATGCGCGACACCCCCACGCGGATCTCCAGCAGCTCGTCCATCTCCGCCGGCGAGTGGAACTCCACCGCGAACGCCTTCCGCGGCAGTTGCACCTGCTTCTGCACGCGCATGACCTCGTACGGCAACCCCGCCTGCCGGAACATCTCGTGCTCCGCCGCCTCGAAGAAACGCACGTAGGTGCCGTAGTAGATGATGCCGAGCGGATCGCAATCGCTCCAGCGCACGCGCTCCTGCACGGCGAACGGGAAGGGGGGCGGGTTCAGTGTCACGAGTGGGTCACCTGACATCCGTTGAGGGGAACGCCGACGCGCGGACGCGTACCCAATGGTAACTTCGGCATGGGTGGTCGCGCCCGACACCCATCAGCCTCAACGCGGAGCCCCCCATGCTGCGCACCATCCTCGTCCCGCTCGACGGATCGGCCCTCGCCGAACGCGCACTCCCGATCGCCTGCGACATCGCCCGCCGCGCCGGTGGCGCCGTGCAGGTCGTCCGCGCCCATGTGCCCATCGCCGTGGTCGGCGCGACGGCCGAGGGCGCGATCTTCTCGCAGGACATGCTCGCCGCCGACGATGCGCTGCGGCAGCGGGCGCAGAAGTATGCCGACGAGGTCGCGACGAAGTACGCCGCCGAGTGGGGGCTCCGCGTGACCCCCGTGTGCGAGGACGGCAGTCCGGCGGGGCTCATCACCGACATCGCCGATCGCTCCGATGCCGACCTCATCGTGATGACCACGCACGGCGCCGGCGGCTTCACGCCCGACTGGCTCGGATCGGTCGCCGATTCGGTCATCCGGCACTCGCATCGCCCCGTGCTCGCGCTGCCCGAGAACGATGCACGCCTGGGCGAGCCCTTCACGCTCCGCCGCATCCTCGTCACGCTCGACGGCAGCGACCGCGCCAGCGCGATACTTCCGATCGCCCGCGACCTCGCGATCGCCTTCGGCGCGGCCGTCGACCTCATCCGCGTCGTCGCCCCGTACGTTCCCGGCGATGTCGTCGCGACGCTGGCCGCCGACCGTCCGGACCCGTTCGGCATCGACGCCGAGACGGTGCATGCCAAGAAGTCGCTCAGCGACGCGGGGGCCGAACTCGAGAAGGCCGGCCTGAAGGTCACGCATACCGTGCGAGTCGATCTGTCGCCGACGCGTTGCCTGCTGGAGCACGTCAAGGAGACGACGCCGGATTGCCTGGCGATCGCCACCCAAGGACGGGGCGTGTCCCGGATCTTCCTCGGCTCGGTCGCCGACAAGCTCATCCGGTCGGCCGGTCGGCCGGTGCTCGTCCTGCGGCCGCACAAGGGCTAGTCGGCCTCGCACACCGGGACATCACGCCGGGGTGACACGCACGGATCAGCGCGCGTAGAGCTCCGGCGTGACGAACGGTGCGAGCGCATAGGTGACGAGCACCTCGTAGGCGCCCTGCCGGTCGATGCGGCCCGCGGTGAGGATCCCCACCGCCCCCTTGCCGTGCTTCGTCCCGACCTCGGCGACCAGCGCGTCCATCGCGTGACCGAGTTCGGCACCGCCGCGGATCATCCGCGCGACGGCGTCGGGGAGTGGCATCGCCAGCGATCCACCGATGCCCTCGCGTCCGTCACGATGCACCACCACGCACCAGGCGCACGAGCGCATCCCCTCGGGGGAATCGACCACGCCACCCTCGAGCCCCAGTCCGAGGTCGGCATCGAGCACTTCGCGCGCCGCGCGGGCCCGGTTCCGCGCGCCGGCGATCGTCTCCTCGTCGCCGAACGGCTGGTCGGGGACGCCGCTCGGCACGGTGACCGGCTCCACGGTCGAACCCGGCGCCGCCCAAGCGAGCACAGCACGCGCCGCGGCCAGCTTCACGGGATTGGCGGAGCCGACGGCGACGGAGGTCAGGGTGGTGTCCATGCGGGGGAATCTAGGCGCGGCACGCCCGGGTGCGCGCTATCTTCGCCCCATGGCCGCGCGCCCTCCCTCCTCGCCGGGCACCGACTTCGTGTTCGTCGGCGACCGCCTCTGGATCGACTTCGTCAACACCGACGACGCTCGCCTCGGCGTCCGCATCGACACCATCGCGAGCTTCGAGCGCTTCGTCGACTGGCTCGAGGCGGCCCGTGTCCTCGACGCGGAACGGGGCGAGACGCTCCGACGCCGCGCGGCGCAGCAGCCCTCCGGCGCCGCGGCCGCCCTCGTCGAGGCGCGCCGTGTGCGCGCCGCGCTCCGCTCGCTCGCCGAGCGCGGACGCACCGACCAGGGAGAGCGCGCCCGCGAGGTCGTTCTCGCCGAGATCAATCGCGTGCTCGGCCGTTCGGTCGGCACGCGCCGCGTGGAGGCCCTCCCCGACGGCGGCTACGCGCGCAGCTTCGTCCCGGTGGGCGACCTCTTCGGAGGACTGGTGATCCCCGTGATCGAATCGGCGGTCGACTCACTCGTCCGCGGCGAGCTGCTCCGCGTGCACAAGTGCGCCGACCGCCGCTGTCCCCGCCATTTCGTCGATCTCACGAAATCCCGCACCCGCAAGTGGTGCGACATGCGCACCTGCGGCAATCGCGCTAAGGCGCAGCGCTGGCGGCGACGGGCTTGATGTAGCCCATTGTCTCCGCGTAGTCGCGCAGCTGCGCCTGGAGCAGCCGCCGCCCGCGGAAGAGCCGCGACTTGATCGTCCCCTCCGGGACCCCGAGCGCCGTCGCGATCTCGGCGTACTTGAGCCCGTGCAGGTCGCTCATCACGACCGCGTCCCGATACTCGTCCGGCAGCGCGAGGATCGCCGTCACGATCTCCTCGTCGAGGAACGAGTCGTAGTACTTCCCCTCGGGATCGGTCTCGCCGACCGCCTCGAAGATCTCGCGCCCCTCCTCATCCTCGAGCGGCTGCACCTCGCGCGCGTCGATCCGCCGCTTGCGGCTCACGAAGGCGTGGTAGAGGATCGTGAAGAGCCAGGCGCGGATGTTCGTGCCGAGGTTGTACTGCTCCCATCGCTGGAAGGCGCGGAGCATCGTGTCCGACACGAGATCCTCGGCGTCGTCGCGCGCGCGGGTGAGCTTGAGCGCGAAGGAGTAGAGCGCGTCGAGGTGACGCACCGCCTCCTCGTCGAAACGGGCCCGTCGGTCGGCGCGCTCGCGCTCGCCTGCTCCGATCAGTCCGACACTGGCTGCCATCGTGGCCATGAGAGGGGCTCCCGGATCAGTAGGCGACGGGGCGACGCACATGCCCCGCCACGAAGCGCTTGAGGTCGGTGGCGACGCCGTGCATCACGCTCACGTCGCGCTTCATGCGGGCCATCGTCGTCGCGCCTTCGAGGGTCGCGACGATGAACCGCGACAGCCGCGTGGGATCGGCATCCTCCTCGAGGCGGTCCTGCGCCTGCGTGAGCAGCGACGCGATCTCGCTCGTCCAGTTGCGGAAGACTCGCGCGATGCGGATGCGGAACCCCTCGTCCTTCTCCGCCATCTCCGTCGCCAGCGCGCCGAAGGGCGAGCCGCCCTTCATCCCGCGCTCCGCCTGGATCGCCACGACCGAGTCGATGAAGACGTGCAGCCGCTCGATCGGATCGAGCGTCGGTTCGCGCAGGATGGCGAGCCCGCGCTCGCCGAGGACGTCGAACTGCCGCGCGAGCACCTCGTGCCCGAGCTCTTCCTTCGACTTGAAGTAGTGGTAGAAGTGGCTCTTGCCACTCAAGCCGGCCCGCTCGATGACGTCGTCCACGGAGGTCTGGACGAAGCCCTTCTCGCCGATGAGGTCGGCGGCGGCGTCGAGGATCTGGATGCGTCGAGTATTCACGGGGCGAAACATAGGACCGAAAGTCCTAATCGCCAAATTATTCTCTCGACTTAAGGCAAGTAGCTGTGAATCAACGGGTTGCAAGTTGGACAAGGGTTGAAAGCACCATCCGATTCTCTGGGTGTTTGCACCCCGGTCCGAACTCCCGGTCGGCGGCCGCGCTCAGCGACGCTTCCCGCGCTTCGGTGCCCAAGGCGGTCGACCGCCCGCTCCCCCACGGTCATCGCGCCCGCCACGCCCTCCATCACGACCCCCGCGAGTGCCACGGTGGCCACGATCCGCATCCCGCCCGCCGTGACGCGAGGAACGCGGCGTCTCTTCCGTCGTCCACGGTCGAGACAGCTGGTCCTGGACCTCATGCAAGGAATCCGCGCGCACCGTGCCACGTGCGCCCCGCGTCACGACGAACCGCAACGGCCGATCGAGCACGGGCAGTTCCTCGGCCACCAGGTTCCGCGCGAGCTTCTCCGGCATCTGCAGCCGCGCCACACCGCGCGACGTGCCATCGGGGAGCTCCTCCACCTCGTAGTGGAGGCTCACGGTGCGATCGCGGATCTCCACCGCCCCCGGCAATGCCATCCAGCGCGCGCGCTCGGCCGCCGGCACGAACTCGTCCGCCGCGAAGCGGAGCGACGCCGTGCGGAACCCGTGCAGATCTTCGACGTCGGCGAGTTGCGCCTCGTACCAGGCCGTGAGTTCGGCGAGCCCCAGCTTCGGTGTGCGTCCACCGGACCGCCGCCAGACCTCCCGCACCTCGTCGATCGCCGGCCGATTGCGCGGAACGGCCGGATGGCGCGCCTCGCTCCGGGCGAGCGCATCGGCGAGCGCGTGACGGGCCTCCGCGGCGTACTCCGGCGGGAACTCCGACAACGGCTCACGCTCATGCTCGAGTTCGAACCCGAAGTACGTCACCTTCGACTCGAGCGCGAAGGGGCGCTCCTTCCGCCCTGGATCGTACACCAGGCGCGGGACATGCCGCGTCGCATAGCGTCGCACCAGGTCCCCGGGGAGCTGCGTCCCCTCGATCGCCGCGCGCGGGATCCCGAACTTGTCGGCGAAGTAGCGCAGCGTCCCGGCGATCGCGCCCCAACTCCCGCAGACGCTCGTCTTGCTCACGCGCGCCTCGTCACCCGTCACCGTGCGCTCGTCGATCACCAGCTGGAAGGGCATGATGCGCGCGACGAGATCGATGAACCGCCGCTCCACCGCCGACGTCGTGCGCGGCATGCGCGTCGGCAGCGGCAGCCCCACCGACCGATAGATGCTCGCCATCGCGAGGGCGGCGTCCTCCACCGACTTCACGAGCACGCCGCGGCCCTCGGCCCACCGCTCGATGCTCTCGTCGAACATCTGCCGCGGCAGCCCGTACACCTCGCCGAGATAGCCGCACTTCTCGAACGCCTCGGCGTACACGTTGTATGTCGAGAGGTGGTCACTCCCCGGTACGATGAGCCCGGTCAGCTCCCGGTCCTCGCGCGTCATCCGGTGCAGCGATTCCACGCTCGCCATCACCGCGACGTACGGCAGCAACTCGTCGTCGCAATGCACCAGCAGCTCGGCCCACTGCCGGTCCACCGGCATCGCCTCGACCTTGGTGCCGTAGGGCGTCAGCTTGCCCGCGTCGATGATCCCGCGCGCCTCGAGGAACGCGAGCGCGTTGCGGTACGAATGCTTGTCGAGCGGCACCGGCAGGTCGAGCTCGTCGGCGCGCACGCCGAGCGCGGCGCAGGTGAGGGCCACGCGCTCGGAGTCGCCGGCGAGCTGGAACTCCGGCGCGGTCGGCTCGAGTTGGTCGAACCGGATGTCGCGGTCGCTGAGGATGAACACCCGCCCACCCGCCACGCGCCCGTGCACCCGCCCCGCCATCTGCAGGATCTCGTTCGCGCCGAGATGCAGCCGCGTGAGGACGTTGCGCCCCTGCTCGACGACGTTCGTGAAGCGCGTGTCGTCGATCACGACCGTGTCGAGCCCTCGCACGTTGAGGGCGCTCTGGCCCGCCGCCGTCATCGCGAGCAGGAACGGCTTCTCCACCTCCCCCTCGAGGAACGGCCGGATCACGCGGATGGGCTCGCCACCGTGGTAGAACGCGACCTGCATGCGCGGGTAGCGCGCACCGACGTCGGCCGCGACCTCCTCCACGCCGGCGCGCGTCGGCAGGAAGACGCCGATGCCTCGGCGTTCCTTGATCGCCTTCTGCAGGAACCGGTCGTCGAGGAAGTAGACCGGCTTCTTCCGCTCCACCTCGACCTTGGCCGCCTTCGCGGGATCGAACGCCGTCGACTCGATCACGTCGGCCGCGGCGAGATAGCGCCGATAGAACGACGGGTCGACCGTCGCCGAGAGCCAGATGAAGCGGCAGCCGGTGCGCTTCCCGAGCGCGAGACAGAGCTCGAGTTCGGCGCTCGTCTGATGGATCTCGTCCACCACGAGCGTGTCGTGCGGCCGGATGTCCCCGTCCTGGAACCAGCGTCGCGCGATCCCGGTCGTGACGATCACCACGTTCCAGCTCGGCGTCTCCGGTGTCGCCTCACGCTCGCGGTTCACCACGCCCACGCGAAGCGTGTCAGTCGCCAGCAGCGCCTTCGCGATGGGTTTCACCGCGAGCGTCTTGCCCGTCCCGGTCCCCGCGACGATGCCGAAGCCTTGGCGCGGCCTCACCTCGGACGCGGCGAGGCGTTCAGCGAGGGCGGTCAGCTCGGGGCCGCGTGTCCTCCACAGCAGCGTCTCGAGGTCTAGCCCGAAGCCCAGTTCGATCGTCTCGCATGCCGCGCGGGTCGGGGCGATGACGATGATCCGTCCCCGCTCGCCCCCGGTTCGGACGAACGCCTCGCGATCCGGCGGCAGGAACGGATCGCGGACCGCGCGGAGAGCGTCCTCGGGTCGGTGGACGATCTACTCCGGCTTGCGCTTGCTTTCGGGAGGGGACTTGGGCTCGGGCGTCTTCGTGCCTGACGAGCTCCCGGTCCCCGCTGTCGAGTTCCCGGCGCCGGTCCTCGGGACCGCGGTAGTGCCACGGGGCGTCGAGGGCGTCGCGCCGCCAGTCCCGCCGCTCCGACCCATGAGCGTTGCCCGCTCGTTCGCCTCGCGGCGGTTCCGCTCGTCCCGCTCGCGCATCTCCTGGATCAGGCGCGCGCGTTCCGCCTGCTGCCGCTGGCGCTCGAGTGCCTGCTCCGCGGGCGACCCGTTCCGGCGCTCGTCCGCCTGCTGTTCGCGCGACGACTTGGTCGTCCTCGCGTCCTGACCCACCTGCGGGTCGAATCGCTCGGCGTCCGCATCGCGCTGAGCCGGGCCGTACAGCAACACGCCGTTCGCCGGCTTCTGGCGCAACGCGGTCGAACAATCCGTCGGCGCGGGCTGCTGCGCGGCCGGCACGCCCGCCATCCAGATCCGGCACTTCCCGGCCGGAGGAAGCATCGTCAGCGGCACCGTGTCCCGCGACGTCCGCGCCTGCGCCACGCCCATCGCCGGGAGGGCGAGTAGCGCGGCCAGAGCCGGCCGAAGCAGTGAGGGGCGCACCGGGAGCATCAGCATGAGGACGAGGAAAGGTACCCCTTCGACACCGGGACGTTCAGTCCGGGGTCAGTCCCCGAAGCTGATCCCCACCGCCCGGGCGGTCCGCACCACGTCGTGGGTCGGGTCGACCCGCTTGGTGTCCTTCAGGGCTTCCTTGATGGGCACCGTCACGATATTCGGGGTCTGGAGCGCGACCATGTGCCCCCACTTCCCGGCCGCCACCGCCTCCGTCGCCGCCCCACCGAAGCGGGTCGCGAGCAGTCGGTCATAGCCGGTCGGCATCCCGCCGCGTTGCAGGTGCCCGAGTACCATAGACCGGCACTCCTTCCCGGTCTTCTCCTGGATGATGTGCGCGAGCCGCTGGGCGATCCCGCCCACGCGACGTGCCTGACCCGGCATCGACTCGCCGATGATCGAGGCCTCACCTCGCTCGTCGTGTGCGCCCTCGGCCACTACGACGATCGCGAACTTCCGACCGCGCTTGTCGCGCTCCATGATCGCCTCGCACACCTTGTCGACCTTCCACGGGATCTCGGGCAGCAGCACGACATCCGCCGTCCCCGACACCCCCGAGTGCAGCGCGATGAAGCCTGCGTCACGTCCCATCACCTCCAGCACCATCACGCGGTCATGGCTCTCGGCTGTCGTATGCAGCTTGTCGATCGCCTCGATCGCCGTTGACACCGCCGTATCGAACCCGAAGGTCGTGACCGTCCCGGATACGTCGTTGTCGATCGTCTTTGGGACGCAGACGATGCGCATCCCCTTGTCGACGAGCTTCTGCGCGATGCTGAGCGATCCGTCCCCGCCGATCGAGATGATCGCCTGGATGCCGAGGTTCCGCGCGTTGTCGATGAGCTCGTCCGAGCGGTCGAAGTTCTTGTAGGTGCCGTCGGGCTGGAGGCGCGGGAACTCGAACGGATTGCCGCGGTTGGTGGTCCGCAGGATCGTGCCGCCGAGATGCGCGATGCCTCGCACCGACTCCGCGGTGAGCGGCACGACCTCGTCCTCGCCGAGCAGGCCGGCGTAGCCGCGCTTGATGCCGAGGACGGTCCAGCCCTTCGCGATGGCGGAGAGCGTGGCGGCGCGGATGACCGCATTGAGGCCGGGGGCATCGCCGCCGCCGGTGGAGATCGCGAGACGCATGATGAGAGCAGAAGGGAGGGGGGAATGACCGGACGGGAGATCCCGCGCTCCCGTCCCGGCGCTAGAGCTTCGACCGGATCAGGCCGAGGATCTCACCGGGCTGTGCATGACGCCCGAGTTGCTTCTTGGAGAAGAGGAGCGTGTCGCCGAGGGTCACCTCGAAGACCCCGCCGCCGGAGGGGATCAACCCCACCTCGGCCTCGGGGAACTCCTCGCGGAGCGCGGCCGCCAGACCGGCGGCCCGTGGCTCGTAGTTTCAGACCGTGCAGAATTCGATGGTCAGGCGCATGGTTCACGACGGAAGAACGGGAGTTCACGGCCCGATGCCGTGACTTCGCATGAAAACTACCATCCCGGCCGGGGAGCGTCACCTCCCGGATCAGGGATAGGCGACACCGGCCAGATTGGCGAGCCTGCGCAGCGTGCTGTCCTGCCGAGCGAGCACGCCCCGCAGTGAGTCCGTCGCGAACTGGAGCTCCGTCGTCCGGCTCGCCAGGTCCTCCAGGGTCGCCTGGAGGTCCAAAGTCTCCTGCATCTGGTCGAGCTGCTCCTTGGGGTCGGTGTAGCAGGCACCGAATAGCGCGGCGGCGACGACGAACGAGAGGGCGAGGGGGCGCAGGGGTGTGGCGGCCATGGAACGGTCCCGGGGGCGAGAAGGGGATGACGGTCGATCGGCCGAATCTACGCATCCTGCGCGCACCCCGTTCGGAGGAGTATCGGCATGCGTCGCGGTCTCACCCTGGTCGAGATGATCCTCGTCTGCACCTTCATCGGCCTCGTCGCGGGGATCGCCCTCCCTCGCATCGGAGCGGCGCTCGACGCGGTGCGCCTGGAGCAGGCGGCGCACGAGATCGCCGGTGCGCTCACCCTCGCGCGCGCCGCGGCCATCCGGCGTGCCGCCTTCGCGGAGCTGGTCATCGACGAGGACGGAGGGACGGTGCGCGTGGAGAGCGGGGGTGACACCCTCCTCTCGCGCGCGATCCGCGCCGACCACCGGGTCACGCTCCGCGCCTCGCGCGACACCATCACCTACGCCCCGACCGGGCTCGGCCACGGTGTCGCTAACAGCACCATCATCGTCGGGATCGGCCAGCGCGCGGAGACCGTGACGGTCAGCCGGCTGGGGCGCATGCGTCGATCCTGGTGACCTCAGGTCCCGAAGTCGTATCCCGCGACCGAGATCCGCGGGATCTCCTGGCCGATCACGCGCTCCACCGTGCGCACCATCCCGATCTCGTCGGCGCACATGAAGGTGAAGGCGTCCCCTTCCTTCGCGGCGCGGCCGGTGCGCCCGATCCGATGCACGTAGTCCTCCGCCTGCTGCGGGACGTCGTAGTTCACCACGTGCGAGATGCCGGAGATATCGAGCCCACGCTGCGCGATGTCGGTCGCGACGAGGATCTTCACGCGCCCCTCCTTGAACTTCGCCAGCGCCTGCTCGCGCTGCGCCTGCGTCTTGTCGGCGTGCAACGCCTCGGCGGTGAAGCCGTCCCCTTCGAGGTCGCGCACCACGCGATCCGCGCCATGCTTCGTGCGCGTGAACACCAGGATCGAATCCGTCGCGCCCATCTCCTTCAGGAGGTGGCGCAACAGTTCGGTCTTCTTGTGCTTCGGCACGGGATAGACGAAATGGCGCACCGTCGTCGCGGCCTGCGAGCGGCGCCCCACCTGCACCACCGTCGGGCGGCGGAGGTACTTTCGGGCGAGCGCCTCGACCTCCGGCGGCATCGTGGCCGAGAAGAGCAGCGTCTGTCGGTACGGATGGATCTGCGCGACGATCCGGTTGATCTGCGGCGCGAAGCCCATGTCGAGCATCCGGTCCGCCTCGTCGAGCACGAGCACCTCGAGTTCGTCGAACACGACGTTCTGCTTCTCGAGATGGTCGATCAGGCGTCCCGGCGTCGCGACCACCACGTCGACGCCGCCATGCAGCGCCTTCACCTGCGGTTCGTAGCCCACGCCGCCATAGACCGAGATCACCTCGAGCCCCGTCCCCGTCCCGTACTTCCGGAAGCTCTCCTCGACCTGCTGGCACAGCTCGCGCGTCGGGGTGAGGATGAGCGCGCGGGTCCGCTTGGGCCCGTCCATCAATCGCTCGATGATCGGGATCGTGAACGCGGCCGTCTTCCCGGTGCCCGTCTGCGCGAGGCCCATCAGGTCCTTACCACGAAGCGCGAGCGGCACGGCCTGCGCCTGGATCGGCGTCGGACGGGTGTAGCCGGCGCCGCGGAGCGAGTCGAGCATCCGTTCGCTCAGGCCCAGATCGGCGAACGTGATCTCCGAGGTGCTCGCCTCCGCCTCGGCGAGCGTGAGCCCGGTCGACTCGCCGGTCGAGGGCTCGGGCAGCAGCGAGGGCGCGGCAGGGGCCGCCGAGGACTTCTTCGCGGCGCTCCCCTTCGGCCGCGGCGCTTTCGTCGTCTTGGTCATCGACGGCAATCTACTCAGGCCGCGCGGACCGCGCCGAGGAGGATCGCGTTCACTCGCGCGGGGACCTCCTCCATCACCACGTGGCCGCCGTCGTGGATCCAGGTCAGTCCCCCGTCCCGCAGCGCGGCCGTGAGCCGCTCCGCGTGCACCGGACGCACCGTCCGGTCGCGTGTCCCGAAGACCACCTGGGTCGGCACCCGGAGTGCGCCCACCGCCTCGAGCGTCCACGGCGCCCAGTCGAACTCCTTCAGCATCTGCAACTGCGCGCGCACCACCTGCGGGAACTGCGTCGGTGCCCAGTACTCGTCCACGTCACGCTCGGAGAACCAGCCGAGCTTGCCGTAGACGCGGCGCTGGACGAAGTCGACCACGCGCCGCGGCACGAGCTGCGACGGCACCGAGCCCGGGAGCATCGGGATGATCGGCGCGAGGGCCTGCCAGGGCGGGATGAGGCCGAATCCCACCGGCCCGAAGAGGACGAGCGAGCGCACACGCTCCGGGGCCTCGAGCGCCAGACGCACCGCGACCTTTCCAGCCATCGACTGCGCCGCGACCACCGCGCGCGGCATCGCGAGTGCGTCCAGGGCCGCCCCGAGATGCTGCGTGAAGCGCTCGAGCGTGTACGCCCCTGACGTCTCGGGCGCATCCGATAGCCCGTGCCCGGGCAGGTCGATCGCGACCGCGCGATGCCCGGCGTCACCGAGCGCGCGCAGATTGTGCCGCCAGAGGTAGCTCGACACGCCCCAGCCGTGCAGCAACACGATCGGCGCTCCATCGACCGGGCCGGCCTCGAGCACCCGAAGGCGCAGCCCCGTCCCAATGACCAGCGTGCGCGCGACGATCCCGTCGACGCCCGCCGGGAACCACTCGGCGGGAGGAAGTCGGTCGAGGATGGTCGCGCCTCGCGCTAGATGAGGTCTATCGGCCGTCCACCCAGCCGCGCGATGAGGCCGATGCGGAACGTCACGTCGGCCCACCGCTCCTCGCCCCCGTGCGGCTGTTCGAGCGGGAACATCGGCCACACGTACGGATTCGCGCTCTTCGGCATCGCCATCCCCTTGTGCGGATGCCAGACGCCCGAGCGGTCGGTGTCGTCGACGAACCGCTCGAACATCTTCGTCCAGTTGTCGTTACGCCGCAGGAACCCGAGACGCGCCATCAATTCGAGCCACGCCAGGGCGGCGGGCACGTCGTCCTCGACCGCGTTGCGGTGAGGCAGCAGGTCGCCGAGCACGAGATGCGGCATCGGCAGCAACTGTGTGCCCACCTGCTGGATCGACTCCTGCCGGGGCAACGGTCGAGTGAGATACTCGTAGAGGAGCTCCATGGCGTCATAGTGCTCGCTCTGGAAGAGCGGCATGTGCGCGAGGAGGTGCAGCATATGGATCGTCGGCGGGAACGCGTCCGGATGGAGCACCTGCTTGTTGCCGACGCGAATCCACGGCTTCTCGGCGAGGGGCGAGCGCAGAAAGTCGGCGAGGCGGTCGACCGTACGACGTGCGAGGCCGCGCAGGCGCGGGTCCCCCTCGAAGCCGGCGCCCGCGAGCGCGGCCCCCGCCGCCTCGCGCAGGAGCTGGCGCTGCAGGAGGAGGGTCTCCTCCTCCACCTTCGCCTTGGAGGGCGCGAGCTCGTACAGCATCGAGCGATCGGCCGCATCCTCGGCGAGCAACCGGAACAGGACGCGGCGCGTGTGGAGCAGCGGCGGCGCGTCCTTGTCCCATCCGTACTCGGTCAGTCGCCGAAAGGCAGGCACCGTGCCGACGCCCTCGAAGTGCTCCGCGCGCTGCGACGGTAGCGACAGGATGGATCCGTTCCACACGCCGTCGACGGCCGCCTGCAAAGCGAGTTCGATAGCAGGCCGGTACGTGTACGGCAGATCGCTGACCTTCGGCGAGACTTGCGACCCCAGCTTCGCTACATCGATAATGGCGCGATACTGGATTGGTGCTGACGCGTTATCGAGCAACCACTCCAGCGGAAAACCCACCGACGGCAGAGGCGGGGGCGGCGGAGCGAAGATCGAAACGGGGATGACGGCGGGTGTGGTCAACGTGAATGTCCGGTCTCAAGGCGTTGCCAATCAACGGGATGAAGCCCTTTTGGCCTGAGTGCGACCAACCAAGCGCTAAGGATACCATTTTCACTCGAAAGCGCCAGATTCACCACGCATGAGAGGCGAGTTCGTGGATATCGGCGGGCAACGCATGTATTACTTCGCCGCCGGCACCCGTGGGGAGGGGGTACCCGTCATCCTCCTCCACGGGTTCCCCACCGCCTCGCGCCTCTGGCAGGGCGTTGTCCGGGATTTCCCCGCCGGCCATCGACTCGTGGTTTGTGACCTCCCCGGGTTCGGCCGGTCGGATCCGAGCCCCGGCCCCGCCGACTGCGCCGACCACGCCGCGGCGGTCCTCCGCCTGATGGACGACCTGCGCATCGCACGCGCCTGTCTCGTCGGGCATGGCCTCGGCGGGGGTGTCGCGCAGGTCATCGCCGCGCAGGCCCCCGACCGGGTCTCGCACCTCGCCCTGGTCGACAGCGCCGCCTTCGGGGTGGCCCCCCGCCGGATGGCGCGACTCGCACGCGCGCTGCTCCCGCTCACCGGACTGCTGCCGCCGGGACTCCTCGCCGGACTCGTCCAAGGCTCGGTGAGGACCGGCTTCGTCGATCCGGAGCGCAGTCGCCTCACGCTCGACACCTGCCTCCACCCGTTCACGACCCCGATCGGCCGCGACCACCTCGTGCAGCACCTGCGCGCACTCGGACGATGCGCGACGGCGGCGCTGCCGTTGCCGATCGCCGCATCGGGAATCCCCACGGCGATCCTCTGGGGCGCGGACGACCCGTTCTATCCTGTCGCGCTCGCCCGCCGGCTGCACGCAGCGATTCCGGGATCGACCCTCGAGATCGTCGAGGATGCGCGCCACTTCCTCCCGGAGGACGTTCCCGAGCGCGTCCTCGGCGCGGTGACCGCCCTCCTGCAGCGCTAACCGCGCGCCCCTCAGTCGGCGCGTCGCGATTCGTCCACGGCCTCGGCCACCCGCTGCACGTCCCGCGCGAGGGCGCGCATCTCCTGCGTCACCGGTCCTTGGTCGGCGAGTCGGGCCTCGAGCCCGGAGCTCCGCAGGCGCGTGAGGTCGAGCTTCATCGTTTCGAGCACGAGCAACGCGTGCTCCAGCTGCTGCGAGAGCGTCGTGCGCCGCTCGGCCAGGTCCGTGAGCGTCGTGAGCTGCCGTTGCAGCAGTTCCAGACGGCGCGCACGTTCGGGAGCCTCCTCCGGGAGCGCCTCGGCCTCCGTGATCCGAAGGTGCAGCCGCACGAGGGCGTCAGGCGAGGCATCGGTATCTAGCGCGTGGAGCGCCGCCGCGATCGTGCGCACCCGTTCGACGAGCGACTCGACCGTCGGCTGGATCTCCGGGAGCAAGGCACGCTCCGACTCGGGCAAGCGAGCGAGCAGAGAACGGATCTGCCCGCGAGCCCCGTACGCGTCCTTCACCTTCTGGCCGTGTCGTCCGTCGAGGACCTCGCGCGGCACGCTCTCGAGCACCGCCTCCGTCGCCGTCGCCGCCGCTGGCGCCGGTATGCTCGGCTCAAGGCGCCGCAACGGTTGCTCGTCCCCACGCACCGCGGCGCGTTCCGGGCGCCGGAACACGTCGCGCACCGGGATGCCGTCGGCCCAGAGGTTCGAGAGGCTGCGGATCACGCCGAACGCCATGCCGATCGCCGGGAAGAGCACCCAGGGAAAGCCGGGAGTGAAGACCGCGTTGATCGTCGCGAGCATCGCGAGTGTCACGCCCGTCCCGGCGAGCCGACGACGGACGCTCGCGACGCGCTCCTCCGGCGAGCGGCGCTGGAGCTCGTACTGCTGCAGCTCGAGTGCAGCCATCCGCATCGACGACCGTGGGGCGTCGCGGCCGCGCACCTCCTCGCGCCAGCGCCGCTGCTCCTCGCGCCACTGCCGCAGGACCTCCTTTCCCTGCTCGCGCGTGTTCGCGTCGAACATCCAATCGCGCGGCAGCGGCGGGAAGGGCGGGGCCGGGAGCGGCGTGTGCTGCCGCAGGCGTTCGATCGCCGTCCCCGGCTCCTCCTCCAGGCGCCCCTGCACCGTCCCCACCGTCGCCGGGTGGCTCAGCCGCGGCGTCGAGCGGCGCGCAGCTGGCGCCGCCGGCGCATCCTCGGCCAACGCGTCCGCGAATGCCTGCGCATCGCGCCACCGTTCGTCGCGCCCCTTGGCGAGCGCACGGTCGATCGCCTGCACGAGGTTCTCCGGCAGGTCCGCGCGCACTTGCGAGAGCGGCCGCGGCCGCTCGCTGAGATGCTTCATGAGCATCGCCGGCGTGTTCGTCGCCTGGAACGGAAGCTCCCCCGCCAGCATCTGGTAGCCGACCACGCCGAGCGCGTAGAGGTCGGCTCGCCCGTCGACCTCGCGCTCTCCCATCGCCTGCTCGGGGCTCATGTACGCGGGCGTCCCGACCGCGATGCCGGTGACCGTGAGCCGCTGATCGCCCTCCGCCGCCCGCGCGATGCCGAAGTCGGTGACGAGCGCGCGTCCCGACGGCGCCTCGATGAGGATGTTGTCGGGCTTCACGTCGCGGTGGACCACGCCCTGCTGGTGCGCGTAGTGCAGCGCACCGGCCACCTCGCACAGCACGCGACGTACGAAGTCGAGCGGCGGGCGCGGTTCGCGGCCCAGGCGTGCGGCCAGCGACTCGCCCTCGACCAATCCCATCGCGAAGTACACGAGCCCGTCCGCCTCGTCCACCGAATAGATGGGGACGATGTGCGGGTGGGAGAGGCGCGCCGACATCTCCGCCTCGCGCAGGAAGCGCGTGCGGACCTCGGGACGGAACGCGAGCTCGGGCGGGAGGACCTTGAGCGCGACCTTCCGTTTCAGCCGCTCATCGAGGGCCCGATAGACGACGGCCATCCCGCCGCGTCCGATCTGCTCCTCGATCTCGTAGAGGCCGGCGACAGCGGTGGCGCAACGCTCGCGGAGGAGCGTGTCCTCAGCCACGGGGCTGTGAACGGCCGAGTCCGGCCATCGCGTCGCCGGCGTAGACCTGCGCATCGACCTCGCGCGCGAGCGCCATCGCCTGCTCGGCGACCGACGTGACGTGCTGCCAGGTCTGGTTCCCGGTCTTCAGGCGCAGGATGTCGAGCTTCATGTTCTGCAGCGCGATGGCGCAGCTCTCGAGCCGCGCCGCCATCTCGACGCGCTTCTTGCCGGCGTCGGCCGCTGCGCGGCGCATGCGCTTGAGCGTGGCGAGTCGCCGCACGCGCGACTCGCTTGCCGCGCGGTCGAGCGGGTTCGCCTGCGCCTCGAGGACGCCGATCTCCTTCTCGATGGCCTCCACGCCGGTCGTCCCGACTTCGCGATCGAGCGCCGTCAGACCCGTCGCGAGCGCGATCACCTTGTCGGCGAGACTGCGGGCGCTGGGGACCACCTCGGGCAGTCGTGCCTGATCGGCCTTGGGAACGTCGAGCATCATGCGCACGATCTCGTCGCGATCGAGCATCGCCTGGCGCGCGGCGGAGGCGTAGGGTCCGTTGCCGAGCGCCGCGAGCCCGGCGGCGGACGCGGGCGCGCCCGCCGGGAATCCGCCGACCGGCGAGATGCCCTGGCTCAGCCGCCGCTTCCGGTCGCGCTCGCGGACCTCGGCGCGCTTCTGCGGATTGAAGATCGCCTTCGCATCGTCGATGGTCTCCGCGGCGACGTCGACGATCATCTTGTCCCGCGGCTGCTGGAAGACGTCGCGCCAGTCGTAACCGTCGCTCCAGAGCTTGGCGTACTTGTACGCGATGCTGATGCCCCAGAACGCCGAGACGAACATCAGGTTCGGCCCGCCGATGAGGTCGACGACGAAGAAGGTGCCGGTGACGAAGAGGAACGGCGCGATGCGGCGGCGGAAGTCGACCACCTCCGGCGCGCTCCACCGCTGGATCTCGTCCGCGGTCGGCTCACCCTCGGACGACGCCACGGTCATCGGCTGCCAGCTGGGAGCGGCCTGCGGATACGCGGTGCCGGCGCGCGCCGGGAGCTCGGGCACGCGCCCGGTCTCGAGCGCCTCGACGAAGGCCTTCGCGTTGGGGAAGCGGTCGGCGGGATTCTTCTCGAGGCAGAGCATGACCGCGCGCGCGAGGTCGGGCGGGACGTTGGCCCGCTGCCCGATGGGCGTGGGACGCTCGCTCAGGTGCTTGACCAGCAGGGCCGGCGTGCTCGTGGCGTTGAACGGCAGGTCCCCGCAGAGCATCTGATAGGCCACGATGCCGAGCGAGTAGAGGTCGGTGCGGCCGTCGATGTCGCGGTCGCCCGCCGACTGCTCCGGACTCATGAACGCCGGGGTCCCGATGGCGATCCCGGTCCCGGTGAGCTTCTGCTCCGCCCCCTCGCTCACCGCGCGCGCGATGCCGAAGTCGGTGACCATCGTGCGGCCCGTCTGGCCGTCGATGAGGATGTTGTCCGGCTTGATGTCGCGGTGGACCGTGTTCTGCGAGTGGGCGTAGGCGAGGGCGTCGCCGACCTCGCGCAGGATCCGGCGCGCCTCGTCCGGCGCGATCGGCCCCTGACGCTGGATGCGCGTGCCCAGATTCTCGCCCTCGACGAGGGCCATCACGAAGTAGACGAGGCCCTCGCGCTCATCGACCGAGTAGATCGGGACGATGTGCGGGTGCGACAGCTGCGCGGCCATTTCCGCCTCGCGCAGGAAGCGCTGGCGGATCTCCGAGCGGAAGGCGAGCTCAGGGGGGAGGAGCTTGATGGCGACCGGCCGCTTGAGCCGCTTGTCGCGGCCCTTGTACACGATCCCCATCCCGCCGCGGCCGATCTCCTTCTCGACCTCGTACTGGGATTCGAGCACGCGCACGACGTGCGAGCGTAGCTCGGCGTCGGACTGGCTGATCTGGGGTTCGCTCACGGCGGGGGCTGGATGTCGGAGGCGGAGATGGACAAGGATACCACTTGGCACGCGACCACACCACGCGCGGACCCCTCGATTGGTCACGCCGCGCGCGTCGTCCGCCTCCCGGTCGCCGCCATGGCAGGTCCTACGTCAGGAAGGCGGTGGAAAGTTGCATTCCCCGCCAACATGTCGTAAGTCAGGGCGGAACGACCCTTGCTCCTTGGGGGGACCATGACCTCCCTGATGACCCGATCGGATCCCACACGATGAGCGCGCGCCAGACCCTCCCGGTCCTCCCCCTCCGCGGGACCGTCATCTTCCCTGGCCTGACCGCTCCCATCGCGGCCGGGCGACCGGGCACCCTGCGCGCCATCGAGTCGGCGCTCAAAGGCGACCGGCTCGTGTTCGCCGTGGCACAGAAGGACAACGCCGAGGAGCCGAGCCCGGACATCCTGTATTCGATGGGCGTGATCGCGCGCATCGGCCAGGTGCAGCGCGGTCTCGGTGGCGTCCAGCTCCTGCTCCATGGCGAGCAGCGTGCCACCTCGCTCCAGTACACCACCACCGAGGGCTATCTCTCCGCCGTCGTGATGCCGGTGGAGGAGATGTCGCCCCTGGACGACCGGGACGCCGCCTTCTCGGCGCTCCACAAGGAGATCCGCGAGCGCGCCGCCGAGCTCGGCGAGCGCCGTGGCCTCCCCGAGGAGGTCGTGCACCAGGTGCTCGACTCCGTCACCGAGCCGGGCAAGTTCTCCGACCTCGTCGCAGGGTACATCGAGCTCTCCGTACCGGAGAAGCAGGGGCTCCTCGAGACCCTGTCCGTGGAGGAGCGCCTGCGGAAGGTGCTCGTGCACGTGCAGCGTCAGATCTCGCTCCTCGAGGCGCAGGAGGAGATCAAGTCGCAGGTCCAGGAGGAGCTCGGGGAGCGCCAGCGCGAGATGTTCCTGCGCGAACAGATGAAGGCGATCCAGAAGGAACTCGGCGACGACGACCAGACGAAGGAGATCGAGGAGCTCCGCGAGAAGCTCATCAAGCTCACGCTCCCGAAGGAGGCGCGCACCGAGGTCGAGCGCGAGCTCGGCAGGCTTGAGCGCGCCGGGCGCGAGTCGATGGAAGCGCAGGTGATTCGCACCTATCTCGAGTGGATCGCCGAACTTCCGTGGGACAAGCGCTCGGACGACCAGCTCGAGCTCAAGCACGCCGTCACGGTGCTCGACGAGGACCACTACGGCCTCAAGGACGTGAAGGACCGCGTCGTCGAGTTCCTCGCGGTACGACAGCTCCGCGCGCAACAGCTCGCGGAGGAGATGGACCGCACCGGCGAGTTCCCGATCGCCAAGCTCCAGACGCCGAAGGAGGACGCGACCGCGACGGCCGCGCCCAAGAAGTCGAACGGCGAGGACAAGGACCGGCAGATCACCGACAAGCGCGAGGCGAAGGCCCGCGCGATGGCGAAGGGACCGATCCTCCTCTTCTCGGGCCCGCCGGGCGTCGGCAAGACGTCCATCGCCAAGTCGATCGCCCGTTCGCTCGGGCGCGAGTACGTGCGGGTGGCCCTCGGCGGCGCGCGCGACGAGGCCGACATCCGCGGCCACCGTCGCACGTACGTCGGGGCGATGCCGGGCCGCATCATCCAAGGGATGAAGCAGGCCGGCACCAAGAACCCCGTCTTCCTTCTCGATGAGGTCGACAAGCTCGGCTCATCCTTCCAGGGTGACCCGTCCAGCGCGCTCCTCGAGGTGCTCGACCCCGCCCAGAACGACTCCTTCACCGACCACTACCTCGGCGTGCCGTTCGACCTGAGCGAGGTGCTCTTCATCGCGACGGCGAACTTCATCCAGAACATCCCCGGTCCGCTCCTCGACCGCATGGAGATCGTGGAGTTCGGCGGCTACACCGAACGGGAGAAGGCCGAGATCGCGAAGAAGTACCTCATCCCGCGTCAGCTCGAGGAGAATGGGCTCGCCGACAAGCCCGTCACGTTCGATGACGCGGCCATCGCGTCGCTCGTGAGCCAGTACACCCGCGAGAGCGGCGTGCGGCAGCTCGAGCGCGAGGTCGGGAAGGTGGCGCGCAAGATCGCGCGCCGCATCGCGACCAACACCGGGGAGGACCCCACCGCCGACGGCGTGATCACCGCCGAGGAGGTGCGTGAACTGCTCGGTCGGCCGCGCGTGCATCCGGAGAAGGCGAACGTCGCGCACGAGGTCGGGACCGCGACGGGCATGTACTACACACCGATGGGTGGCGACATCATGTTCGTCGAGGCGTCGGTGCGGCCGCTGACGACCCCGGCACCCGGCGACGGCAACGGGGGAGGAGCGCCGGTCGCGCTCATCCTCACGGGCCAGCTCGGGGACGTGATGAAGGAGTCCGCGCGTGCCGCCTTCACCTACGTGACCAAGAACGCCGAGAAGCTGGGGATCCCGCGAAGCCGCCTGGGGACGGTGGAGACCCACATCCACGTGCCGGCCGGCGCCATCCCGAAGGACGGCCCGTCGGCGGGTGTCGCGATCTCGACGGCGCTCGCCAGCGAGATGAGCGGACGTCCGGTGCGAAAGGACCTCGCGATGACGGGCGAGATCTCGCTGCGCGGACGCGTCCTGCCGATCGGCGGGGTGAAGGAGAAGGTGCTGGGGGCCCTGCGAGCCGGAATCACGGATGTCATCCTGCCGAAGGACAACGAGGCCGACGTGGAGGACGTGCCGGACGAGGCCCGCGCCAAGCTGCGATTCCACTTCGTCGGGTCGCTGGAGGAGGTGCTGGCGCTGGCCCTGTTGCCCGAACCGGAGAAGGGTGCCGGGGAACCCTTGGCGGTCGTCGCGTAGTATCATCATCGGGGTCGGCCGCCATGGTCCTCCGACCCCGATGACCTTTCAACCCGCCCTCCCGTGATCCGTCGGACCCTCTCGCTCAGTCTCCTCGCCACCGTCGCCATGACCCCTGCGCTCGCTGCCCAGGGTGAGCGTGTCACCGTCCAGGTGACCGACGTGCGTGGCAACGCCATCCCTTTCGCCTACGTCCAGATCAACAACGGCGCGAGCCGCGTCGCGGATGACTCCGGGCGGGTCGTCTTCAACCTCAAGCCGGCGGACTCGCTCAACGTCACGGCTCGGCGGATCGGCTTCCAGCCGTACGTCGGCTGGGCGAAGCGACCGGAGGGCAAGGACTACTTCCTCGCCGATCTCGTGCCGATGCCGCGGGCGCTGGACCCGGTGACGATCAGCGGGCGACGAGACACCCCGCTCGCGCGCACGGGGTTCTATGACCGAGTGGAACGGATCCAGAAGGGGGCTTACGCCGCGCGAATGATCACGCCGGAGGAACTCGAGTTCCGCAACCCGTTGCGCCTCTCGCAGGTGCTCGCGGGGGACAGCTACGTGAAGGTGACCCCCAACAATGGCAAGCAGGTGCTGATGGGACGCGGGATCATGTGCGCGATGACCGTCCTCGTCGATGGCCAGCGCCTGATGGGCACCTACGAAGAGGCGGTCGGCAATCCGAACCCGCCGCCGACGAGTTCACTCGCGGCGATCGACGACGTCATCAGTGCGCAGTCGATCGCGGCGATCGAGATCTACGGGAGCATCGCGGCGGTCCCGGTGGAACTGCAACGCGTGGCGGGGTCACGCATCGCACAGGGGTGCGGGTTGATCGCGATCTGGACGGGTAGCCGGCGCTGAACCGCGCCGCGGCAACGCGGTCCTGAGTGCACGCACGAAGGGCCCCGGGCACCGCCCGGGGCCCTTCGGGCAACGGCAGGACTCGCCCGGCGACCTACCCTCGATCAGGGCGCGATGCCGGTCGCCGAGAAGAACGTCGTGGCGAACGACCCCTCATTCAGGCCGGCGCGCAACTCGTTGGCGCCGAGGACGAGCGTCCACGGGGTCGACGTCCGCCCCGTTGCATCGGTCGTGGTCTGCGCGATGAGCGTAGCGATTCCGCTGCTGATCCGATGCCAAGTGACCGTAGCGCCCCCGACCGGATTGCCCCAGCGATCATGGACGATGACGGTCGGATCGACCGGCGCGAGCTGCCCCGCGACGCCGGTCTGTTCGTTCCCGACGCTGGGCACGATCGTGTGCGAGAGTCCCGCCGTCACCGCGAACGACGTGCTCGCGAACACCGAAGTGAGCGGGAGGAAGTCCGCGGTCGCGAGGAGCGTGAAGTCACCCACCTGCGTGCTCGGCAGTGCGGGGAAGCTCGACACCCCCTGCACGGCCTTCACACGCACCTGAGTCACGCCCCCGATGAAGGAGCCCTGACTGAGGCGAACACCGACCTCTGCATTCGACGCGAACACGCGCTCACCGTTCTTGTCCACGACCGTCACCGCGGCCGGGAAGCCGATTCCCGCGCGGATCGTCGAAGGCGGCTGCAGCGAGAACATGAGCCCGGCAGGCGGATTCGCGATGGCATCGAAGGTGAACGAGGCCGGCGAGAAGACGACGCCCTCCAGTGCATCGCCGCCGAGCGTGGGCGTCGCCACCACCTGGTTGGCTCCCACCGCGCCGAGCGTCCAGCAGATGCCCGCGCCACCATTGGGACCAGTGGTGGTCGGTGCGGTCGTGCCGAACTCACCGCAGGTGCCGGTGTTCGCGGCGACGCTGCCACCCCCCTGTGTGACGCTCCAGTTCACCGGGACGCCGATGAACGGCGTGCCCTGACGAGTACGCACGGTGATGCTCGGGCGGCACTCATCGCGGAGCGGCGAACCCTGCGCTCCCTCGATCGGCGAGGCGCAGGCGCCCATTAGATTGAGCGTCTCGCTGAGCAGCGCGGACTGGCCGAGGCCCATGCGGGTGAACTCGGTCACGGTGCCGCCGACGCCACCGCCGAACTCGAGCACCGGATCGACAGGCGCGAAGGGGCTGAACTCGGTGACAGTGCCACCAACACCACCGCCGAACTCCTGCTGGAAGGCGTGCACCTTCGACGGCATGAGCAACTCGGCGACACGTCCCCAACCCGAGGGCGCAGGGGCGGCACCGGTCTGGACGGGGCAGCTGATGAAGTTCGCGGGGGCAGGCGGGGTGATCTCGAAGCCCGCCGACGCCTGATGCCCGAGCCGCAGCCGGGCACGGACGTCGGGCGGGATGACCCCGCTGGCGCAGACCGCGACCACGACCGGCTGCGCGAGCGGCGCATCGGTCTCGGAGGTCTTGGTGATCCGGATGTAGCCAGGGTACTGGTCGAGCTTCGTCGAGAGCGGGCCTTCGCCGGCGGGGAAGGTGTTCGGGATCACCTCGATCGAGACGAGCGTGGGCTCGCTGACCGGGTTCGCCGGAAAGGAGATACCGGCCGTCCCTTCGACATTCGTGATGACCTGCGGCTGGTCGGACGGCAGGATGAAGAAGCTGTTCGGCTCGACGACATCAACGTCGATGCCCGCGAAGCAGAGGACGGCGTTGGTGAAGGCCTTGAGCTGCGCCTCGGTCCCGGCAAGCCGGCCCTGATTCCACTTCTTCAGCGTGAAGGCGACGATCTCGGCGGCCTTCTCCTGCGCCTCCTCGATGTCGTTCTTCCGCACCTCCTTGTCGAGCTCCTTCAGCTTGCCCTTGACCGAGTTGATGTTGGGCGAGGAGTGGGCGGTGAAGATCACCGCCGCAAGCTGGTTGAGCTGCGGAAGGGTGGTACACGTGCCGGGAACGACCGAGGCGCGGTCCCTCGTCGCTCGCAACGCGGAGTCGCCGGTGGCCGTCGGCCCCTCGCCGCAGGACGCGAGCACGAGCGCGAAGGCGAGGACAGCGAGATTGCGGACGAACCTGAGCATGCGGGACTCCGAGTGGGGTGGCGCACCGTCAGCCTCCAATAGTCCTGAAACGGACGGTGGGAGGGCCGGGGTGGAACTGCGTCAGAAAGTGACAGCGCAAGACGGATGCCGCAAGCGAGCCGACCGAAAGGCGGCGCCGGAGGCGGTATTTCGGTATATGTTCGGATTCGAGGCGGCGATGGGCCGCCTCAGTGTTGCGTCCGTCCTACGGCCCCGCTCCGACCAAGGAGCGCCACCGCGGATCGGACTCCAGCGGCCGGAACCACCAGGTGGGCTTGGTCCGCATGTCCTCCTTCCGCGTCGCCGGGCTGACGGCGATGTACTCGCCCAACCGCCGATACACATCGTCGCGGTCGTCCAGGATCACCGACCCGAAGGCGGAGAACATCTTGAGTTCGCCCGTCGGGTCGGTGATCGCATCCCCTTCGGCGCGGCGCAGGACAGAGCGCGCGCTGTCCGCGAGCGAGGCCGCGGCCCCCGGGAGACGACTCGCGCGCGCAATCACGGCCGCGGCGAAGATCTGGCCCACGCGACGCTGGATCATGGTGTCGCGCGGCGGACTCGTGATCACGAGAGAGTCCGCCAGCCGCCAGGCACGCGCCACGTCATAGGTCGGCAACTCGGGGATCGAGTGCAAGTAGAGCCGGCAGCGCACGGCGCGCACGTTGCCCGGATAGCGTCGCTCGAGGTCCTTGCACGCTTCGTCCGCTTGATTGAAGCTGCCATTGTCATACGCGGCGTTCATCAGCCGCACCCGCGTCAGGATGCCGTTGGCCTGGAACTCGTCCGCGGCGAGCGAGAGCTGCGCGGCGGTCGTCACTTCGCTCAGGGAGGACTTCGGATCGGAGTACAGCGCCGCGGAGAGCGACGCCCACGCGCCTGCCTGCGCCTTGTTGATCGTCGTCGCCTTCCGGAGATCGTCGATCGCCCGCTGCAACTCGGCCGGCTTGTCCCGTTCGTCCGGGACCCCCTGGAGGAACGAGAACACGCGGGTCGTTCCGCGCACCTCGAGCGCATCGGGATCCTCTGGGTCGAGGGCGAGCGCACGATCCGCGTGCGACAGGCTGAGTTCGACCCACGGTCGGATGAGCATCGGATTGCGCCCGAACGTGCGCGACCGCGCGTACGCGAGCGCGGCACGGCGTACGATGGGCTCCACCCAGCGCGCATCCTCCCGTTCGGCGACCGCGAATGCGGAATCCGCGCGGTCGAAGAGTACGACGCCTCCCTCGGCATCGCCCGTGGCGAGCGCTCCGGTCGCGCGGCGTTGGAGCGCGAGCCCGTCCTGCACCGCGAGCCACGCGACGTTGCTCGCGGTCGCGGCCTGCTGCGATTGCAGCTCGATCTCCTCGCCGAGTCCCGTCCGGATCAGGTCCGCGGCAAGATGGGCGATGGAGTCCTGGACCTGAATGAGACTGTCCTTCGCGACGGAGAGCGAGCGCTCACCGACCGTACGCCCACTCCGATGCTGCAACCGGTAACTGATCGCGACGCGCTGTCCCTCGGGCCTCAGCTCTCCTCGAACCAGGAACCCGACGCGCAGGGCCTCGACGATGCTGTCCGTGCTCGTCATCCGGCGCACCGACTCGGCACCGTCGCGCGAGATGGTGGTGATCTGACTGACACGCGACAGCGAGCGGATGAGACCCTCGGTGATACCGTCCGCCGCCGAGCGGAGTGATGAGTCTGGGCTCGCATCGCCGAAATAGAGGACCGCCACGCGTCGCAGGCTCGGATCCGCGGCGGCGATGGCCTTGGGCCGCTGCGTCGCGAAGTAGGTCGCCGCGCTACCGAGCGCGATCACCAGCGCCGCAACGATCCACGTCGCCGGACGCCTCCACCACGGCGGGAGTTCGACCAGCTCGCCCATCTCGTCGATCTTGAAGACCGGCTGCCCCGCGAGCGTGGGCCGCGGCATCATCTGGGAGCCGCGCGCCGGCGTCATGACCGACGGTCGCGACATCATCTGCGAACTGCGCCCAGCGGACGTCGGCCGCATCGCGCGACGTCCGCCGGAGCTTCGCCCGGTGTCGCCGAGCATCTCGGCGAAGGCCTGCGCCGTCCTCGGCCGGTCCACCGGCGCCTTGGCCAGCGCGTGGAAGATCGCCTCCTCCACCTCCATCGGCACCGTGTTCCGCACCACGCGCACGCTCGGCACCTGCTCCATCAGGTGCTTCGCCATGATGGCCATCGCGTTGGCCCCGGTGAAGGGCGGCTCGCCGGCGAGCATCTCGTAGAGCATGCAGCCGAGCGAGTAGATGTCGGCAGTCGGCCCGACCTGGTCCCCCGTCGACTGCTCGGGCGCCATGTACACCGGCGTCCCCACCGCCATGCCGGTCTGGGTGAGCTTCTGCCCAGACGCGTCGTTCGCCGCACGCGCGATCCCGAAATCGGCGACGAGCGAGTGCTCCCCCGAGAGGAGGATGTTCTCGGGCTTGATGTCGCGGTGGACGATCCCCTGCTCGTGCGCGTAGTGGAGCGCACTGCAGACCTCGAGCGTGATGCGGAGCGCGTCCTCGACGGGGAGCATCCCTTCGCGATCGAGCCGGTCGCGGAGCGCCTCGCCCCGCACGAAGGGCATCACGTAGTAGAGCAGCCCGTCGGCGTCGCCGGAGTCGTAGAGCCCGAGGATGTGCGGATGCTGCAGCTTGGCGGCGAGCCGGATCTCGCGCTCGAAGCGGTCGGCGCCGATCGACGCCGAGAGCTCGGGGTGCAGCACCTTGATCGCGACCTCGCGGTCGTGCTTGATGTCGCGCGCGAGGTAGACGGTCGCCATGCCGCCCTTGCCGAGCTCTCGCTCGATGGCGTACCGGTCGCCGATGGCGGCGCGGAGGCGCAGGAACACCTCGGACGCGTCCTCGATCTGGTCGATCGGCGTGCCCTTGAACTCCTCGGTGAAATTGCGGCCGCACCGCGCGCAGAACGCGGCATCGTCCTCACGAGGTGCCCCACAGTTCGGGCAGAAACTGGGCAGTGCCGGATCCCCCAATGCGCGGTGGCGGACGCCGGAGGCGTCCATCGCGACAAAGTTGAGGGACGGCGGGGTCCGCGGCAACCCGCGAACCCCGTGCGCTCACATCATCTCAGGACTCGGCGGAGGCGGCCCGAGGGGTCGATCGCGTACTTCGGCTGGATCGGCTCGGCGAGCCGGATCTCGGCCTCGGCCGTCGGGACGTCCCCCTCCATGCGCAGCATCGCCATGAGCGTCGGCGGGGGCACGGTGTACGGATCCGCCGCGAGCACGTTGACCGTGTAACCGAGGTCGGCGATGCCTTGGACGGTGATGCGGGAGAGCGGGTTGGTCGCACCGGCGTATCCGGTCATGAGCTCGGTGCGGAAGGTGCTCTCCTTCCAATGCGAGTTGATGGTCCCCTGACCACAACTGGTCCCGGGCGCGAGGTCGAGGCAGTTCTCCGCCGGCACCGAGCCGGGGCAGACCGCGCCGCCGCCGACGTCGACGCACGCTTGCGCCGCCAGGGCACCGGTCACGCGGACGGTCGCGAGACCCGAGTCCGCGAGGAGGCCACGGGCGCGCCAGTTGGTGCCGATGCCGACGATGTGCAACATCTCGTGGGTGATGACGTCATTCAGCCGGCCGGCGTTCGCGAGATTGATGAGGTCGTCCCGGTCGAACTTCATGATGCCGAGCGCCGCCATGCTCGAGGTGTTGCGGACAAGGCAGGGACCGGCCGAGCCGAGGACACGCCCGACACCGTCGATGGAGTCCACCGCGGCGAAGATCACGACATCATCGACCGTCTCGTTGATGGAGCCCGTCACGCCGGAGACGCCGCAATCGGCGACGTTGAACGGCTGTGTGGCGCTCGTCAGCGAGCGCACGACGATGTCAGGGATGTCGCCGGTGACCATGGCCATGATGCGCGCTTGGGCGTCGGCGAAGGCCTGCGCGACCGCACCGGTGGGCGGCGTGCCGGAGAAACGCACGTCCACGGTGTAAGCGGTCTGGATGAAGGCCGGGAACTGCGCCGAGACGGCGTTGTGCGACGCTGTCAGCGCCTGTGTCCCGCCGCGGCGGCCGAGCGTCCAAGTGGGCGCATCGACGAATCCGTTCGCGTCCGTATTCACCGTCGCCGCGCCGCCGAGCGTGCCGCCGCCCGCCGTGACCGTCCAGGTCACCGGCAGGCCGGCGAGCGGATTGGCGAACGCGTCGGTGACACGCGCCCGCGGCGCCGTGGTGACCGCCGCGCCAGCGAGCGCCGTCTGGTTGGAACCGGCGATGACGAGCATCGCCGCCGCCGGACCGGCCAAGCCGGTCACAGACCAACTGCGCGCGGTCACGTGCGCCGCCCCCGGGATGGAGACCGAGACCGTGTTGGTCCCGACGGTCGTCCCGATGCGCCAGGTCCCGACGGTTGTCGTACCGGCCGCCGAGACGGTCGGCGCGCCCGTGAGCGATCCATTGCCAGCGGTGAGCGTCACGGCCAGCGGAATTCCCTGCAGGGCGTTCCCGCTCGAGTCGCGCACGGCGAAGCTGGGTGCCGGTGCGATGTCTGCATTCACCGTCGCCGTCGCGGCGGGCGAACTCTCCACCGAGATCGTCGCGGGCGCGCGCTGCACCGACGCGGTGAATCGCGCGGTGAGACCACCGAGCGAGGCGACGACGGCCTGCTCGCCGGCGGCGATCGTGCCGAGCGTCCAAGCCGGTGCGGTCGCGATCCCATTCGCATCGGTCACGCTCGAAGTCGCGCCACCCGCCAGCGAGCCACCGCCCGCATCGACCGCCCAGTTGACGGTCGCGCCCGCGACGTTGTTGTTGAACTGGTCCCGCACGCGCACGCGTAGTGGTGCGAAGGTCACGCTGTTCTGCGACCCGAACTGGTCGTCGCCGTCGAGCACGGCGAGCTGTGTCGCCGCGCCGGCCGCAGCCGGGAGGGTGAAGACCAGCGGCGTCAGACCGGCGGCGGTGACCGTCACCGTCTGGTCGCCGGCCGTGGTGCCGAGCGTCCACTGCCCGATCGAGGTCGGCCCGGCAAGCGTCACGGACGGCGCCCCGGTGAGTGATCCCCCGCCCGCGGTCACGACCACGTTCACCGGGATGCCGGCGAGGGCGCGACCGCCGGTGGAGCGGACTTCGAAGGTCGGTGCGCTGGCGACGACCGACCCGACGACCGCACTCGCGAGCGGGTTCGCGGTCACGGCAACGACGTTGGCGGGGGTCGGCGGCTCGGTGCCTCCGCCGCCGCACGCGGCGGAGAGGGCGAAGAGGATGAGCGCGGGAACGCGGAGCGAGGAGAGAGGCGTCACGGTGGGTGTGGCGTCGTGGGTCAGGGCTTCTTCTTGCCGATCGGCGTCACCTTCCCCGTCGAATCGACGGTGAAGGAGGGCCCGAAGGCCGAGTCGTAAGCAGGCGGCGTCGGCGCGACGGTCGCCGGGACCTTGGCCGGGGCCTTGGCCGGCGCCGGCGCGGGTACCGGGGAGGACGAGTCGAAGGGGGTGGCGGGTACGACTGCCCCGAGGTCGTCAGGCGCGGAAGACGCGACCGTCGAATCGGCCGCACCACCCTGCCCCGACGAGCCGCGCCCGCATCCGACGGCCAGCACGAGCGCCATCGCGATCCCTCCGAACCCTCGCATCGGCACCTCGACGAGTTGCGCACTCCGGTGACCCTCGGGCCCTGAACGGCCAGAGCTTCACCGCACAAGTACCCCTCAAACCTATGTTCGGGAGGCCCCGGGGCTACAGGACCTGCATCACACCTGTCGTGTGCGGGTCACACCCTCGACCCGATCAGAAGCCGACGATGGGCCCCGCGCGGAACAGCCGACGCGCATCGATACGCAGCGCGGCCGGCTCGGTCCCTGGGACGAAGTACTCGAGGTAGCGGCGCTCCGGTGGCGTCTCCGGCTCCGCGAGCAGGCCAGTCTGTCGGTCGAGCTCCGCTGCGACGACCCGACTCGGCGCCACCCAGGCGTCAGTGGTGAGTCCGCTCCAGCGGGCGAGCATCTGCCCGAAGATCGGCGCGGCGAGCGTGCCTCCTGCGGCGCCGGGCGTGATCGGCCGCGGCCGGTCGAAGCCGAGCCAGACGCCAGCGACGATGTTCGACGTCATCCCCACGAACCAGACATCGGTGTTGTCGTCGGTGGTGCCGGTCTTGCCGGCCACCGCGACGCTCGCCGGGAGATAGCGGCGCACTGCCGTCGCGGTCCCGCTCTCCACCGCCTCGCGCATCATCTCGCGCACCACGAAGGCGACGCTCGAGTCCATCGCCGGGGCGCGGAAGCGGACCGCCTCGCCATGCACCGTGCGACCGGCCGGATCCTCGACGCGCACGATGAAGCGTGGCTCGACCGCGACGCCCAGATTGGCGATCGCCGTGAAGGCGCTCACGAGATCGATGGGTCGCACCACCGACGCCCCGATCGCGCTCGACGGATAGGGGGCGATGGGGGCCGAGAGTCCCATGCGCTGCGCGAGCGCGATCACCGAGTCGGCCCCGAGCTGCTCCCAGAGCCGCACCGCGACGGGATTCCGCGAGCGCGCGAGGGCCTGCCGCAACGTCAGCGGGCCGAGGAACTCTCCGTCGGCGTTCTTGGGGCGATACACCTGGCCGTCGTACGCGATCTCGAGGGGGTCGTCGGCGACGATCGCGTTGGGCGGCATCGAGTCGAGCACGGCTCGGGCATAGACGATCGGCTTGAAGGTCGACCCGGGCTGCCGCACGCCGTTGGTGGCCCGATTGAACTGCGACTCCTGGTAGTTGCGCCCACCGACGAGCGCGCGCACGTCGCCCGATTGCGGGTCGATGGCCACCAGCGCGCCCTGCAGGTAGTCGGTGCTGCCGCGCGGCTTGTTGGCGAAGGTGCGGTGACGGTACCCGGCGCGCGCCTCGACCGCGGCGGTCCCTTCGACGAGCGCGACGGTCGCCTGCCGCTGCAGTGCCGGGTCGAGCGTCGTCGTGATGACGTAGCCGCCGTCGGTCACCGGGATCCCGGCGCGATCGAGACGCGCCTTCACGGCGTCGACGTAGTACGGCGCCGAGACCGACATGCCGAGGTTCGGCGCCGTGCGCAGCGGTTCGGCCCTCGCCGCCGCGGCCTGTTCGGCGGTGATGAACCCCTGCTCCTCC